>CAIRUC010000111.1 GCA_903881665.1 uncultured Bacteroidota bacterium | reverse complement strand
GCAACTTGTAATTAGAGATCTTGAAGGCGTTCAAATGGACACGGCTCGTTTTATATCAGGAGCCTGCGGATCAGCACCGGTTCCACCGCCACCAGCAGCTAATCCTACTTCAATTGCTAATATCCGTGGCCAATTCACAGGAACATCAACAGTAGTTTCAGGTAACTGGGCAATATCAGGTGTTGTTATTTCAGATGCAACTACCAACCATACTGATTACAAAAACGTAATTATTCAAGATGGATCAGCAGGTATATTGGTTCGTTTTGACGCTGGACATCCTTATTTAATTGGTGACTCAATCACTGTAAACTGTACAGGACAAACTTTATACGAATACAATGGTTTATTAGAATTAGGAGGAAGCACATCAGCTCCGGTTCCTTTAAATTACTCTGCTAAAGTTGGAACAGGAACTATATCTCCACGATTAGTTACAGTTAGTGACTTAACAGCAAATATGTCTGGAACGACGGATACATGGGAATCAACATTAATTAAAATTGTTAATGCATCATTCTCTTCAGCAACGTTCGGAACAACTACTAACGTAACTGACGCTACAGGAACTGTATTACTTTACACTCGTGCTGCAGCATCTTTCACAGGAGCGGCAATCCCTGCAGGAGCTACTTCAGTAACAGCAATTGTATCTGACTTCAACGGAGTACAATTATCAGCAAGAAGTGCCAACGACGTACAATAATCATTGTACCTAAATAATACGAAAAAGCTGTCCGCAAGGGCAGCTTTTTTTGTTTATGGAAACAATCGACCCTTTCGAATAAAATATTTTCTGAAATCCCACGAAATGAGGTAAATGCAGATTACTTTTGCAACATCCTTTCAACATCTTCAATTACCCCATGAATAAGACGATAAAATCAGCCTTACTCTCCGTTTTTCATAAGGAGGGCCTGGATGTGCTTGTAAAAGCCCTGCACGAAAACCAAGTAATCATTTATGCCACCGGAGGCACCTTCGATTTTATCAAAGCCATGAATATTCCGGTTATTGCGGTTGAAGATATTACTGGCTACCCTTCGATTCTCGATGGGCGCGTAAAGACATTGCATCCTGCTGTTTTTGGAGGCATCCTTTCGATACGTGACGACGCCTCTCATCAAGCACAAATGACGGAATACAAGTTACCCCTCCTCGACTTAGTTGTTGTAGATCTTTATCCTTTTGAAAAGACCGTTGCTTCAGGTGCTGATGAAACTTCGATTATCGAGAAAATCGACATCGGAGGAATTTCCCTCATCCGCGCAGCTGCTAAAAACTTTAACGATGTAGTAATTATTCCATCCGTAAATCAGTATGGAGTACTCAACACAATCCTTACAGAACAAAAAGGATCAACTTCACTTGAACAACGCAAATATTTAGCAAACAAAGCTTTTGGTGTAAGCAGCAATTACGATACGGCCATCAATAATTGGTTTTCGGGAAATTCCGACAATAAAGGAATTCATTTGCCAGCCGAATGGAATACGCAATTATTACGCTATGGAGAAAATCCGCATCAGCCGGCCTCTTTCCATGGCAATCTCGATGACGTATTTACCCAACTCAACGGAAAAGAACTATCCTACAACAATCTACTCGATGTAGATTCGGCCTTAGGATTAGTTGCCGACTTTTCGGAGCCAACAGTTGCTATAATAAAGCATAACAATGCCTGCGGAATTGCAAGCGATGCCTCATTATTAAAAGCATGGGACAAAGCATTTGCGGGAGATCCTGTTTCAGCCTTTGGAGGTGTAATTGTTGCAAATAGACTCATCAACGCCGACGTTGCGGAAGCCATGAACAGCCTATTTTTCGAAATACTAGCGGCTCCAGGATTTGACGAAGCAGCTTTGGTCATTTTGAAAAGCAAAAAGAATAGAATGATACTTCAGACGCGTGATTTCCGCCATCCTGAAAAAACATACCGCAGCATTTTGAACGGAATCCTTGTTCAGAATACAGATAGCACCACAGAAACGGCCGACATGCTGAAAACGGTAAGCGAAAAAGCGCCGACATCCACCGAAATCGCTGATTTATTATTTGCCAACAAAATAGTAAAGCACAGTAAAAGTAATGCTATCGTGTTAACGAAAAACGGACAACTCTGTGCGAGTGGTGTTGGACAAACATCGCGGGTTGATGCATTAAAACAAGCCATTGCCAAGGCAGAACAATTTGGGATGGACATAAAAGGAGCAGTAATGGCCTCTGACGCATTCTTCCCCTTTCCCGATTGCGTAAGAATTGCTGCCGAAGCAGGAATCACATCAGTAGTACAACCGGGAGGATCTATAAGAGATCAAGACTCAATAGATGCTTGTAATCAGCTTGGAATTTCAATGGTAATAACAGGAATTCGTCATTTTAAACATTAATTAGTTAATAATTCAAATATTTCAACCACTTTTGCAGTTAGCAAAAAATTATCTTGCAAGAATATCCGCGATATACATTGCTGACAATTATATAATCAAATCACTATTGCTCCTTCGGGAGATAATCCGTAAAAGAAGAACTACTGCATGGGACTCTTTGATTTCCTAACACAGGAGATTGCTATCGATCTTGGAACAGCGAATACGCTAATTATAAATAACGACAAAGTAGTCGTTGATGAACCTTCTATCGTTGCTATCGACCGCACCACCGGAAAAGTTATTGCCGTAGGTAAACAGGCAATGATGATGCACGGAAAAACGCATGAAAACATCAAAACGGTTCGACCGTTGAAAGATGGAGTAATTGCCGATTTCGAAGCAGCTGAACAAATGATTAAAGGGATGATTCGCATGATCAACCCTGGAAACAAGCTTTTCACCCCTTCGCTACGCATGGTTATTTGCATCCCTTCAGGGATTACCGAAGTAGAGAAACGTGCGGTACGTGACTCTGCAGAACATGCGGGAGCGAAAGAAGTGTACTTAATACATGAACCTATGGCAGCCGCAATCGGTATTGGTATCGATGTGGAAGAGCCCATGGGAAATATGATTATTGATATTGGCGGCGGAACTTCAGAGATTGCCGTAATTGCCTTAGGAGGTATTGTTTGTGATCAAAGTATTCGAGTTGCCGGCGATGGATTCACCACTGATATTTGGGATTATATGCGTCGTCAGCACAACATCCTTATTGGAGAACGAACTGCTGAACGAATTAAAATTGAAGTAGGATCTGCTTTACCTGAATTAGACAATCCTCCACCAGATTTCGCCGTTCACGGTCGCGATTTGATGACAGGTATTCCGAAAGAAATTACAGTAAGCTACCCTGAAATTGCGCATGCTTTAGATAAGTCGATCAGCAAGATTGAAGAAGCTATTTTGAAAGCACTTGAGATTACACCGCCTGAGTTGTCGGCGGATATTTTCCGTACTGGAATTTACTTAACAGGCGGAGGCGCATTGTTACGCGGATTAGATCGACGTATTTCAATGAAGACAAAATTACCTGTACACGTTGCTGAAGATCCACTTCGTGCAGTAGTACGCGGAACTGGCATTGCGCTAAAGAATATTCATCGTTACAAGTTCTTACAACACTAACAACAGCCGAACAGCTGTTTGGGACCAGTATACAATCTGAAATCGCAATCGTTCGTACATGAGATTATTATTTCTACTGCTATGGCGAAACAACTTCACGTTGTTGTTTGTCGTGTTGCAGAGTTTTTGCATCTATCTCTTAGTACAGAATAATAAATTTCAACATGCTTCTGTTTTAAACGCAACCAATGCCGGAGTGACTGAGGTGATGGAAGGGGTGAGTTATGTAAAAGAATATATTCACCTTCGCGACAACAACCAACTACTTGCGACCGAAAATGCGGCTTTGCGCAATACATTGAACACATCGATGTACATCAGTGATACGAATAAAGTTGATGTAAACGACAGTATCGGAAAACAGCAATACACGTACGTTACGGCCAAGGTAATTAACAACTCTGTGAGTATGCGTAATAATTACCTTACACTTAACAAAGGTTCACTCGACGGAATTCATCCTGAAATGGGAGTTATTTGCGGTTCGGGAGTAGTAGGAATTGTACAACAAGTAAGCGATCACTATTGTACGGTAATGTCGCTTTTACATACTAAATCGCGCGTGAGTGCCATGATTAAACGCAATGGTTTTTTTGGCTCTCTGACTTGGAATGGAGAAGACCCACATGAAGCGATATTAAGCGAGATCGACAAAACAGTTCCTGTTCAAAAACGTGACACCGTTGTTACCACTGAATATTCATCCATATTTCCTGCTGGCGTAATGATTGGTTTAGTAAAAGAAGACAAGCTAAATCCTGGATCTAATTTTCACGCAATTACGATAGGATTGTCGACGAAATTCAACAATCTCAGCTATGTCTACATCATAGAAAACCTACTTAAGAACGAACAAAGAAACCTGGAGTCAACCACGGTACAAAGCAACGAACAATGATCATTGAGATACTAAATATCGTTTTGCGATTTGTGTTATTGATAGCCATTCAAGTGCTTGTGCTAAACAATGTGCAGTTGGGCGGTATCATTAATCCTTTTTTATATGTGATGTTTTTACTTACGCTTCCCATTCAACTTCCTCGCCTTTTATTATTGGGCATTGCGTTCGTAACCGGACTTACTGTTGACCTATTTCAGAATACCATGGGCATGCACGCTTCGGCCTGTTTGCTTATTGCATATATGCGTCCGAGTTGGTTAAAAATGATTGCTCCGCGCGACGGATACGAAGCAGATGCTTCACCGGGAATTCGTAAATTCGGGATACGATGGTTTATCGTTTATTGCAGTGTAATGTTATTAATTCATCATATACTGCTTTTCAATATTGAGATGTTCAGATTCAGTGAGTTTTTTAATACGCTAACAAGAGCCATACTTAGTAGTTTAGTCACGTTGGTACTGATTGTCATATCTCAGTATCTAACATCGAAACCTACTGATCGGAATTTATCTTAGAAGTATTTCAACTAATTATGATTTCTAAATCATAACTGATATAGATTTGCAGTACCCAAACGAAGTAGTAAAATATTAAACATGAACGGCGCATCCGGAAGCGGTCAACGATTAGTTGTTGCAGGTATTTTTACTGCAGTTGTACTTATTTTCCTCACTCGACTTTTTTATGTTCAAGTACTAGAAGACAGCTATACAGTTTCGGCGAACAACAATGTATTACGTTACATGATCGACTACCCTGCCAGGGGAATGGTTTATGACCGCAAAGGAAAAATTCTAGCGTTCAATCAAGCTGTTTATGATTTGATGGTCATACCTCGTCAGGTAAAAGATCTCGACACGAACGAATTTTGTAATTTATTAGGAATACCAAAGGACGATTTTATTGTTAAGATGACTAAAGCGCGGACCTTCTCACGCGTAAAATCATCGATTTTTGAAAAGCAAATTTCGGCAGAGAACTATGCCACCTTTCAAGAGAAATTATATAAGTTTCATGGATTTTACGTTCAACCACGAACGCTACGTAAATACCCTAGCAATACTGCCGCCCACGTATTAGGTTATATAGGAGAGGTAAACGACGATCTGATTTCAAAAAACCCATATTATCGCCAGGGTGATTATATAGGCATTAGCGGGATTGAGCAAAGTTATGAAGGCGAGTTACGTGGACGACGCGGTGTACGGATTGTAATGGTAGACGTATTTAATCGCGAAAAGGGCTCTTACAAAAGCGGACAGTATGATACGATTGCCGTTGCAGGAGCTAACCTTGTTTCTTCGCTCGATGCCGATTTGCAAGCTTACGGCGAACAATTACTTGCGAACAAAGTTGGATCATTAGTGGCCATAGAGCCTCGAACAGGCGAGATCTTAGCAATGATATCGAGTCCATCGTACGATCCCAATTTATTGGTAGGACGTGTTCGCTCGAAAAACTACGGAGTACTGTTAAAAGACCCATTAAAGCCTTTGTTTAATCGTGCCATGCAAGCGTATTACCCTCCGGGATCAACGTTTAAACTTACCAATGCACTTGCCTCTTTGCAAGAAGGCATTATAACATCATCTACCTCATTTCCTCATAGCTTTTCGGTAGGAAGCCATTCGGTACATTGTCATCCACATCCTCCTATTGCATTAGAAGGAGCGATTCAATATTCATGCAATCCTTATTTCTGTAATACGTTTAGGTCATTTATCGACAATAAAAAATTTGCAGATAGCGAAACAGGGTATAATACCTGGAGGAACTATCAATTAAGTTTCGGCATTGGAAATAAAATTGGTGTTGATATGCCACATGAATTAAAAGGATTGATTCCAACAACTGCATTTTACGATAAAATTTACGGGCAACATCACTGGAAAGCCTCCACCATTTATTCGCTCGGCATCGGACAAGGAGAGTTAGGAATTACGCCTATGCAAATGGCAAATATCATCTGCATCATTGCTAATAAAGGATATTATTACACGCCGCATATTATCAAAAAAATAGCGGGCAAAAACAATAACAGCCGTGGATTAGCGGAACGTCATTACACTAAAATTAGTCCTCAAAACTTTGACATCATTCATGATGGAATGCAAAGAGTGGTAGAAGCAGGAACGGCGCGCATCGCTCAATTTAGGGATATAATAATATGCGGAAAAACAGGCACCTCTCAAAACCCGCATGGCAAAGATCACTCCCTGTTTGTAGGTTTTGCACCACGCGATAATCCTCGTATAGCCATTGCCGTTATGGTAGAAAATGCTGGATTCGGAGCCACATGGGCAGCACCAATTGCAAGCTTAATGATGGAAAAATTTATGTATGATTCTATCTCGCGTCCCGATCTCGAGGACCGTATGAAGAAAGGAGTTTTGATTCACATGCAAGATAACAGCATGGAGAAAAAAGACGATGGCATTGATGCATTTTACGGACCTTCATTAGAAGAGATGATTCCACACGCGCCCATTCTCTTAAACGAATCGGATGCTGTATCTGGCGATATTGAAGCAGAAGTAAATGAAATTGCATTTAGTGACTTTACAATTGAAAATTGTGAGATACCCACGAAAGAAAAAAAACCTTTACCTGTTAACGATGTGAAGGTGACGATGATTAAATGTGAAGAATTGCGTTATTATTTCGGATAATAAGACCAACCTTGAGACAACAAAAAAGCATATTTGAAAATATTGATTGGGCGCTGGTAATTATGTACCTCGTGTTCGTATTAATGGGATGGCTAAACATTTATGCAGCTGTTTATAACGAAGACCATCAAAGCATTTTCGACATGACTCAAAATTACGGTCGTCAGTTGCTATGGATAGGCACATCGCTACTAATCGCATTAGCAATACTCGTTATTGATGGCAAATTTTTCGCAGCATTCTCCTACCCTATTTATTTAACCGTACTATTCATCTTATTAATTGTGCTAGTCATTGCACGCGACGTGCAGGGAGCAAGATCATGGATTGAAATAGGATCATTTAAACTACAGCCATCTGAATTTGCCAAGTTTGCTACCAACATGGCCTTAGCAAAATACCTTAGTACATTGGGCATACGAATGGAAGACGTAAAAACCAAACTAACAGCAGGGCTTATAGTTTTAATTCCGATGGCATTTGTATTACTACAAAACGACACAGGATCGGCATTAGTATTCTGTGCCTTTGTATTCGTTTTATACAGAGAAGGATTATCACAAAACGTACTCATTTTCGGATTTCTAGCAGGGGTATTATTTGTATTAGCGCTAATGGTACCGAATTTAATTCTTTTAAGTGTAATTGGAGGACTAGGATTTGCAGCCTATTTATTAATGAGAAAAACTCGCAAAAACTTAATGGTTATATTAGCTATAACAACCTTAAGTTGCGGAGTAGTATTCTCTGTTGATTTTGCTTTTAATAAAATCCTACAAGATCATCAACGCGAACGAATCAATATATTATTAGGGAAAAAATCAGATCCCAAAGGAGCTGGCTATAACGTAAATCAGTCGTTAATTGCAATTGGTTCGGGAGGGCTTATTGGAAAAGGATATTTGCAAGGAACACAAACCAAATATGATTTCGTACCTGAGCAAAGCACCGACTTTATATTTTGCACTGTAGGTGAAGAGTGGGGATTTGCTGGGACAACATTTGTATTAATGATGTTCTTGGCATTACTCTATCGTATTCTTTTCATTGCTGAACGGCAGCGTTCACCATACACTCGTATTTATGCATATGGTGTCGCTTCTATTTTATTCTTCCACGTAATGGTAAACGTGGGAATGGCGATTGGATTAGCCCCTGTAATTGGAATTCCGCTTCCCTTTTTCAGCTACGGCGGATCATCGCTGTGGAGCTTTACAGCTTTATTGTTTATCCTGATTAAACTTGATAGCTACAGGATGTACATTTTACGATGATTTAAAATTGATATCAATTGAAAAAACAATTGAATGAATTCATTAAGTCAAAAAATCAAAACACTTTGTTGGCGAATGCATTAAAAACACACCCCATCTTTTTCGCTAACTTTCGTAATTCATTCTTAAATATTCCATGATAAGTCCGGTAGCACCTTTATTATCGTGAATATATTTTTCATTGAATCCCTTGGTTTTAGCATACAATGATTCGTCGAGTTCAAGTAAATTAAATTGCTGTGAGAGATCGGTAGCATTAGCTATAGAAAAAGCTCCCTTCAATTTAATCAGATCATTCGCTTCTTTAAATCTTTTAAAATTTGGCCCGAAGAAAACCGGAACACCAAACACCGTGGCCTCCAAAATATTATGAATTCCGGAACCGAAACCTCCACCGATATAAGCATAATCGGCGAACTGGTATAAACTCGACAACATTCCAACATTATCGATTAACAGCACTTGATAATTGCCCGAAGTATTACTCTTCCATTCAGAATGAAGAACTGCTTTTCCGTTAAATGAATCACGCAGCTTCAACAAATTATCTTGCTTGATTTCGTGAGAAGCAATGATTAATTTAAATCCTTCGCCAATAGACAGGTAAAATTCGTTAAGTATTTCTTCGTCTGGCTTCCATGTAGATCCAGCCACAATAACTTTACTATATCCAACAAACAATTTCACTTCACTCAGCGCCAATGGATGTTTCGCGTTTGCTACCACACGATCAAATCGAGTGTCTCCAGCAACTGTAACATTTGCAATGCTCATCTTATATAACAACGACAAAGAATTCTGATCTTGAACAAAGAAATGCGTGAAACGCAATAAAATCTTTCTGAAAAATCCTCCATAAAACTTAAAGAAAACTTGATCGGATCGAAAAATTGCCGACACACAGTAATAAGGGATTTTCATTTTGGCAATATATTTTCCGTAGAAGTACCAAAACTCATACTTTACAAAAAATATCATCTTGGGAGAGATTGCTTTTATAAACTTAAGCGACATGCAAGGCCCATCCATAGGAAGATAAAAAACATAATCGGCTAATGGCGTGTTCTTCCTCACCTCAAATCCAGAAGGAGAAAAAAAAGTAAGTACTATTTTATGATCGGGATATTCGGCGCGCAACGCATCAATTACAGGTCGACCTTGTTCGAATTCACCTAATGATGCGCAATGAAATAAAATTCTCTTCTCATTTATTCCTTTCAGCGCTTTCCATACCTCTTCCTGCTGGTTCCGACCTTCAACCCATAATTTTGCTTTATCGTTAAACAAAGAAGCAACTCTAACCGCTGCCTCATATATTAAAACTCCTGCAAAATAGATTAGCCACATAAACATCAATACGTATAAAACTTCTCAGGCGCTTGATTATAAAACGGCATAATCCAACCAACTCGTAATCCCGAAAGCATATCGAAACGTTTTCCCCTATCGGAGATACCCGTATTGAAATTATAGTTTCTTCTTCCTTCAGTAAACCCTTCAATTAATTCAACTCCAAAATAAAAATTTACTAAGCGACGATTTCCGATATACGTATAACCAATAAACTGCTTTAAAGCGGCGCCATTTGTAAGGCGATCATATCCTTTTAGGTATTCCCCCTGCAAAGAAGGAACTGCATTTTTTTTATCTTCAATTCGAATTTTATGTTGCATAAATCCCGCTCCTAACTGAACGGTTATTCCACAATTAGGGTTCGGACCTTTGAAAGGAAAAATCTTTCCTACTAAAGCCATAGCATAATACCCCCGCTCATAAGCACGGATATCTGCATACAAACCGTCGCTGCCTAAAATAAATCCATCATTATCGACTAAGCTTCCAAAAAGACTAGGCTCTAAAATTCTCGTCCCGAAAATAAAATTCCCATCGAGGCTGAACGTCCAGTTTTTTTTGGACTTAATAGTTGCGGTAAACCCTAAGGATGAATTGATTCCGAATCGATTTGCCAAATCACCTAAAGGAGACTGCACGGCAAAGGATGGAGAAAGAAGTACCATTTTAACAGAAGAATCCCTCACGCTAACTTGCGCTGAAACTACAAAACCGCATAAAATGCCAACAATACTTAAATAAATGCTCTTTTTCACCTTGCGAAAATAATGAATTTTAGCAACGAAAATACAAGTGCCACTCGAATGAAATATACTATCTTCGCAGGTGCTAAAAAACCCATCGGATTTTTGCCTTGGGATAAAACAATCTGCAGTAAAATGGAAGCTGTTAAAAAATTGCAAATGGTTGATTTGATCAGCCAATACAACAAAATTAAGCCAGAAATCGATCAGGCTGTTCAAAATGTAATTACCTCTTCGGCGTATATTAATGGGCCTGAAGTGAAGGCTTTTGGCAAGGAGCTGGAAGAATACCTTGAGGCGAAGCATGTTATTCCATGCGCCAACGGAACCGACGCTTTACAAATTGCCATGATGGCATTGAATTTTAAGCCAGGAGATGAAATTATTACAGCAAGTTTCACATACGTTGCAACGGCCGAAGTAATGGCGTTACTGCAATTAAAACCTGTATTGGTTGATGTAAATCCAGAAGATTTCACAATCGATTGCGATGCAATTGAGCGCGCCATCACCCCACGCACGGTAGCTATTGTGCCAGTTCATTTATTCGGACAATGCGCCAATATGCAACGGGTCATGGAAATCGCAAATGCGCATAATTTATATGTTATTGAAGACACGGCGCAAGCGATAGGATCTGACTATACCATGGCGAACGGCATCACTTACAAAGCGGGGACAATAGGCACAATAGGGACAACTTCGTTCTTTCCTTCGAAAAACTTAGGATGCATGGGCGATGGCGGTGCAATTTTCACCAATGACGACGTATTAGCGGCAAGACTTCGCATGATCGCCAACCATGGACAATCGGTGCAATATCATCATGATGACATTGGAGTAAATTCTCGTTTGGATAGCATGCAAGCTGCCATTTTAAGAGTGAAATTACCACACTTAAACAGCTACTGCAAAGCTCGTCAATATGCGGCGACCTACTATGATAAAGCCTTTGCGAACAACCCGAAAATTAAAACACCGGGATATATGGTTAATTCGACACACGTATTCCACCAATACACATTGGTACTTAATGGTGTATCAAGAACCGCTTTAAGAGAGCATCTTGAGAAAAAAGGCATTCCAAGTATGATCTATTATCCAATTCCTTTGCACATGCAAAAAGCTTATACAGATCCTCGCTATAAGCACGGAGATTTCCCGGTAACAGAACAATTATGCGACCATGTAATTTCGTTACCAATGCATACCGAATTATCTAACGAAGACTTGGCCTTCATTACAGAATCAGTATTAGAATTCATCAATAAGTAAACTGATACTAGTGAAACCCTTTATCCCTTTATCAGTATAAAAGGCCACTAATTATCTCAAATTCGAAACATATGAATATTGCAGTTGTAGGTACAGGCTATGTAGGACTCGTTACAGGGACTTGTTTCGCTGAGATGGGAAACCATGTTACATGCGTAGATATCGACACCAATAAAGTGGACCGCATGCGTAATGGAATTATTCCGATTTACGAACCGCACCTAGATGTTTTATTTGAAAGAAACATTAAGCAAGGTCGATTACAATTCACTACCAACTTAGAAGAAGCAATTGCTGACGCATCGATTATATTTTTAGCATTACCAACACCTCCTGGCGAAGACGGATCTGCCGACTTATCATATGTGTTGGGTGTTGCCCATAACCTTGGTCGCTTAATTAAAGATTATAAAATCATCATTAACAAGAGTACAGTTCCGGTAGGCACAGCCGAAAAAGTACGTGAAGCAATTTCAAAAAACGCCACCGTACATTTTGATGTTATCTCAAACCCTGAATTTTTGCGTGAAGGATTTGCAGTGGATGATTTCATGAAACCAGATCGAGTTGTAATAGGAACGAAAAGCGAAAAAGCGAAAAAGGTCATGAGTGATCTTTACGCTCCGTTTGTTCGCCAAGGCAATCCCATTTACTTCATGGATGAGCGTTCGGCAGAATTAACAAAGTATGCTGCTAATGCATTCCTTGCTACAAAGATCACCTTCATGAATGAAATCGCTAATCTATGTGAAAAAGTAGGTGCTAATGTTGATGCAGTACGTATCGGCATCGGCTCTGACTCTCGCATTGGCAAGCGATTCTTATTTGCAGGTATTGGTTATGGAGGCAGTTGCTTTCCAAAAGATGTTCAAGCGCTTTACAGAACTTCTAAAGATTTCAATTACGACTTTAAAATTTTATCGTCGGTAATGGAAGTAAATGAAATACAGAAAACAGTTATCGTAGAAAAAGTACACCAGCACTTCAATGGCGACTTGGCCGGGAAGAAATTCGCTGTTTGGGGATTAGCATTCAAACCCGATACGGATGATATTCGCGAGGCTCCAGCACTATATATCATACGTGATTTATTAGCGGCCGGAGCAACGGTAAGTGCTTTCGATCCTGAAGCGATGGAAAACGTAAAACGCAACTTGGGAGAATCGATCAATTACGCAAATGATCCGTATGATGCTGTTGAAGATGCAGATGCTTTATTGATTGCGACTGAATGGTCATTATTCAGAACACCTGACTTTGAGCGTATGAAGTCTAGCATGAAAGGCAAAGTAATATTCGACGGACGTAATTTATACGACTTACAAAGAATGGCTGAAATGGGCTTCCATTACAACAGCATTGGTCGCGAAGTAGTTTCACCACAAATACCCTCTTTTTTATAATACCACATATGTCAAATAAACGAGTTTTAATTACTGGTGCTGCAGGATTTCTTGGTTCTCACCTATGCGATCGCTTTATAAAAGAAGGGTATGATGTAGTCGGAATGGACAACTTGATAACTGGCGACCTTCGCAATATTCAACATCTAATGAAACTCAAAGAATTCGAGTTCTATCATCATGATGTGAGTAAGTTCGTGTTTGTTCCAGGGCGCATTGATTATATTCTACATTTTGCGTCTCCAGCAAGCCCAATCGATTATTTAAAAATTCCGATCCAAACATTAAAAGTAGGTTCCTTAGGGACGCATAATTTGTTAGGATTTGCCAAAGCAAAGAATGCAAGAATTTTGGTAGCCTCTACAAGTGAAGTTTACGGCGACCCGAATGTGCACCCTCAAACAGAAGACTATTGGGGAAATGTGAACCCTATTGGCCCACGTGGCGTATACGACGAAGCAAAACGATTCCAGGAAGCTATCACGATGGCTTACCATACATATCATAAATTAGAAACGCGTATCGTTCGTATCTTTAATACGTATGGGCCAAGAATGCGACTAAACGACGGACGTGTATTGCCGGCATTCATCGGACAAGCTTTACGGGGCGAAGACTTAACCGTATTTGGCGATGGAAGTCAAACACGTTCTTTCTGCTATGTAGATGATCTTATTGAGGGAATTTACCGATTACTTATGAGCGACTATGCCTATCCAGTAAACATTGGAAATCCTGCAGAGATCACCATCCGAGAATTTGGCGAAGAAATTATAAAACTAACAGGCACTACTCAACAATTAATCTGTAAGCCTCTACCACAAGACGATCCTAAACAACGTCGTCCTGATATTACTAAGGCAATTGAGCTTCTTGGATGGGAACCTAAAATATCGAGAGCTGAAGGCTTAAAATTAACGTATGAATACTTCAAAAGTTTGCCTTCAGAAGAACTCTACAAAACAGCGCATCGCTTTGAGTAATTATCAGAGAAAATAAAAAACGAAAAGCACAGCTGTCTAAATGGCTCCAGTGTTAATGTTTAATAAACGTACTAAAACAAACTTCTTTTAAAACAAAAAAAAGTTTGGGTAAACCTACATCAAAAATGGAATATTCATTTCATCCCACTGCAATTATTGACGAAGGATGTAAAATCGGAAAAGGCACTAAAATTTGGCATTTTTCACATATTATGCCCAATTGTATAATCGGAGAAAATTGCAATATTGGTCAGAACGTGGTGATATCACCAGAAGTAATTCTAGGCAATAATGTAAAAATTCAAAATAACGTTTCGATCTACACAGGTGTTGTTTGCGAAGATGATGTTTTCTTAGGGCCAAGTATGGTATTTACCAACGTAATGAATCCACGAAGTGCTGTCAATCGTCGCGATCAATACTTAAAAACAACGGTAAAGAAAGGGGCTTCTATTGGAGCCAATGCAACAATTGTTTGCGGACACGATATCGGAGCATTTGCATTTATAGGAGCAGGTGCGGTAGTAACTAAAAATATACCCGACTATGCTCTTGTAATCGGAAATCCCGCTCGACAAACGGGATGGATGAGTGAATACGGACATAAATTAAAATTCGACAGCGAAGGGAATGCTGAATGTCCGGAAAGTAATCAGCGGTATCAATTAAAAAATAACACAGTAACAAAAATCGCATAAGAATGTTGAATTACGAGAACAAGAAAATCAAATTCGCTGTAATCGGAAGTGGACATATCGGTAAACGTCATGCGGAAATGATTCGCAGAAACGACGAAGCCGAATTAGTTGGCTTATGCGATATACGTGAGAAAAGCGAATGTGGATTAGAGGCATTTGAAGGTGTTCCTTTTTTTAATTCAGCAGAAGAAATGTTGAAATCTGTGCCTGAAATTGATGTCGTTAATGTTTGTTCTCCTAATGGATTGCACGCAGAGCATTCACTAATTTCATTAGCAAGTCATAAGCATGTGGTATGCGAAAAGCCAATGGCGATCACAAAAGCAGATTGCGAAAAAATAATTTACAAAGCGCTACAAGTATCACGCAATGTATTTGGAGTAATGCAGAATCGATACTCTCCTCCATCGGCATGGCTAAAGAGCGTTATTGAACAAAATAAAGTGGGCGACATCTACATGGTGCAACTCAACTGCTTTTGGAATCGCGACGAACGATATTACACTGGAAAAAATTGGAAAGGAAGTAGTGACCTCGATGGCGGAACTTTATTCACACAGTTTTCTCATTTTATCGACATCATGTATTGGATATTTGGAGACATCACCGACATCAACGGAGTGTTTGCCGATTTCAATCATCAAACAATTAGTTCATTTGAAGATTCAGGAATTGTGAATTTTAGATTTGTGAACGGAGGAATGGGTTGCATTAATTACTCTACTTCAATATGGGATAAAAATCTTGAAAGTAGCATCACCGTAATAGGAAGTAATGGCAGCATTAAAGTGGGCGGACAATATATGAATGAAGTAGAATATTGCCACATCAAAGAATACGAAATGCCAATATTACCTCCTGCAAATCCAGCTAATGATTATGGTCATTACAAAGGATCTGCGGCAAACCATCATTACATAATTGAAAATGTAATTGATGTATTAAAAGGAAGAAATATTATGACAACAAACGCCCTTGAAGGACTTAAAGTTGTTGAAATAATAGAACGCATTTACGCACTAAGAAAATTACAAAAACCGGAAATACGCAATAGCAATGTATAATGAATTAATCAATAAGGAAAAGAAACTAGCAGTTATAGGCCTTGGATATGTAGGCCTTCCTATCGCTTTGGAATTTGCGAAGAAAATTTCCGTAATCGGCTTCGATATTAACGCGCAACGTGTTGAATTAATGAAAAAAAATATTGATCCAAGCGGAGAGCTCAACAGCAGCTGCTTTGAAGGATGCGATATTGAATTCACTAATTCACTCGATGTTTTACGTCAGGCAAACTTTTTTATTGTAGCGGTACCTACTCCAATCGACGATCATAAATTACCTGATTTAAAACCATTGTTAGGCGCCACTAAATCAATTGCTGCGGCTCTAAAAAAAGGCGACTATGTTGTATACGAATCAACGGTATATCCTGGATGTACAGAAGAAGATTGCATTCCAGTGCTTGAAGAAATTACTGGATTAAAATTCATAGAAGATTTCAAAGTTGGTTACTCACCTGAACGTATTAACCCTGGCGACAAAGAACATACGCTTGCTAAAATCACGAAAGTGGTTTCAGGATGCGATGCAGAATCAGCAGATGAGATTGCAAAAGTGTATGAGATCGTTGTTCAAGCTGGCGTATTCCGTGCTTCATCGATTAAAGTAGCGGAAGCAGCAAAGATCATTGAAAACACGCAGCGTGATGTAAATATTGCCTTGATGAATGAGCTTTCAATTATCTTTAATAAAATGGGCATAAACACGTACGAAGTTTTAGAGGCGGCAGGTACAAAATGGAATTTCCTTCGATTTATGCCAGGCTTAGTAGGCGGACATTGCATTGGCGTTGATCCTTATTACCTTACATACAAAGCACAAGAAGTAGGATACCATGCGCAAGTAATTAACTCGGGGCGTTATGTTAACGACTCAATGGGCTTTTATGTAGCAAAGCAAACAGTAAAAAAACTGATTGCAATGGGAAAAGATATCAGCAAGAGTCGTGTATTGGTGATGGGTGCTACTTTTAAAGAAGATGTTGAAGATATTCGCAACTCAAAAGTTGTTGATGTAATCAATGAATTTAAATCGTACGGAGTTAGTGTAGATGTAATTGACCCACGTGCTAATAGTGAAGAGTTAAATCATGAATATGGATTTGAACTGACCACTGAAGTAGGAAGTAATTACGATGCTATTGTTGTTGCTGTAAACCATAAAGAATATACATCATATACGGAAGCAGACTTCAAAAAATTAGCAGCTGAAAAAGCAATTCTAGTAGATTTGAAAGGGATTTTGAGAGGGAAAATAAAGGATCTAACTTATTGGAGTCTTTAATTTGCATCGCATTTACGATCAGATCATAAACGCTATGAAAAAGAATTCATGAACGCGAAGAAGAATATTCTTGTAACTGGCGGAACTGGTTACATCGGATCTCATACAACTGTTGAATTGATCAACAAAGGATTTGATGTATTTATTATCGACAACCTTTCGAATTCACATGCCGAAGTAATCGACTCAATAGAAAAAATAACTGGAACTCGACCGTTCTTCGCAAACATCGACCTCAACAATAAAAATGAAGTAAGTGCCTTTTTACAAGTGCACTCAATTGATGCAATTATTCACTTTGCCGCTTTCAAAGCAGTGGGTGAAAGTGTAGAAAAACCACTTGAATATTATCGCAACAATATTGGTTCATTAATCAACTTAATAGAGTTATGCCACGAGCACAAGATTAAAAAATTTGTTTTTTCTTCCTCTTGCTCTGTTTACGGGGAGCCCGACGCTTTACCTATTAACGAATTTGCAGCAGTAAAACCTGCTCAATGTCCTTATGCTAATACAAAAAAAATTGGCGAAGACATTTTAAGAGATACTGCTAAAGTTGTCGACATTAATATTATCACCCTTCGTTATTTCAATCCGGTTGGAGCTCATCCAACTGCAATAATTGGCGAATATCCTATCGGCGCTCCACTTAATTTATTTCCAGTAGTTACACAAACCGCTATTGGAAAAAGAGAGAAAATGATGGTATTCGGAACCGACTACAACACTCCTGATGGCAGCTGCATTCGTGATTATATTCACGTATCAGATGTGGCGGTAGCGCATACCGTTGCCATTGAAAGAATGCTAAACGGAAAATCAAAAGACCGCTACGAATTATTTAATATTGGAACAGGAAACGGATTATCGGTGTTAGAAATTTTAAATGCATTCGAAAAAATTACAGGCGTTAAAGTAAACTATCAATTAACCACCCGACGCGATGGTGATATTGAAAAAACATATGCTGACACTTCGTATGCAAATAAAGAATTAGGCTGGAAGACAACCCGAACACTTGAAGATATGATTACATCTGCTTGGGCATGGGAACAAGCACTTCAAAAAAAATAGGCTGAAGTTTAATTGCATTAAAGTATCTAAAAAAAACAATACCATGAAAAATATTCTGGTAACCGGAGGAGCCGGTTTTATTGGTTCACATGTAGTACGACGTTTCGTTAGAAATTATCCCGAATACCATATTGTTAACCTTGATGTATTAACGTACGCAGGTAACCTTTCAAATTTAAGTGATATTGAAAATGCCCCTAATTATTCCTTCGTACGTGCCGACATCACCGATGCAGCTGCAATGCAAACGATTTTTGCAAAATATCAATTTGATGGTGTAATCCATCTCGCTGCCGAGTCGCATGTTGATAGGAGCATTGCTAATCCCATGGAATTTATTATGACGAACATTGTTGGAACAGTAGTTCTATTAAATGCTGCTCGTGAAATTTGGAAAGACAATATGGAAGGCAAACGTTTTTATCATGTTAGCACCGATGAAGTATATGGTTCATTAGGTGAAACAGGATACTTTACAGAAGAAACACGGTACGATCCGCATAGTCCTTATTCGTCTTCAAAAGCAAGTTCCGATCATCTTGTTCGAGCCTACCATGATACTTATGGCTTACCAATTGTAATTTCTAATTGCTCAAACAATTATGGATCTTATCAATTCCCAGAGAAATTAATACCATTGGCCATTAACAATATTCATCAGGGGAAAAACATTCCTGTATATGGAAAAGGCGAAAACATTCGCGATTGGTTATTTGTAGAAGACCATGCGGTAGCTATCGATGTTATTTATCATAGTGGTAAAAATGGCGACACATACAATGTAGGCGGGCACAATGAATGGAAAAACATCGACCTCATACACGTCCTCTGCAAAATTATGGATCGCAAATTAGATCGCGCGGAAGGAACCTCTGCTGGACTAATTACCTATGTAAAAGACCGCGCAGGTCACGACTTACGCTATGCTATTGACTCTGGAAAATTGCAGCGAGAATTAGGGTGGAACCCTTCGCTTCAATTTGAAGAAGGGTTAGAAAGAACCGTTGACTGGTACCTCGATAATCAAAAATGGATGGACGAAGTAACCACTGGCGACTACAAAAACTACTACGAACGTCAATATCAATTACGTTAATACAATTAAACACCTTCTCAAAGCCGTTAAAATTGAACGGCTTTTTCTATTTTAGCTAGCAGCAATCGGGCATTAGGTAGTTCAGTATCGAAACCCTAAATTTGTCGAATTCATTTCATTATGTCAACTACTTCTATTTACGATAAGGCCTACCATAATTCATCTATTTCAGATGCATCTATACTAGTAACGGGAGGTGCGGGATTTATCGGTTCTAATCTTGTTACCTACCTACTAGAACAAGGAGCAAAAAAAGTACGTGTCCTCGACAATTTGAGTAACGGCTTTTTGCGCAACATTGAACCATTCCGCAGTAATCCTGCTTTCGAATTTATTGAAGGAGACATTACCATTCCTGAGGATTGCAAACGCGCTTGCGAAGGCATCGACCTTATTTCGCACCAAGCAGCATTAGGATCAGTACCACGATCTATAAAAAACCCAATCGCCACTAGCGAAGCAAATACTACTGGCTTTTTAAATATGCTCTTAGCGGCGAGAGATGCCGGTGTAAAGCGATTTGTATATGCAAGTTCAAGTTCTGTTTACGGCGATGCAACCGAATCACCAAAAGTAGAAGCACGACTAGGAAACCCTCTTTCACCGTATGCTGTTTCAAAGCTAACGAACGAGTTATATGCGAAAGTGTTTTCGATGCATTACGGAATGGAAATTATCGGATTAAGATATTTCAATGTCTTCGGTCCCAATCAAGATCCTAACGGACCATATGCGGCTGCAATTCCTTTATTCATGAACTCTTTATTGTTTGGTAAAGACGCAGTAATTTATGGTGACGGTGGTCAAACACGCGATTTCACATTCGTAGAAAATGCAGTGCAAGCAAATGTTCGTGCATTATTTACAGAAAATAAAGAAGCGCTCAATAAAGTATATAATGTTGCCGTTGGAGAAGCTGTATCGGTTAATGATTTATATGAAACCATTGCCGGTATTGCTGAATCAAACAAACGACCCGAGTTTGTTCCTGAGAGAAAAGGTGACATCAAAAATTCATTGGCAGATATTTCATTAGCACAAAAATTATTGGGCTACTCCCCACGCTACAAAATTCGTGAAGGATTACAAGTGACGGTAACGTGGTTCCGAAAAGCTTACAAAAATGCTTAAGTCATTATTAAATATTTTTTCTTCTAAGAAAGAATCGGAAGATCTAGAAACCGACTTTTCATCAATTGGGACCGATATGCATTCGCATCTCATTCCTGGAATCGACGACGGAGCAAAAACAATTGAAGATAGTATAGAGCTTGTTCGCTTTCTGCACTCAATGGGATATAGTAAGTTAATTACTACTCCTCACATCATGAGTGATTATTTTCGAAACACCCCTGAAATTATTTTATCAGGTTTATCAGAAGTTCAAAAAGCAATTGCTGAAGAAAATATTCCGGTTACAATTTCTGCTGCTGCCGAATATTATATCGACGACGGTTTTATAAAAAAGTTGGAAGAAGAAAAGCTATTAACTTTCGGCGACAATTATTTACTGATGGAGGTTTCCTATATCAATCCTCCCGAAAACTTGCGTGAAGTATTTTTTCGCTCGCAAGTACTAGGGTATAAGCCTATACTAGCTCACCCTGAACGTTACCCTTTTTGGTATCGTAACCTTGATGAATATCAACGTTTCTACGACATGGGAGTTGTTTTACAACTAAATCTGAATTCATTGAGCGGATACTATGGACCGGAAGCAAAAAAAATAGGCGAGAAATTAATCGACATGAATATTATTGGCGCCTTGGGATCCGATATGCACCATATGAAACATGCGATGGCTCTTCAGAAATGCATAAGTGAAAAGCATCTTCAAAAAGTATTTGAAATGCCTTTAATAAATCGCTACCTATAGTTATTATGCCTGCAGAACATCTTGTTACTTTAGTGAAATATAACCAATGGGCGAACGAGAAGATTTGTAGTTTCATTAATGATGCAGGAGAAAAAATTGCCGACACTGAATTAGTGAGCAGCTTTCCTACGATTCGCAAAACATTGTTTCATCTTTGGGATGCGCAAGTAATATGGATGAAACGATTAAGAGGTGAATCATCGAATACTTGGCCCAGCCATCATTTTAATGGCTCCATTAAAGAAGCCACCGAAATGTTACTTGAAAATTCAGCAGACTATATTCGATTTGCAGTAGCTTTAACAGATGTGTCTCACAAAAAAATTGTGGAGTTTAAATCGCTTGATGGCACCACTTACCAAAATACGGCAGAAGAAATTATAATGCATGTAATGAATCATTGCACTTTTCATCGCGGACAATTAATTACTATGTTACGCTCGGCAGGATTTAATGCAGTAGGCTCAACCGACCTTATTCGTTATTATAGATCAAAATAATTCGTATTACTCCCAACTTTTTTAGCAATCCTTCGTAAAATAAAAGATGAAGAAATTGCTATTTGTGCTTTTGGCGATTTATATAGTCTGCTTCCTTAGTTTTCATATGTGGAGTTCAAAAAAAGAACAAGAAGGTATTTATACTGGGATAGGCGCCATTATTAAAAAAACTAATACCGCTGACACAACAATTTTCACAATTAACGTAAACGAATTAGAAAACGAAAATCTCAATGAAGAATTTGGGTTAGCGGAGATTCGACTGGGATTAAGAACACAAAATATTACCAATCTCGACATTTCTTTAGTTGCCCCCAACGGAGAAAAAGTAGAACTTACGTTGAACGATGGAATAAATCAGGATGTACGTGAAGATATTATTTTTAGCGACACTGCCAAGCGATTAATTTTCACCACGGAAAAACCATACGGAGGTTATTATCGTCCACATGGTTTTATAGGGTGGTTTAACAACATCTGTAAAGGTAAAGGAACATGGAAATTAAAAATTTTTGATGCTGCTCGAAAACCTGGACGAGGAGTGCTTCTGTATTGGCAATTAAAATTTGCGAAAAATCCACCAGTACCCAAACCATTAAGATCGTCAACTCTTCCTTTAGTAGTAATTAATTGTCCGGAAGTAAGTCCGATTAAGAAATACGATGCGAAAGGCAGCATGTATGTAATCTACAATGAAGATGGTAAAATTAATAAATTAGAAGACAGCATACGATTCACGAAAATTCCACTAGAGATAAAACTAAGAGGTAACAGTTCGGTACGATTAGCAAGAAAAAACTATTCATTAAAAGTACTAAGCAACAAAGAGCCTGAAAAAGAATTTTCAAT
Source organism: uncultured Bacteroidota bacterium (assembly GCA_903881665.1). Taxonomy (GTDB): domain Bacteria; phylum Bacteroidota; class Bacteroidia; order AKYH767-A; family OLB10; genus CAINEC01. Next base: position 112,087 of record CAIRUC010000111.1, on the reverse strand, counting down.
TGCAGGTATTCGTGCTACTTCACAATGGGTATTAGGATCAAATTTAATGGACAGAACAATCATACGTAATTCACTAACCTATGCATTGTATCAAAGCATTGGAGAACCATCGGTAGAAAACAAACTTTGCGAAGTAGTTTGGAATAATCAATACATGGGAGTTTATTTATTAAGTGAAAAACCCGATCACTCTATCATTCAAAAAGCATTAACTGTTGATAAAATAAAAGAATACGGGAAACAATTTGTGATTTGCAAAGATGACTTCAACAAAGATCAAATTGGATGGCATAGCGACAATGAATCATATTCATATAACAGTAGTAAACCCTTTTTAATTGTTAAGTATCCGGAAAAAAAGAAAGAAGCAAAAAAAGCAAAAACATATATCCGACAATACTTCAACAAATTTGATGATTTATTAGCTAGTAAAAGCAGGGACGCAAACGACACCAGTTATCAATCAATGATCGACTTTAAAAGTTTTATCGACTATATCATAATTAACGAAATATCGAAAAATGCGGATGGGTACAAATTAAGCACCTACTTCTATCGACCATACGAAGGCCGTCTTCACGCAGGGCCAGCATGGGATTACGATCGTGCTTACGGTAATTTAGGAATGGAAAACTCAGTTGAAAGAAAGGGATGGGAGTATTTATACAACGACTCTAATGCCACAAACGGAGCTCCTCAATGGTGGGTTTCATTAATGAAAAACCAAATGTTCTCTCAACAATTTAAAGAAAGATGGGTTTCACTTCGAAAACATGAGTTAAGTGATGCAAAAGTGAATCACACAATCGATAGTTTAATACAAATCACACAACCCGTTTATGCAAGAAATTTTGATTTATGGCCTGTTTTCGGAATTAGCAGACATGGTTTCCATCAAAGTGCGAAAATAAAAAACTACGACGACGAGCTAATTTACCTCCGAGAATTTATTTCAGAACGACTACATTGGATTGACCAACACGTTAACAACACAACAAGAGACTAATGTAAGGTTAGTATTCAAATTCATAATTACTTCCTTCGCTTATCACTCATCTTTGTAAAAGAAAATCCCCAACACTCTCTAACATGCAACAAAACGAAATTGATCAACATTTAAATGTAACAGCGAAGTTTGAATTAGTAAACGGATCGCTAAAATACGGAGTCATTAACAAGCAGCTCGACGGCGAAAAAATAAGAACTGACTATTATTTTATTTCTGTTCAAAATCTGAATAATTTCAAAAAGGCCATTAGCAATCACAACTATGAATTTTGCAAAATGCTGATGGAAAAAATCAACATTAAGTTTATAAAATCAATTCAGCCAATTTAACGTTTTCGATTATCGGTAACTAATACCCATAATTTCACGCACTTCTTTTACGGTAGCAGAAGAAGATGCGTGTGCTTTTTCCTTACCCATATCCATAATCTTATTGAGATATTTCTCATCAGACGTTATGGTTTCTATTCTCTCTCTTAAAGGAGCTACAAATTTCTCAATATCTTCGGCCAATTGCTTTTTTAAATCGCCATAGCGAACTGTACAATTAGCGTATGTATCTTCAAAAAACTGAACCGTTTCTTTTTCTGAAACCACATTCATTAGTGCAAACAAATTTTTAATTGATTCCGGCTTATCGGAATTTGGTTCTGTAGGGCCTGAATCAGTCATAGCGCGCATCACTTTTTTCTTTAACACATCGGGGGCATCCGCCAAAAAAATAGCATTCCCTTCTGCTTCCGACTTACCCATCTTTCCGCTACCATCGAGGCCAGGAATTTTCACCAACTGCTCTCCGAAATTATAAGCAACTGGTTCGGGAAAGTAATCGACATTATACATTCGATTAAACCGATTTCCAAACTGACGTGTCATTTCAAGATGTTGTTCCTGGTCTTTTCCAACAGGAACTTTCGATGCTTTATGAATCAAAATATCAGCCGCCATTAATACAGGATAAGTTAATAATCCAGCATTTATATTATCGGGCTGTTTCTTAGCTTTATCTTTAAACGTAGTTGCTCTTTCTAGCTCTCCTTTATAGGCATGCATATTTAGCAACAAATACAATTCTGCCGTTTCAGGAATATCGCTTTGCAAATAAATGGTTGCCTTGTCCGGATCAATACCACAAGCAAGATATTCAGCCAATACCTGTCGAACATTACGGCGTAGCATCTGAGGATCGGGATGCGTGGTGAGCGAATGATAATCAGCAATAAAGAAATAGCATTTCTGCTCCTCCTGCATGCGAATAAAATTTTTCACTGCTCCAAAATAATTTCCTAGGTGAAGGTTTCCCGTGCTTCTAATGCCGCTTACTACTGTTTCCATAGTTTGCGAAGATAATAAAGCTAACGTGAACAGTAAACTTCAGCCTAACATCATTTTTGGCCTATAACTCATTCAAATCAGCATATTTTAACACTATATTTGGCGTGTGAAACAGCTGTCATTCATTGCAAGAAGAATTTGGTGTGGGTGGTTTTTCCTTTCCGGATTTCTTTTCTTTCTTCCTCTCTATCCCATCTTCCTCATCTTACTAAGTCGCGAAGCTTGGTTCCCTTATGCGTTCCAATTAAAGAAGGTATGGGCCCATTGGATTATTTTCTCTACTGGAATCGTTTACAAAATTACCTACGAAGAAAAGCCCGAAAAAGGAAAAGCATATATTATTTGCCCGAACCATAGTTCTTATCTTGATATTGTACTTACAAACATTGCTTTTCCCAACTATTTTCATTTCATGGGAAAAGTGGAATTAAAGAACATCCCATTATTCAACATTTTCTTTAGAAGAATGAATATTTCTGTGGATCGCAGCAGCCGAACCGATTCATTAAAGGCTTTTAAGCGGGCTAATAAAGATATTGCCAAGGGTATCGGTATTGCCATTTTCCCAGAGGCAACAATTCCGGCGATTAGTCCCGAACTAGGCCCTTTCAAAAGTGGAGCCTTCCGCCTGGCCATCCAAAATCAAATTCCCGTTATCCCTATCACCTTCCTCGATAATTGGAAACTTTTTCCCGACAGTAATGAAAATCGTTTTTTAGTTTGTCCCGGCTTATCAAGGATCATCATACATAAAGCCATTCCGACGATTGGCATGACCGATTCCGACGTTTCGTCGCTCAAGCAGGAAGTTTATTCAATCATTGAAACTACATTGATTAAAAACAAAATGATTGTTGGAGGTTGCCGGTACCAAAAAAAGGAGCAACCAGAAGCAAACAAGTCCGCCGAGCAAGTATAAGCCTTCATTTTTTTACATAAAAACACAAAAAAAGGTGCCCATTGCGACACCTTTTTTTCTTCAATCTGTAAGATTTTCTTAGGAATTCACTACTACGCAGTGCTCTTCAAATGCCGCATTTAAGTTCTCTGCAATCATTTCAGCCGAGTGGCCTTCAATATGATGGCGCTCTACAAAATGAACCAACTGACCATCTTTAAACATTGCGATACAAGGCGAAGAAGGAGGATAAGGCAACATATACTTACGAGCCTGCGCTACTGCTTCGATATCTTGTCCTGCAAAAACTGTAGTAAGTTGATCAGGCTTAATTCCTGCGGTCTCAATTGCCAGTTTCACTCCCGGACGAGCCGCACCTGCAGCACATCCGCATACTGAATTCATCACTAATAACAATGTTCCCTTACTGTTAGGAATTGCTGCGTCTACCTGCGCTGCATCTTTTAACTCAGTAAATCCTATACTAGTAAGTTCCTGACGCATAGGTGCGCATAGTTGCTCTGGATATGGCATAATAATGTGTTTTTAAAATTTCAAGACAAAGGTAACAAGTCCTGACCGATTTATGCAAAAATGGTTGTAATGATTACGCGTTTTTTCTCCACTAAGGTCTATAACCCGCTGTATCATTGTATCAAAGCACGACAATTTAACAAGTATTAAAATGAAAACAAATAAATCATCGAAAGACAATTTCAGCGATGCCTTCCCGGTAATTCGCTTCGACTACAACAAGCGTCTTATTGGTTCAAATCTAACAGCGTTACCTCTGTTAAGCAGTTGGAATTGGCGTAAGGGCAGTAAAATACCTAGTGCCGTATGGAATTCTTATCCAGAATGGGAAAAGGCTTTAAATGATCAAAGTCCTTCAGGATGCAAGGTAATCTTCGGCGAACTAAATATATGGTTCGATGTGGTTCCATTCCCAGAGGCAGGATATATAGGCATATATGGATACCATGTTGAATCTTTGGTAACGAAGGATGTGCCTGAAAAACTTCGGATGGCTGCATAGCAGCTAGACTGTTGGTTGGTTTGAAGGGAACAACCCGGCTTGATGTCGGTTGTTCCTTTTTTTTATCCCTCCATGCCCTCACTCAATTTGATGATTCACATCACTTTTTTCATTTTTTAGTGCTCGTAGGGGCCATTTCTGTAAGATAGCTGTAAGGATTTTTTAAAAATAAACAAACTCCAATAACTCGGCATCGTTATACCCTCAGTTACAAGATCAAAAGCCCTAATTCATAGATAAAATATAATTGAGCAGAAAAATCCATTATTATGAGTCAAACGATAAGTAAGGCTGTAACCGTATCAGCAAAAAAAATTGCTAACGGGAAATACAGTAAAGTGATGTTGATTGATGACAACTCATTAGATAATTTCATCAACAAAAAGTTGTTAGAGTCGAATGGTTTCACAGAAGAAACAGTTGCCTTCGAGTCAGCGGAAAAAGCCCTCGAAAAACTAAAATCCTCAGGGAACGACGAACTGCCTGACGTTATCTTCTTAGATATCATGATGCCGGGGATGGATGGATTTCAATTTCTAGAAGTCTTTGAAACCCTGCCAACAGTCATCCAGCAACATTGCAAGGTCATTATGTTATCGACATCTGAGAGCTTTAAAGATCTTAACCGAGCCAACAAAAGCAAGTCAATTAAGAAATTCTTAAACAAGCCATTAACACCGGAAACGATTAATGCAATACACGTTTAAAAAAGAGAGTCCTGTAAAACTACAGGACTCTTTTTTTTATCTCTTTGATTTAAAATAGTCGATAAGCAGTTTACTACATTCGTCTTCTAACACGCCTGATATAATTTCAGCTGTTGGATGAAGCTTAACTCCAGCATTAATAAATCCTCTCTTTTCGTCTGAAGCACCAATTACCACACGCGGAATTTGCGTCCAAAATGCAGCCCCCGCACACATTACACAAGGCTCGAGGGTAACATACAACGTGCAATCTTTCAAATACTTTCCACCCAAATTATCGGCTGCCGCCGTAAAAGCCATCATTTCGGCATGAGCGGTAACGTCGTTGAGACGTTCTACCAAATTATGCGCCCTAGCAATCACTTTGCCTCCTGCAACAATCACAGCGCCAATCGGCACTTCATCGGCGTCAAATGCTTTGGCGGCTTCTACCAAGGCCTGCTGCATAAAATAGGTATCATCAAATAGTATTTCCACCCGACAAATTTAATGCAATTCGGCAACTCTCCATGTTAAAAGCATAATTGACTAATTGTTACTTATATCAGAGAAATCAACACCATGCTCACCAAAAAAATAAATTCTTTGGTTTACATTTGCGATTCAATGGCAAAGAAACAAACGTATATACTCGATTATCAGGAAGACTACGACTTTATATTGCTAGGGATTTTTTGTGCTTATCGCGATTACCGACTATGCTTCGAGGTTGACAATATCCTTGACCTTTCGCTAGAAAGAATGAAAGATGTAGAACTAACTATGGAAAAGAAAGGATCTTCCGGACTCTTTCCTGTTTTCATTTCTACAAATGTTGACGATGAAAATTATTTTATCATTGGGAATAAAGGAAGCAACGGATATTTCATCCCTGAGCTTAAACAAGTTGACTATTTTTTGAAAATCAGAAACTTCAGTCGTTACACCAAGCCAGATGAAATTATTAAGAAACTAAAAACAATTTCGATTGTTAGTAGTGCCATTGAAATAAATCCAGAAGTATTAAAATCGGCAGCCAACTTTTTAATGGTTGAATCTACTTAAATAAAAAATGAAATAATGCAGTAACGTCACAAATACTACTGCAAATGACACTATGAATCTTAAATATAACAAATCAAAAATTATTGCCACCCTCGGCCCAGCCTGTATGGATCTTGCGGTTTTAGAACAAATGATTTTATCGGGGGTTGATGTTTGTCGAATTAACAGTTCTCACGGCGAACATGAAGTAATGAAGCAGATGATTAATAATGTACGTGAACTAAATAAAAAACTACACACGCATGTTGCCATTCTTTTCGATTTACAAGGGCCTAAAATTCGTATCGGCGATCTTATTGGCGGCAGTTTCGCTATTAATAATGGGGAAGAATTAATATTAACACCTCACGAAGTTGAAGGAAATCGTGAAGAAGTTTACATTAAATATCCTCAGTTTCACAAAGATGTTAAAGTAGGTGATTCTGTTTTGGTTGACGATGGGAAACTTGAATTGCAGGTTACTGAAATCATGCATGACGAACGCGTAAAAACTAAAGTTATTCATGGAGGCATTTTATCGTCACGTAAAGGAGTTAATTTACCGAACACTGAAATTTCACTTCCTAGCTTAACAGTTAAAGATCGGAAAGATTTAGATTTTGCATTAGAACATAATGTAGAGTGGATCGGACTTTCATTCGTTCGTAAACCGAAAGATGTTATTGAGCTAAAAGAAATCATCAAATCACGAAATAACAGAGCTCGGGTAATTGCCAAAATTGAAAAACCAGAAGCGGTTAAAAATATTGATGAGATAATTGAAGTTACGGATGCAATAATGGTAGCGCGCGGCGACTTAGGTGTTGAGATGGCTATGGAAAAAGTTCCTGTAATTCAAAAAATAATAGTTCAAAAAGCCAACGCATTAGCAAAGCCAGTTATCATTGCCACGCAAATGATGGAAAGCATGATAACAAATTATCGTCCTACGAGAGCAGAGGCGAATGATGTAGGCAATGCCGTATTCGATGGTGCAGATGCATTAATGTTAAGCGGAGAAACTTCTGTAGGAAACTTCCCTTTAGAAACCGTACAAGCAATGCAAAAAATAATTAGTGAAGTTGAACAACAAAATAGCATTTACTATAGAGAAACGGCACCAAGAAAAGATTCGCCCAACTTTATTCCTGAATCAATTTGTTTAAATGCCAGCGTAATGGCTCGTCAATCGGCGGCCACTGCGATAGTGGCAATGACACATAGCGGAATGACGGCCTTTGAAATTGCAAGTCATCGCCCCAAAGCCAATATTTATATCTTTACTGACAATAAACCATTGCTCAATACCTTGAGTTTATTGTGGGGAGTTCGAGGATTTTACTATGATAAATATGAGAGCACCGAAAATACTATCACCGATATTAAAGAGTTTTTAATCAAACGTGAATTAGTAAAACATGGTGAGTTTATTATTCACATTGCAAGTACACCCTTGCACGAAAGGGCAACGGCTAATACAATTAAGTTAACACGTATTGATTAATCATATGAACATAGCTCTCTTAAAAACGATATGCGAAATACCGGGCGCACCCGGACACGAGAACCGCATTCGCGAATTTGTATTGAATGAATTAAAGTCGCTGAACGTAGAAGTATCTGTCGACAAAATGGGTAACGTAACTGCGTTGCGAAAAGGCCTTGACCGTAAAAAAGTAATGGCTGCAGCGCATATGGATGAAATCGGATTTATTGTAACTCACATTGATGACAAAGGATTTTTACGATTCAATACATTGGGTGGTTTTGACCCTAAAACGTTAACAGCGCAACGAGTTATTGTGCATGGAAAAGAAGATATTATTGGAGTGATGGGATCTAAGCCGATTCATATTATGAGTCCTGAGGAAAAAAACAAAGCACCTCAAACGAGTGATTATTTCATTGACCTTGGAATGCCGAAAGAACAAGTTGAAAAAATCATTAGCATTGGAAATCCTGTAACGCGTCAGCGAGAGTTGATTGAAATGGGTAATTGTGTAAATTGCAAATCGATTGACAATCGCGTTTCGGTGTTTGTGTTATTAGAAACCTTACGTAAACTACCAAAAGAAATACCTTACGACTTTTACGCAGTATTTACTGTGCAAGAAGAAGTAGGATTAAGAGGAGCATCAGTAGCTGCTCATCATATTGAACCTGATTTTGCTTTTGGCTTAGATACTACTGTAGCTTTTGATACGCCGGGTGCTCGTCCACATGAAATGGTAACGGAGTTAGGGAAAGGAGCCGGCATTAAAATAATGGATTCAAGTACCATTTGTGATTCCCGTATGATTGCATACATGAAAAAAACAGCAGACAAGCACTCGATTACATGGCAACCTGAAATATTACCTGCAGGAGGCACCGACACCGCCGCGCTTCAACGAAATGGCAAAACAGGTGCTATAGCTGGTGCAGTTTCTATTCCTACTCGACATATACATCAAGTAATTGAAATGGCCGACAAAGGCGATATTCAACATTGTATCGACTTACTAACGGTATGTGTTACCGAAATCGATAGTTTTGATTGGGGGCATTGGGGTGTCGTGAAGTAAATCAACATTCAGAAAATAAAAACCATGAAGCAAAATAAATTCCTGCTTCATGGTTTTTTTATGCAATTAAATTACTGCTATTAAAAAAGCAAAAACATGTTTTTGGACAACTAAATTTTATTCCAATTTTCAATTTAACTGCTTTTCAAATTTTCAACGTCTATCCGTTTGCACGAATCGCTTCAACAGGATCTAACTGTGAAGCTTGAAACGCTGGAAGCAATCCTGAAATAATACCGATAACCACAGAAACGCTGATCCCTAAAATAGTATTCGCTAAACTTAGTGGCATATCAAGTCCTCCGAAACTTGCTAAATAACTTCCGATAAACACCAAGAAAATTCCTAATGCACCACCAACCACGCAAAGTATTACCGACTCTGTTAAAAACTGGAATAAGATGAAATAATTTTTCGCTCCTAATGATTTTTGAATCCCGATGATGGGAGTTCTCTCACGCACCGAAACAAACATAATATTAGCAATTCCGAATCCACCAACAAGAATACTAAAGCTTCCTATTATCCAACCCGCCATTGTAAGCATGTGAAACAAACTCCCCAGCTGATTCGATAACAGTTTCGTTTCATTCAATGCAAAGGTATCTTCTTCAGAAGGACGCAAGCGACGAATAGCGCGCATATTAGCCCGTAATTCATCAATAAGTTCATTATTTGCAACGCCTTCTTTTCCTTTCACCATGATCATAGGATTAAGTCGTTCGCTTCGTATATCTAAAAATTTACGCGCAAAATTCACCGGCACCATCACCGTTTTATCTTTTGTTTTTCCGAGCATGCTTTCTCCCTCGCGAACAAACACGCCAATAACATGCACGCGACGACCTTTCACTGTAATCTCTTTATCGATAGGATCTACACCAGGCAAAATGGCATCTGCAATATCGTTACCGATTACGGCAACCGGTGCGCCACCCATCGATTCATTCTCGGTAAAATAGCGTCCAAATGCTAAATTAAAAGTGGTTAAGTCCTTATAGTCGTGTGAAACTAAATCCACTTCAGCATTGTCAACTGAATTATTTCCTGACTTAATGGTTGCATCATTAATAAAAGCTACAAACGCCATTTGTTCGGCTAATGAATTACGGGATTTCAATTGCTCCATCTCTTTATACGAAGCTACTGGGCGCTGCCAATATTTCCACCAAGGAAAATCAGAGCCGAAAACCCAAGGCCACTTCTGAACATAAATAACATTGGTTCCCAACGAATTTACACTACCTCTAATTGTATTCTCGAGCCCATCCACCGCAGTAAACACAGCGATAATAGCAAAAATGCCTATAGTAACACCAAGCAACGACAATATGGTGCGTAGTTTATTCACCACTAAAGCATGCCAAGCCATTATTACACTTTCTCGAAGTAATCGCAGATAAATCTTCATAGCTCAACAAAAGTACTCATCTAATACCTATTTCGCTACTGATTTAAAGGAAATGGTTTAGATCCAACATTTTTTTACTGAAAATTATGGAATTAGTTTCTGGGCGGCGTCCATCCCCTGTTTTTAAAAAACTTCTAACATGCAAAAACCTCCTCACTTCCATAACAAATGGCAGGCAATTACAAACTTTCTAAACAGCGATGCTCGCCACTACCAACTGCTTTTTTTATCAACCTTCTTTCTAACCGGAATATTATCGCTACACTGGAACTTATTTCCCTATCAAATTTTAATCACTTTCAGCACAGCACTAACCACTCAGTATTTAATGGTTAAACTTTTAAAGCTGCCAATAAGCGCATTAAAAAGTTCAGCCATTTCATCTTTCAGCTTATGTTTACTATTTAGAAGTGATACCTGGTGGGTAATCATTATCGCAGCATTTTTAAGCATCGCCTCCAAAGGAATATTTAAAATTAATGGCAAGCACTTTTTTAATCCTGTAAATTTCGGCATCTGCTCCACCATTTTACTAACGCATCAAGGATGGATCTCTCCTGGACAATGGGGAAGTGCTGGCTATTGGTGGTTTTTAATTGGCACGCTCGGATTTATTGTAATTACAAGCGCTCACCGTATTGAAACAGCAATTGCATTTATTGCAACCTACGGAGTTTTATTTGGGTACAGAATACTTGTATTCCAACAATGGCCTACCGATTTTTTCTTTCATCAATTTACAAATGGTGCATTATTACTATTCACATTCTTTATGATAACTGACCCAGCATCTACTCCATCGCATAAAAAAGCAAGAATAGCGTGGGCGATGTCGGTTGGTGCTCTTGCTTTTTATTTACAAGCCTATTTATGGGTGACGGCCGCACCTATTTGGGCTTTATTTTTTCTGTCCCCATTGACCCCACTTATCGATTATTTTTTCAAAGGCGAAAGGTTTATTTGGGGGAAAAAAGCCAACGTAAATACCGCAACCATTTAAAAACAATTTTAAAAACATACACTATGAAAAATTACAGAAAAATTATTGCATCACTATTCGTTATGGCGTTCACGTTAGTAACGTATCCTGCAATGTCGTTTTGCGGATTTTATGTTTCGCAACAAAGCAAACCCATTTTCAATAAAACATCTCAAGTTATTTTAGTAAGAGACGGCGATCGCACTGTTATTACTATGAGTAGCGATTTCAAAGGTGATGTAAAAGATTTTGCGATGGTCGTTCCTGTGCCAGTAGTCTTGCAAAAAAGTGATATCAAAGTAGTTAATCGACAAATATTCGACGATTTCGATGCGTATAGTGCGCCAAGACTCGTTGAATATTACGACCCTTCGCCTTGCAATTCTATGAGAGAAGAAGTTATGGAAAATGTAAAAGCAGCTATGTCGTTAACAAAAGATGAAGAGTCGGTAGACCAGCTAAAAAAGAATACAAAATACAAAGTAACTGTTGAAGCAAAATATACTGTTGGCGAATATGACATCTTAATATTATCTGCAAAAGAATCGGGAGGACTTAAACATTGGCTTACCGACAACGGATACAAAATTCCAGAAGGTGCCGAAGAAGTTTTACAACCCTACATTCAAAGCAATATGAAATTCTTTGTTGTAAAAGTAAATATCGAAGAACAAAAAGCTAATGGAGTTGAAATACTTCGTCCATTACAAATAGCTTTTAACTCGCCAAAATTCATGCTGCCCATTCGTTTAGGGATGGCGAACGGAAAAGGTGCGCAAGACTTAATTGTTTATACGCTAACAAAAAAGGGAAGAGTAGAAACCACCAATTACAGAACAGTTAAAATGCCAACCGATCGCGAGATCCCCGAGTTCGTTCAACAGTACTTCGGAAAATTTTATGTAGCTCTTTATAAAAAGAATTTAGCAAAAGAAGGCAGCGCTAATGTATTTATGGAATATGGTTGGGATATCAGCGGACAAATGCCTGTAAAATGTGATCCTTGCGCAGGCAATCCTCCAATGCTCAACGGATTATTTGAAGCAGGCGCCAATTGGATCACACCAACCAACTGGGGAGGTTACATGGGATCGTTATATTTTACACGATTACATGTAACATATAACCGCGAAGACTTTCCGCAAGACCTAGTATTTCAAGAAACTCCTGACAGAAGCAATTTTCAATGCAGATATATTATAAATCATCCAGCACAACAATATGGCGAATGTTCAGAATGGAATAACTACCGAGATAATAAAAAAGCAAGTAGAAGAAAAGAAATCAAAGAACTTTCAGCCCTTACAGGATGGAGCACAGAAAGGTACTGGGAATACCCTGCTAAATTTATGGGTTATTCAGCACCATTACCGCCCGACGAAGAAACAGGATATGTAACACCTGAGAAAGGGAAAACTACTATTCTTGATTCAACTGAGATAGATCAAAATACAACCGGATCGATACTAGAAAAAATCGGCAATAGTCAGATTAACCAAACAGCATTTATTAATACCAGAACACCAGAACATAAAAAACCATTTGACTGGGGCTTAGGAATTGGAATGATCGCTATTGTAACATTAGCATCATTAGCAAAAATGCAGAAGAAAGGATAAACGCAATCACTAAAATTAATTTAAAAAAAAAGGCCGTTCAAAATAATTGAGCGGCCTTTAAAATTTAATATTCGTTATTTCTTGTCTTCCTTCAACAAATTATCCATCCCCATCATTTGGCGCATTATTTTTTGCATTCCATCCGGCGAACCGTCGAGGAAAATCACATTTCCTTTTCCATATTCGGCAAAGTTCTTAATCGCTTCTGTCCACATAGAAAACATAATCATTGATGTATCGAGATTAGCTTGCTGCATTTCTCTCGCAGCATTCTGCATTCCCTTTGCTACTTCTTCTCTAAATAGGGCCACTCCTTGACCGCGTAACTGAGCTGCTTCTCTTTCTGCCTGCGCAGAAATTTTAATTGCATTTCCTTCTGCTTCGGCTGCCTTCGTTTTCGTAATTAATAATGCTTGGCCTTCGTTTTCGGCTGCGGCTTTAAGATTATTAGAAGCCACCACCTTACTCATTGAATGCATAACGGCCTCATCAAATGTAATATCATTTACCTGTAGATCTTGAAGATGATAACCCCATTCTTCAATTACATTATCAATTTGTTCTTTTACGTGATCTACAATTTCACGACGTAAACTTAATACTTCAGATTGCTTTTTTGTAGCAACGAAAGCACGAATATTGCCCTCGATAGTACGGATTAAAGCTTGCATCAAGTTTTTTTCATCGATAAATTTGAACGCCACTTTTTTAATCGTTTCCTCTTCGTTATCGATTACAGAAAACAAAATCATCGATTTAAAATACACATTTGCTTGATCGATGGTCACAGCTTGAAATTCGAGTTCTACCGACCGATTTTGTGTTGAAATACGTTTAAAAATTAATTCAACAATCGGGATCGTAAAATTCAATCCGGGAGAAAGTATTCGTTTATACTTTCCAAACACAGTAACAACGGCAATATTGCCTTGCTGAACTGTTTTAACGCCCAATACAATAAGCGCTAAGAATAAAAACAGGATAATTAATGTCATTTTGTATAAGTTTAATGTTTTGTAAAATTGCGCATTATAATCTGCACTTACAAGTCGGCGAATGATAAATATTGAAATTATTTAATGAGATTATGATATATAACATGAAAATGAGCTTGATTTCCTCTGAATCACTAAGGAACTAAAAAAAGCAGCCAACTCTTTCAAATGATTATCGCAAATTTCAAGCATCAAACGAACGCCTTAAATTAAATTAATTTTTTATCTCATTCAATTTTATCTTTAGTTAATAGTCATCCGAATACCTCTACTTAATTCAACAAAAAAGCCTTCCGATTTTATCGAAAGGCTTTTCATAGTTTAGTTTAATAAAACTACCAGATATTCACTCTTAAACTATCAGATTGATGCATGGCACTTCCTTCTTTTATTCCGAAGGCCTTATAAAACTCAGGAATATTGGCCATTGGCCCGTTGATACGTAGGAAGTTTGGCGCATGAACATCGGTCATTAAGCGATTGGCTAAAGTTTCGTCTCGCATTTTCCCTACCCATGACAAAGCATATCCTAAAAAATAACGTTGATCAGGTGTTAATCCGTTGATCTTTTTACCTGATTTATATTGCTCTGTTTTTTTGAAAGCTTGATAACCTAATACGACTCCACCTAGATCGGCAATATTCTCACCTTGTGTTGCCGATCCATTTACATGTAAGCTATCTAATACTTTGAATGCATTAAATTGACGAACGATCAAATCTGAGCGTTTGCTAAATTCCTTTTCATCGTTTGCTGTCCACCAGTTTTTCAGATTCCCTTTTTCATCAAACTGACGACCTTGATCATCGAAACCATGCGTAATTTCATGTCCGATAGTTGATGCTCCAGCATAACCATAAATAATAGCATCATCTGCAAGTGTATCTTCCATACCCGGAATAATAAAAATAGCAGCAGGCAAAACGATTTCGTTATTAGAAGGATTATAATATGCATTATACGTTTGAGGGGTCATATCCCATTCGGTACGATCAACTGGCTTACCTAATTTACTAGCCATATAATCATGCGACCAAACATTTGCATTTAGCACATTCATCACAAATGAACTGCGATTAATATTTAATGCCGTATAGTCTTTCCATTTATCAGGATAAGCCACTTTCGTGGTAATACTATTTAATTTTACTAATGCTTTAGCTTTTGTTGAATCACTCATCCATGTTAAATCATGAATACGTTCACGGTAAGCTTGAATAATATTATTTGTTAAATCTTGATAACGTTTTTTTACTGCTGGCGAAACAAATTTTTTCACGTATAATTGTCCGAGCATATCGCCCATTGCCTGCTCTTCTTCATCTAACACTCTTTTATAACGCGCACGTTGCACTTTTACTCCATTCATTACGGTGCTAAAAAAATTAAAATGCTCTTTTTCGAAAGGCTTACTTAAATACGTTGCGAAAGTATTCACGAGATTCCAACGTAAATACACCTTCCAGTCTTCGAGACTTACTTTTCTCAACGACTTATCTACTTCTTTATAAAATTCAGGTTGCCCCACAATTACAGAATCAACATTTCCTAAATGCATCGCTTGAAACATAGAAGACCAATCTATTGAAGGAGTAATATCTTTCATTTCAGCTACCGTTACCTTTTTATAATTACGATAGGGGTCGCGCAAATCTTCTAGCTTTCTCGAAGATTTTGCCAATGTTGTTTCAATTGCTAAAACTTTCGTACTATTCTTTGTTGCTGTTGCAGAATCTTCACCCATCAACATAAACATATTACGAACGTGAAGTGAATATTCAGCACGAATATTTATTGTTCGGGAATCAGTATTAAAATAATAATCGCGATCAGGCAATCCAATTCCTCCTTGATACAAATGCAACATTTGCTTTTCAGAGTTTTTTTCATCCTGCATCACATACGAAGAGAATAAAGGATTTACACCATACGTATGCATGGCCGCCAGCACCGACAACAACGATGCTTGATTATTGATTCCGTTAATCTTTGAAATCTCTCCATTTAAAGGAGTGATTCCCATTTTATCAATATTAACGGTATCCATCCCCGCAGTATAAAAATCACCAATTTTTTGTTCGGCCGAACCAGCTGCACCGTTTGAATTTGCCGCCTCTTCGCTAATCTTCTTCATGCGAGTATAGGTTTCATTCATAACTAAGCTCCAAATACCAAAGCTTTTTTCATTACCAGGAATTGGATTTTTCTTAATCCATCCACCACAACTATACAAAAAGAAATCGTCGGAAGGATTTACCGTTGTATCCATATTCTCCAATAATGGATCTTTAGGTGCAACTTCTTTTTTTGTTTCTGTTGCCGG
The DNA here is from genome assembly GCA_903881665.1 of uncultured Bacteroidota bacterium. Taxonomy (GTDB): domain Bacteria; phylum Bacteroidota; class Bacteroidia; order AKYH767-A; family OLB10; genus CAINEC01. The sequence goes on along the minus strand of CAIRUC010000111.1, from coordinate 96,188 downwards.
CCGAGAACAGGACGCCATCATTAAAGTGATTCCTGTTGCTGCTAATAGCAGTTTTTTCATGTTACTGTTTTTTGATTCTTAATATTTGTTGACGGCAGCCTACTTCGTTACCAGTTTAAAGTTCAAATGTACGATTTTAACTATCAGCTTAATAATTGAAGTACTTCTGCAGGCGAATTTACCGGCAATGAACAAACTTTATCTTTACAAACGAACGCAACTGTTTTACTGTCTGTAAATCGCCCTTCGGTGAGTGGCAATTCACTTCCTTTTCTGGAAATTGCTAACAAGACGTTGGGGCGATAGTTTTTACGCAACTCATCGATCCAAACAAGAGCTTCGTCGCCGCAAACCACCACTTCATAGAACGAGGACGTATAATTCATGAACAATTGAGCCCACTTTGAATACCAAGGTGTGGCAGACACAATTTCTTTTTGAATTCCAGTAATCATAGCTAACGCTTGATTTTCATAATTCGGTTCTCCAAAATATCTTGACAAGTAAAAAAGATTGGTTGCCATTACCGCATTTGAAGAAGAAATTACATTGTCTTGCAGTTCCATCTTACGAGCAATTAAAGTTTCGCCATTTTTAGGCGTAAAATAAAAAAGCTTAGTGGTTGAGTCTTCAAACAATTCCTTCACCAACTCTGTTAACCGTTTTGCTTCTATTAAATGTGCCTCATCAAAATCTGCCTGATACAAACTAATATACGCTTCAATTAACAAACTATAATCATCGAGAAAAGCATATCCCTTTTGTTGTTGCTTTGCTTCCACTACGCCATCAACGCAAGAATGATATAGCCCTCCTACTGAATCCGTAAGATATTCTTTAATGAATGAAATTGCATGATAAGCAGCAGCCAAAAAAACACGATCATTTAATGCAACAAATGAATCTGCAAGTCCTTTAATCATTAGTGCATTCCAACCGGTTATAATTTTATAATCTAATCCCGGTCGAACGCGCTTCTCCCTTTCTAACAAGAGAATATTCCGCAATGCAGTTACCTTTTCTTTTAATTCATCCGCAGAAACACCATATCGCAATGCGATTACATCATCATCTTCATGACGCAAAGGAATATATACATTATTTTCCCAATAACCGCTTTCGTTGAAATTATAATAATCACTTATGAATAATGCATCATTTTCGGTAAGGCAATCCGTTAGTTCTTTTTTTGTCCACGTATAAAACTTTCCCTCCACTCCTTCACTATCTGCATCCAGTGCAGCATAAAAACCTTTATTAAGGGAAGTCATTTCTCGCATTACAAATGAAAAAACAGTATTCACAATTTCTTTATAGAGCGGATCTTTAAAATGTAGATACGCATTAGCGTACAACGAAAGTAACTGGCCGTTATCGTATAACATCTTCTCGAAATGAGGAACCTTCCACAACATATCGGTACTATAACGCGTAAACCCACCTCCAATCTGATCATAGATTCCTCCATAGCCCATTTTCTTCAGTGTTAGCTGAACATGCTCACCTGCAAGAGAATTTTTTGAATGATAAACGTAATTTAGCAAAAACTCATAGGAAGCTGGCATGGGAAATTTAGGAAAACGATTCGGACCACCATCGTGTTCATCGAAATTCGCCGACCATCGCAAAAAAACATCGTTCCAATCGGGAGAAGAAAGTAACGTTTTCTCAGCATTCGGATTGAGCACCTCTACTCTTCGAACACCTTGCGTTAACTCATCTGCATATTCGTTGCATTTCGCTGGATCATTCTTATAAAATGCAGCAATTTGCAATAAAACATTTCGCCATTGATCCTTTGGGAAATAAGTTCCCCCATAAATAGGGCGACCGTCAGGCAAGATGATACAATTCAGCGGCCAGCCACCTTTTCCTGTCATCAGCTGAACGGCATCCATGTAAATCTTGTCGATATCGGGACGTTCCTCGCGATCGACCTTAACACAAACGTAATGCTTGTTCATTACAACAGCTACCTCTTCATCTTCGAAGCTTTCATGTTCCATCACATGACACCAATGGCAAGCCGAATAACCGATACTAATGATCATGAGTTTCCCTGAAGCATCAGCCTCAGTGAATGCCTTCTCGCCCCATGGCATCCACTTTACGGGATTATAAGCATGTTGCAGCAAGTACGGGCTTAACGAATCAATTAAAGCATTAGGATCTTTAGGTACGTTCATGAAATAAAATTCTTGCTGCAAATATCGGATAAATCAATATGTGAATTATCTTTGTTGCATGTCAAACAAGCGAAGAGTTACCATCATCGTTATATCCGTATTAACAGGATCTATTTTATCTTTCTTCATTTTAAAATTAAAAAGAGGAGGAGCGCCATTAACAGCCAACGATCAAGTAATGCTTATTACAAATTTTTCGTTTGCAATAGCGATCATATTGGGAGTTGGATTTTTCTTTCTTTGGAATAAGAAGAAGGATCTATAATTTGAAAATAGACAATTTTGAAATTCGAAAACGAGGAACAAAGCTCATAAAATGAGTGTTTGAAAATAATTCACAAAAAAGTGGCTATCGGTAATCGACAGCCACTTTTTTATTCTGCTATTAGCAGGAAGTAATTTTTCTTTCCTTTTTGTACTAGCAGGTATTTATTATTTAACAACATTCCCGCATTGGCGTTAAAAAGAGGATCGGGCATCTTCTCTTTATTGATACTCACGCCTCCGGCCTGAATCATTTTTCGTGCTTCGCCTTTCGAAGAAAACACTCCTGTTTTTTCGGATAACAAATCAACTAAGTTAATTCCCGTTTCTAGTTCGCTTCGTTGAATTTTTACTTGAGGAACTCCTTCAAAAACACTCAACAAGGTGTCTTCATCTAACTTTTGTAATGCATCCGTTGGCGCGTTGCCAAATAAAATATCAGAGGCATCTACAGCACCTTGCCATGCTTCTTCAGAGTGTACAATAATCGTTACTTCTTTTGCTAATGCTTTTTGTAAAATGCGTAAATGAGGAGCAGCTGCATGTTCTGCTTCTAGTTGTTCAATTTCTTCTCTTCCTAACAAAGTAAATATACGAATATATTTTCCTGCATCTGCATCAGAAGCATTTAACCAAAATTGGAGGAATTTATAGGGTGATGTAAGCTTCGCATCGAGCCAAACGTTTCCACTTTCGCTCTTACCGAATTTACTTCCATCGGCTTTAGTAATCAGTGGACAAGTCAGGGCAAAGGCTTCACCACCTTCCATGCGACGAATTAATTCTGTTCCAGTAGTAATGTTTCCCCACTGATCAGAACCACCCATCTGCACTTTCGCATTCATGTTTTTATTCAAGTAATAAAAATCGTAGCCCTGAATTAACTGATAACTGAATTCGGTAAACGATATTCCTGTTTCTAAACGATTTTGTACGCTGTCCTTCGACATCATATAGCTCACCGTAATATGCTTTCCTACATCGCGAAGAAAGCCTAATAAACTAAACTCCTTAAACCAATCGTAGTTGTTGGTCATGATGGCTTTGTTAGTACCGTTTTCAAAATCTAAAAATTTAGAAAGCTGTTGACGGATACACGTTACGTTATGCTGCAACACTTCTTCCTTTAATTGCTTGCGCTCTTCTTTCTTTCCCGAAGGATCGCCTACGATTCCCGTAGCGCCACCCACCAATGCAATTGGCTTATGTCCGTTAACTTGCAAATGCTTTAGTAACATAATCGGCACTAAGTTTCCAACGTGCAGCGAATCAGCAGTTGGATCGAATCCTACATAAGCCGTTGTCATTTCTTTTGCAAACTGTTCTGCTGTGCCAGGCATTACATCGTGTATCATGCCTCTCCATTGCAGTTCTTCTATAAAATTCAATTTATTACTCATGGTACAAATGTAACGAATTTTGAATTTTGCTTGGGATTGCGCATAGAAAATTGGCCGCTGATTATTATAATTTGGGTGGTTAATTATGATTTACACAGGGCAATAAGCCGATGCTCAAGCTTTAACGAATACATAGTTTACATAGAACCTGATAATAGAAGAACACAGATTCGCCCCGATGAGGCTAACACGCATCTCGTAGTAAACGACAAGACGTGGATTTAAGAGAATTTTGTCCACGTCCACCATTCAGACATTCTATCTCTCATTCGCTCGTTAAGTCATTCTGCCCGTCCTTTTAGGTTATATCCTAAAATTAACTGATTTTTGTAGCTTATGATACTAGTTACCGGAGCGACAGGATTAGTAGGTTCCCGCTTATTGTACGATCTTACTAGAGCTGGGAAAAGAGTTCGTGCCCTTTGCAGAACAAGTAGCAATAAAAGCAATTTTGAGTCTTACACCTCCTCAACAACAGAATTGCGTTACCTTGTTGAATGGATAGAAGCAGATCTACTCGACTTAGGATCGCTAGAGAAAGCAACAGATGGGGTGACCATTATTTATCATTGTGCAGGCATCATTTCATTTGATCCAAGAATGGCTAATTGGATGGATCAAGTTAACATTGAAGGAACAGCCAACCTAGTTAATTTAGCGCTCACCCTTCCCAATTTCAAATCATTTACTCATGTTAGTTCTGTAGCCACATTAGGGCGTGCGCCTGGAAATTCAATGCTCGATGAACATAGTGATTGGATTCCTGGTAAGCATAATTCGAATTATGCCATTAGTAAATATGGAGGGGAAAGGGAGGTATGGAGAGCTGCTGCTGAAGGACTTCCTGTGGTGATAGTTAACCCAAGTATAATTCTTGGTCCAGGCAATGGAAATTCAGGAAGCTCAGAATTAATTAAAATAGTAAAAAACGGATTCCCTTTTTTCACTGAAGGAGTAAGCGGGTTTGTTGACGTTGCCGATGTGTCACGAGCTATCATTAGTCTTACTGAAAATAAAAAATTTGGCGAACGATATATTTTGAATTCAGAAAACATAAGCTATCGCAATTTATTTACGATGATTACTGAATCGGCAAATATAAAAGCGCCGAAAATAAAGGTTAACCCATGGTTTTCAGCTATCGTTTGGCGTATCGAAAAAATGCGAAGTTTAGTCACTGGCAATACGCCTTTTATCACAAAAGAAACTGCTTATTCAGCTCATCAACAACGGACCTATTCAGGAAATAAAATAGTTGTTGATACAGGATTTAAATACACTGCCTTAAGTGAAACCATAAAAGAGATTAGCAATTTTTTATAGAGAATGGTTTCAAAATAAAGTAAGGTTAAAACCTTGAAAAAAACCACCCGAAAAAGCCCAATAGATTGCACTTTTTAGAAAGCAATCTGAAAATTGGAATATATTGCAAACCTTTAATTTTAATTATTGGCAAATAACGTTTTTTAAATTAATATCCAATTTAATTAATCATGCACTTTTTAGTTAAACTACTTCTCATCTACTGTACCTACAAATCCTCATTAACGGGTTATGGTTGCTTTTCTATTCAGCCCTAAATATGATGTTTTAATAAGTTCTTTTAACCTATACACTTTACAATTTGAAATCACTTTTAAATAAAATCACAATTCTAATTAGTGCGCTTTTATTTCTTAATATCTATGCATTACAAGCGGCTCCTTTGTATCGAACAAATATCTTCTAAATCAATAATCTAAATTTCACTGACAGCAAGAAGATAAAAATCTTCTTGCTGCCTTTTCAAATCACCATATCATAAAAAACACCCTCATAACGGCATTCCTTTTTTGCCTATCTATCCAAATTAATGCCCAGTCTTTTCACTACATTAATGACAAGTCATTTGGGACATCCAACAGAGAATACCCTTCATTAACTGCAAGAATAAACAACACAAATTACATGGCTGGCACTAGTAATTGTCCAATTGCGGAATTTGACAAATCAGATCCAAATTGCACGTCAACCTTTGCGGATATTTGGATTAATGCTTTTGATGATTCATTAAATATTATTTGGAACAAAACATTTGGATGAAATAAAATTGAAAACATTTTCAACATTGAGTCTTATAATAATCATATTCTAATTTCTGGAAATTCTAATTCTGATTCATCATGCTCACTGCAAATAAATAATAACGAAATGTTTCTATTTCGTTATTCAACAAAGATTTTAACCTTAAAATATTTACCTCTTCATCTCCGGCTTGTACTTTATGAAAAAGTTAAGCCATATAACTCTTGATGTACGGAATGTCCATGGTGATAATACTAAAAGCAACAGCGTTAGTGCAAGCATATAATACCATGTATTGAATTCAGAAAACAATACTATATCCGCTACAAATAAACTTACGCCAATAGCTACTGTTAACGCATAGCTGACATACATTGCTCCGTAATAATAACCGGGCTCACGCTCGAAATCTAGTCCGCATTTCGGACAAGAATGGTTCATCTTAGCAATATCTTTTAACTGATATGAACTTTGAGTTTGATAGATATCGCCTTCGAGACACTGAGGACATTTATGATTAAAAATGGAATTTAGCTTAGCGACCATACACTTTTATTTTGAAAAGCAAAGGTCGTAAATTAGGCCTTCCATTTTCTATAACTTAAGTAAAACTACTTAAACATATTGCTGATCAATATCAAAAAAATAAATTAATTATTATTCCTATATTAAAGTAATTAACATTAAGACTAAACAATTGATGAAACAAGCTGTTCAAAAAAAGCTCCAATCTCCTTTTCACGATTAACAAGATGCATTTCGTAAATCCAGTACCTTGGTTGACCCAGTATATCTAAATCAGAAACCTTGATGTCGTTATCACGATGAAAATAATTATTGATTTCGTCGCCCAAAATTCTTTCGTGAGGAAAATTCCCGACTAAATGTCCGCAGTGCAAATTCCCAAACTCCCATTTATACTTTATGGCCAACTCTTGCGTGTATTTATAAAAAGAAGCCCCTGTAAGTTCATGTTGATGTTTTGTAAAATATTTTTGCCCTTCATACCACGCATCCTCAACATCTTTTTTCAACTGTAATTTATCAGAGTCGTTACCGATTACATAAGTACGACCGAAATCAGCTTCCCATTCGTCGAACACAGGACCGAAATCGAGAAAGAGAATTTCATCATCACGTAAAGTCAGGTTTTCGGGATTCTCACGATACGGAAGCAACGTGTTTTTCCCTGCACGCACAATACGTTTGTGCCAATACTTTTTAATGCCAAACAACTCGTCAGCCAGATCGAAAACACGGTCATTAAGATCCTTTTCAGTAATGCCGGGCTCAAAAAAACCTCTGATTTCTATTTCAGCAAAAAGCTGTAGGGCCTTCTCTTCTGCTTTTATTAGTTCGTGAATCATTTGTCAAAATTAAAGAAATACTTTATTTGAAAAGAAATACCCCTAAAAGAAAATAATCGCAAACTTCCATCCCTCATTTTATACAACATTAAACGTTTACTTTAAAATGAATTAATTCTTTTATTCATGCTACGCCTTCATGGCATGAAGCTATATCCAATCATACATTCAAGTATTCCTCGTCGTAAAGCACAAAAAAAATAATCGCTAAAAGTTGGCGAAAAGCATTAAACAATTACATCCTGAATCAAGAGAGACATTATTAAAAAAATTCTTACAAAAAGTATACATGCAACTACTCCAAGAAATTGATTTGGGTTACAAACCTGAATCTTTATTTGATTCGGACGAATAATTTCACCCCATTATTAACCCAATCTTCTACCAGCTATCATCTCCCCGGAGTTAAACACCAATCATCCTCACCCAAAACTCGAAGGATTGACATTATCGCCCTAAATCCAATATAGCTTCCGCGAAAGTTTCCGAATCCGGCCCTATCACATATTTCCTCTTATCAATTACAATCATAAGCAGGTTTTTAGAGTGCCCCGTATAACGATAATATCTACCAATAGCTTTAGAAGTGTATAAGCCGAAATATCCGAAGAAACCTCCTGAAGCAAACAGTCTCATACCGAAGCGCAATTGGGCAGCGTCGATCGATTCAATATTTACAATTTTATTTTTATTAATTTTTAGCGCCCCAAAAGGACGATGAATCAGAAGTGCATCATCGTCGACTTCATATGCAGTAGGATGAAAGCCCCAAGAAAAAACAATAGTTAATAAAAATAGTACTGAAATAAAAATGGCAACCCTCATGGGCATTTTATCGGCCATACCATCTTTCATTAAAGAACAAGCAATCGACAAAAAAATAGCAAATAACATAGCGGTTATTGCTTTTGCTATTGTATCAAGTGAAACTTTCTCTTTCATATTATGAGTGATTGATTTTAACTAAATAATATTTGATGGAACAACAATTAAATTTTCGAAAATGAAAAAACAGAAGCATGTACCTCCGGTAAATCTGGGTACTGGTACTCAATTCTGATTGAATACAAGCCAGGCAACAAATCACCAACGTCTACTGATTTTGCATGGAAATTTCTGTCATATACTAATCTTCCTTGCATATCGAATATATGTATTGAATTAATTTTAACTTGAGCACTACAAATAAATTCTAATTTATCGTGAAGAGGATTCGGTTGCACTTTAAATTGCACGTTATTTTGTTCATTTAAACCAACAGATGAAACCATGGCAGAAACCACAGTATTGGTCTGAACTGCAGGATTAAAATCGAAATAAATATCACCGCGGTTATTGATCAAATATGGATTTAATGGCAGATATAATTGCGGTTTGATTTTATACTTTAAATATCCATGGCTCATTGGTTCATTTACATTGCTATCTGGCAATAAAATATTATCGAAATAAAACCTTAATGTATGTTGTCCGGATAGATCATAATGACAAGGATGCGAAGACGCTAACATTTCAAATGTTGAAGGGATTAAATGTTGATCCAGTGAATCAACTACAACTATATTGAAAGCAGTATCAGTTCCTGTATTTTGAAAATAGATTGTGTAGTTCATTGCTGTATCTACATCCATGAAATAATAGTTATTCGGGTCGTTACGTGGCGATACTAATATTTCGTTCGGATCAAAACTTCCGGTTACAACTCTAATATCATTATCCAAATTATTAGCACTAATCTCATCATTTGCAACAGCTGACAATGAGACGCTTGTTCCAATTGTTACTCCAATTAGATTAGGATTTGAAGGAACGCTATAAGTTAAAATTAATGAATAATTCTCATGAGCAGCGACCATCGGCAAATGAATTTGAATTTCGTTAGCAGATATTAAAGTATAGGGTAAAGGACAATTAGTTAATGTTAATTGCGAATCATACACCACATTTATAACCGGGTTTAATGAGTCTGCCCATGAATTATTACTCACATTGATATAATCATCATGATTAAAACCAGGACGAATCGGCCCCATTGTAATACTAACGGATGCGTCAATGTGTATTTTTATTGTATCACCTAAAACAATATTACTTATAGTATCGTTACCGGCACTTAATACCAATCCCGACTGAACACATACAGGCTCTAGCTCAGTATTTCCAATTGAACGTACTTGATAAGTGCCATAAGGAAGGTTCACCTTATAATGTCCGGAGGCATTTGTAGTTGCATAATAATTTCCAGGAGTTATTTCTACAATTTGTCCAGGAATAGGCTGCTCATTTGCATCAATTGAACAATTATAAATAGAATCCATTATCACCTCCCCTTCAATTAGTCCGCAGTTAGCACCCAAATCGGGAACAACTACATTAAAGATAGAATCGCAAGTTACCCATGATGGGCGTAAAAGAGTAACATTATAGGTACCAGGCAATAAGTTATCGAATGTAAGTGACACCGATCCCATTTGCAAAACGAGCGTCCCAGAAGGACCTGCTATTGTAACTGTATTAAGAATTGACGATGTGCTCGAATTAAAAAACCTAATTTTTCCCGTCGCTTGCGACAAACAACTTGGCACTATGTTTATACTATCAAGATAGTGACTGGCACCAATTGCCATCATCACACTTGAGGTTCCGGGACATCCATTAGCATCTACAAATTGGACTTCCACATTATCATTTTCGCACACATTCTCAACCACCCACAAATTATTTATATTATCAAAAAACATTTGGCTCGATTGATTTGAACTACCCATACCTAAACTTGCAGTTATTGGCAAGGTAGCATTTGAAGATTCTGTATGCACAAATACTCTTCCATTACATTGTTGAGGACAAGGCCAACCAATAGTTTGTGTTATTCCACTGTAATAGGATAGATCTACACCCGTAACAAATGGTGCATTTGCAACAACCACTGAGGCGCTATCTAATAATCCGTTTGCATCGGTAACATATAAAGTATAGGTTCCGGGGTATAAATTATCAATATACGGCATTGTAGAACCAGTACTCCACATATAGACAAAAGGGGCTATCCCCGTAACATAAGCCTCTATTTTACCTGTTGGTGCTCCACATGAACTATAAGACGTAACACTAAGAGAAATTCCCGCAAAAGATAATATCGGAAATAATAGTGCGATGAATAAAGTTGATAGGTATTTCATAGTAATCAATTAAACAATGAAAGTAAATAGATTTTTCAAACGAAAAAAATAGACAAAAAAATCCCGACTATTAGCCGGGATGTATTTCATTTCGTTTTGTCTACTTTTTAATTCTTAAACAACCACGCATTTTGCTGGAAGCTTGACTTGATAGCCGATAATTGCGATTGCGCCTCTGATTGAGAATTACCTGTAAACAAACTTACCATCCACATACCTTTCGCATTCTTACCAATTACAGAAGCGTGCAATCCTTTCAATTTAGCGTCTGTAACGTATTTGTTTGCATTATCCTCCACTGAAAAACAACCACCGATAACATTATATTTCTTTGAAGCAGAAATTGTTGATTCTTTAACTATTTCAGCCTTTTCGTGAGCATTGGTTGCAGTATGAATTGCTTCAGCTGTAGATTTTGATTTTTTCTCGGCTGCAAGTATATCATTCGTTGCCGCATCTACTTCTTTATCGAATGCTTGTTGCATCAACTTCGCTTTCGCATCAATCAATTGCTGATTTAATTCGGCAGTAAGATCATTTGTTGATGAAGGGGCGATAATCACTTCCGGAGTAGTAACTGATGTAGCTGCCGACAATGTATTGGTAGTTACTATAGAACTATCAACAATTGCGGTATCCTTTTCTGCAAAACGAGTATAATTCGCTGCTTTCTTTGCAGCAGTTACAGGCGCTGTTGAAGTAACATCAAATGGAATAACGTTTGCCAAATTCGTATTTAACTTCTGAATTACGTTTGGATTAAAAATCAGTATTGCTAATACTGCAGCAGCAGGAACTAACTCTAACAATCTCCAACCTTGACGCTTTTTAGTATCGCCAATTTGCGGCAATTCTTTCTTCACAACCTTTTTCAAAGGGGAAGCGGTAATCGCTTCACGTTTAATTGCTGGTGAATGAACCGTAGTTAAACCAAACGAATCCATTAAGAAATTCGTAGACGCATCTGGTTCAAATTGTATATGCTGTTCTATATCTAATGAAATAGAACCGACATTCTGTATTTCTATTTTTTCGCCAATCGCTAATAATCGGAAAATATCATCCACATAAAGCTGTATAGCGTTAATTGCTTCTTGATAAGTCACTCCTCCATTTCTACTTACATAATGCGCGAGTAGACCATCGTTTACACGAAGACTTGCATTGAAGGCGATTTTCTTAGTTGGAGGCGAGAAAGTATGTTGTGCAGGATTTAAAAATGCACTACGCGTATTGGCCACGAATCCACCCAAACCAGGTATAATTACGCAGTCATTCGTAAATAGTAATTCGCTTATATATTGGTTGATACGCACTCTATGGTTTTAATTGGTAGCTGCTAAGATAATAACTAGAACGTAGAATGCCCAAGAAATCAACAATTTATCTGTTAATTAATTAAAATTCAAATGATTGTGCTTTTAATAAATCATCAGGAGTATCTATAGCGATGGTTTCCTCAGCCGTAATTCCGGTTGAAATGCGGTACCCGTTTTCGAGCCAACGGAGCTGTTCTAAAGATTCGGCGACCTCCAAAGCACTCTGTTTTAGTTGCGTCAATTTGAGCAAAACATCGGCTTTATATCCATAAATTCCAATATGCTTAAAATACGTATGCTGTTTTATCCATTCGGCAAATTCTTCACCCTTCTTATAAGGTATCGACTGGCGACTAAAATAAAGTGCATTACCTAAAGCATCTATTACAACTTTAGGCGTATTAACGTTTAATAATTCTTCCGTTTGACTAATACATTTCACTAACGTTCCAATTTCGACATCTTTCCTTTGCAAAAGATTTACGAGAATATTTATCTGATTAGGCTGAATATAAGGTTCATCACCTTGAATGTTTATTACTGCATCCCATCCCGATTTATACTTCGCCATTGCCTCAGCGCAACGATCAGTACCACTCGGATGATTGGCAGCCGTCATCACAACATTTCCTCCAAAACTTTTCACCGCATCTGCAATTCTCTCATCGTCGGTAGCAACCACCACTTCGGCAAGATTAGCGTTCATGGCTTGCTCGTAAACTCTTTGCACCATCGGCTTGCCATTGATTATTGCTAAAGGCTTTCCTGGAAAACGAGTGGACGCATATCGCGCTGGAATAACTCCAAGTATTTTCATTTTATTTCTTCCCTCTGATCAATTGAATTGTTCCGTGTAATCTTCTCGGCAACACATCACCGTTAGGAGTAAATTCATTCACCGTGCAGATATAAAAATACACCCCGTCGGTTGCTTCTTCTCCATCATTCTTTTTCTTTCCGTTCCAGTTAATATTAGGATCGATTGTTTCAAACAAAACTCCTCCCCAACGATTATATATCTTCATTTCAACGTCTTTCACATCTCTATAAGGAAGTATGGGGTGGTATAAATCGTTAATATTATCTCCATCTGGTGTAAACACATTTGGCAATTCATAATTTGGACAAGGATCGATGCAAAAAGTATCACTGGCGGCACTAATATTACCTGCAGAATCTGTTGCTGTTATATAGTAGCAGCCCGAAATAGATTTAGGATTACTATAAACATATGAAGAAATAGCAGGCCCGGTTGTATAAACAAACTGATAAACAGTTTCGCCTGTTGGCATAAAATACATTTGGTAACTAGCAATGTCAGCTGCGCAAGTTGAATCAATTACCCAACTCATCGTATCTTTTAACAACGAACAACTTCCGTTATTTGCAAAAACCGGAGTACACGGAGGCTCATTATCAACCGGTGTTCCGCATGCAATTTGAGATTTATTAATTATTGGATTTACTAGTCCTGTATCTAAATACGAACCAAATGCTTTTACATAATAACAATAGTTAACTCCATTTTGCAATGTATTATCAACATACGTTTGATTTGTAGAACTTCCTATTAAAGCAAATAAATTCGGAGGACCTTCTCTATAAATTTCATAAAAAGTGTTCGTCCAAGGAACATCAAAGTTCCATGTTAAATTATTTTTCTGATCACCGGGCGCTACTGCTAAAAACACATTATTGGCCACTTGTGTTGTGCCAATCAAAAATATATTTCCTGGTGTATCATTCCACAATTGCACTTTATAGCGGTACTGAATAGCCGAAGTATTCAATGTAGCATCATTATAAGTCGTGTCATTCAAATTATTTTTCGTAACAACATCCACATAGTTTCCACTTGCATCGGCACGTTGCAAAATGTAACGAAACGGCCCCGGTGTTTGAGTGAAATCAAGTTGAGTAGGTTTTCCCCAAGCCACATACATTGTTCCATTTATTGCAGAAGTTGAATTCACATCTACATTCGTTATCACAGGAAGATCCCTAATCAATTTACCGCAAAACTCTACGGAAGCATAACTTTGAGCGCCATCAGAAAACACAGCAACCACCATATAACAATATTGAACAGCAGGAGCTAAACCAACACCATTATTATTGTCAGTAAATGTAGTTGAGGAAAATCCATTGGTTTGTCCTATGAGCGTATAACCCGTATAAGCCGGCACTCCTGTTTCACAAGAGCTGGGAGTAAATCCATAGGAACCTGCGCGTCGATAAATTTGATATCCCACTGCTTCAGCACACACGCAAGTATCCCAATTCAACACTAAACCATTTCCAAGCGCAGTTGCAAAAGGATTCTTAGGTGATGGGGCTACAACAGTGATAAACATTTGTTCAAGATCTACCAATTGAACTCCGGGATTATTATCGATAGCTTTAAAGACCACTGTGTATTTGCTTTTGCGCACATGCGAACAGTCGGTATTCCAAAGAAAGGTGCCTGTTGCCGCACCCACAGTTGGTGTTGAGGTAAATGTTGCGGGATTGTTATTTGTAACAAAAGGACCACCCGTAGCACTCATTGTAATTAACTCCCCATTTGGTTCAATTGCAGATACAATAAAAGATAAAACAGTTCCCGCTTCAACACAAGTATCATTTACTGTTGCAATAACTGGAGGCTGATTTACGGGAGGATAAATAGTAATCTGCATATCGCGCGTTACATATCCGATATTCAGCAAACCTATTCCTGGAATATTTCTCCATTCGCGAATAATCATGGCTACATTATACTCTCCAATTGTTTGAGGACTATCCCATATTAAATCACCTGTTACAGCATCTAACGTAAACGAATTATTGGCAGCGGGATAACTAAATGTAGGAATTGCTTGACCACCGACACCTTTACATGCCACTAACTCATACGACAAACTATCTCCATCGGGATCGAATGCATTTGGGTTATGAAGAAATATTTGTCCTACCGCACCATTGTCGATAGGCGCTTGCAATAAGTTCGGCGAGTTATTAGTTGAAATCACCGGAGAAATCACCAATTTGGTTTCTACGTAAAACGGAAGATTTACCGAGCCAGGCATATTAACGATATCTGCATTTCTATTTTCATCAAGGAAATACATTGTATAACTTCCATTACCAGGATAGGTATGAACACCAACATATATATTACGTTGAATATCGGGCCCTACATTAAAATTAATACTTTGACGAGGGATGGTATCGCGAGATCCATCACCCCACCAAAACTCCAACTCGGGACGATCGGCAGGACTCGATGTTTTTGTATATGTAACAATTTTTACCTCGTATAAAAGGTTTGAAATTTTTCGATAAGTAATCTCCCCTGCCCTATTATGGGTAGCATTCGCAGTAAAGCATGCGGCCAGAACAAGAACGGCCGTTAAAACAGAAACACTAAAAGATCGGATATTATTCATTAGCACATCGAAAGATATATACATTAATTTTTATTAATAGTTAATCACTTGCTGTTCCATAAACTCTGGTAAAGCACGATATTCATATTGTTGATTTCTGAGTTGAGGCACAAAGCCAGCTTCTCGTATGGCCGTCTGAATACCTTCTGCTGTAAATCGATGAGGAGCTCCCGCGGCCGACACTACATTTTCTTCAATCATAATAGATCCAAAATCGTTTGCGCCTGAGTGAAGACAAACTTGAGCGACTGCCTTGCCCACTGTTAACCATGAAGCTTGAATATTTTCAATATTTGGAAGCATAATACGACTCATCGCAACCATACGAATATACTCATCTCCGGTAACATCATTTCTTACGCCTTTTACTCTACGCAACATCGTTCCTTCATCTTGAAAAGGCCAAGGAATAAATGCAATAAATCCTTTTGCATGCGCAGGCTTTTCACTCTGCACCTGACGAATCAATTCAAGGTGTTCAAATCGCTCGTCCAAGGTTTCAACATGGCCGAACATCATAGTTGCCGATGTAGTTAATCCTAGCTTATGCGCCGCTCTCATAACATCCAGCCATTCTCTTCCGCTGCATTTACCTTTAGAAATAATTCTTCGAACTCTATCGTTTAAGATTTCAGCACCTGGTCCAGGCAAGGAATCAAGGCCCGCCTCCATCAATACTGACAATACTTCGGTATGTGTTTTCCCTTCCAACTTGGCAATATGTGCTATTTCAGGAGGTCCTAATGAATGTAGTTTTAATGTAGGATAAAGCTTTTTAAGCTCTCGAAACAAACCAGCGTAATAATCGATACCTAAGTCGGGATGATGTCCTCCTTGAAGTAAAAGCTGCTCTCCGCCATAACGAAAAGTCTCGTCGATTTTAGTCTTATACTGCTCAATAGTAGTGATGTACGACTCAACATGCCCCGGAATACGGTAGAAATTACAAAACTTACAATTGGCGATACACACGTTGGTTGTATTCAGATTACGGTCAATGATCCAGGTAACTTTGCCTTCTGGCTTCTGGATTTTACGCAGCTCATTCGCCACAAACATTAACTCACTTGTAGCAACGTGCTCAAACAAAAATTTTCCTTCTGCGGCAGATAGAAACTCTAATTGAAGTGCCCGTTTTAATAATTGATCGCTATTCATATTTTTTAAATTGAGGTCTATCAGATAACCTGATACCGGATAAAATGTAAAACAATTGCCTTCAGTTTTTGATGATGACGATCGCATTGTTTAATTTCAGCCGCTCAAAGTTAAAGTTTCTTATGCATATCGCCATAAAACGCCTGTCAGCAACCCGTAAAGTTGATCACTTAGTGATCTTAGCCGACAACGACAAAAACATCCCGTTTGATCTCTTTTCCCGGGAGGAACTCAGTTTCCTAAAAAAAGAACGCAAAGCTGATCGTAAGCAAATCATTATTAACCAGTATAAAAGACTGATAATAGTGCAAATGACCGAAGGCGGCACGAGCCCTTCTTATCATCAATTAGAAGCCGCTCGTAAGAACGGGTCTGGGATTGCAGCACGTATTAATAGTGTTAAAGGTGAACAAGTTAATATCATGGGAACAGTAGTTCCTTCTTTGATGCTAGCCTTTACTGAAGGATTAATTCTTTCAAATTATCAATTCCTGAAATACCGTAGCAAAGCAAGTTCAGAAAAACACGCACTTACAACAGTAGGTTTGTTCAACAAGGAGGTTACTCAAAAAGAGATTGACCAGCTGTCGGTTCTATGCGATGCCATCTTTAAAACCCGCGATTTAGTAAATGAACCCGTTTCTTTCTTAAACGCTGTTGAATTAGGTAAGCAATTCACGAAAATGGGCAAAGATGCCGGATTCAAAGTAACAGTATTCGACAAGGCACAAATCACTAAAATGAAGATGGGTGGATTATTATCCGTAAATTTAGGAAGTATTGACCCTCCTACTTTCACAGTGATGGAATATAAACCAGAAGGTGCAATCAATAAAAAACCATATGTATTAGTAGGTAAAGGTGTTGTATACGACACAGGCGGAATGAGCTTGAAGCCTACACCTAACTCAATGGATTATATGAAATGTGATATGGCAGGCGGTGCAGCTGTTGGTGGAGCAATTTACGCTATCGCTAAAGCTAAACTACCTCTGTATGTAATTGCATTAGTTCCTGCAACTGATAATCGTCTTGATGGGAATGCCTATGTACCTGGCGATGTTATTACCATGATGAGTGGAAAAACAGTAGAGGTTTTAAATACCGATGCTGAAGGAAGATTAATTCTTGCGGATGCTTTGCATTATGCAAAAAGTTTGAAGCCTGAAATGGTCATGGAGTTTTCTACTTTAACTGGTGCTGCAAGTGCGGCCATTGGACCTTACGGTATTGTTACGATGGGAAAAGTTGAAGATGCAACACGTGCAGAATTAGAAATTGCAGGAAACAACGTGTATGAACGTTTAGCGGAATTTCCACTTTGGGACGAATACGATGAATTATTGAAGTCGGATATTGCTGACTTGAAAAATATCGGAGGAGCTACAGCGGGTGCTATTACTGCAGGACGATTCCTATTGAACTTCACCGATTACCCATATATGCACTTCGATATTGCCGGACCTGCATTCAGTAAATCGAACGACAGTTACCGAGGAAAAAATGGTACAGGTGTAGGTGTGCGATTAATATTCGAATTCCTGAAAAACAAAATCAAGTAACAGGAATTATTAAATAGTAAAACGAGTTTTATAGTTTTAAAATAATATTATGCAGCACGAAGGAGAAGGCAAAATTCGTATAGGCATCACGTTAGGTGATGTTAACGGTGTGGGGGCGGAAGTAATAATGAAGGCATTGATGGATAACAGAATTTTGCAAACATGCACTCCTGTTATTTATGGTTCATCGAAAGTAATTTCTCATCACCGTAAGGCGCTAAACATTCAAGAATTCAATTACAATACAGTAAAAGGGGTTCAGGATGTAATTCAACGTAAAATAAATTTAATTAATTGTTGGGAGGAAGACATTAAAGTTGAAATCGGAACACCTTCATTAGAAACTGGAATATATGCATATAAGGCGTTGCAGGCTGCTACTGCTGATCTTGCTGCAGGACATCTTCACGCTATCGTTACGGCTCCTATCGACAAACATACGATTCAACCAGAGGGCAGCGGGTTTACAGGGCATACCGAATTCTTCGGAAAGGCATTTGCGAATTCTAAACCATTAATGTTTTTAGTTTCGGGTGATTTACGCGTGGCATTAGTAACAGGGCACGTTCCTGTGACAAAAATTTCACAGTACATCACCAAAGAAAACATCCAATCGAAATTGCAAATTATGATTCATTCATTGAAACGTGATTTTGGTATTCGCAAACCACGCATTGCCGTATTGGGATTAAATCCGCATGCTGGCGACAATGGAGTAATTGGAAATGAAGACAAAGATATTATCGCTCCAGCAGTAAAAGAAATGGCTGATAAAGGTGCTGTAGTATTCGGGCCTTACTCTGCGGATGGATTATTTGGCAGCGGTGCATACAAGAAGTTCGATGCGATATTAGCGATGTATCATGATCAAGGATTAATTCCTTTTAAAACATTAGCATTTGAAACAGGAGTTAACTTTACTGCAGGACTACCGGTGATTCGCACTTCTCCTGACCATGGAACAGGATATGATATTGCAGGAAAAGGAATTGCCAGTGAAGTATCATTGAAAGAGGCCATTTATATGGCCTGTGATATTTATAATTTACACCAAGTATACGATGAGGTTACGGCGAATCCCCTCGCCTTTACTAAGCTCGGTGGAGATCGTTAAAAAACTCATATAAATCTTAATAATCGGAGAAACAAAAAAAATATTCAACATTAAAAAGACCAAAGAACGAGTAAAAAATCTAATGCGGTGAGCTTAGGATTTAAGTTTGTAGACTTAGAGGTATTAGCCTGTCTTTGTGTGTGAGTAAGAAAGAAGGAAATAGAGGGGGCTAATTGTTTTCATATTAAAAGGATTTTAGTTTATGTAAATATAATATAATTATTGTGTTTTGATACAACACTATTAAAATAAATATTTGACATGAATTTTGAAATTATAATAAAAAAGGGGGCTTAATTTAGTTTATGCCCCCTTTTAAAAATTCACAATAAGCTATCTCATCAAATACATCTTTCCCCAACCTTTAATAAAGTAATCATCGAGTGCGGTTTCTTTCTTTTCAATTTCTGATCCGTTGATTCCAGTATATACACGGTAAAGATAAACTCCATTCGCTAACTGATCACCAAACTCGTCTTTACCATCCCAAGCATATTCGGAAATATTTCGTCCGATATGAATATCACCTATTTCTTGTCGATTTATCTCACGTACAATTTTTCCAGTGACTGTCATAATACGAATGCGGAAATCATCTGGAATTTCACTTCCTGTAAGAACAAAAACAAATCGTGTTGAAGTACTAAAAGGATTCGGGTAATTAACCACTTCAGTTATTGTACTTTTATTCACGACTTCGAATTGTATTTTATAATCGAGTGCGCCACTAAGGTTTCCTGACTCATCTTTTGCTTGAACATCGAGCTCATACATACCGTCTTTCGTTAGCATTGGATTATAATCAATTCGGAAACTATTTTTAGGAAGTGAAGCAGGAATCCATTTCAACAGCTCAACAGATGTTGATGTTCCTGCCAACATTTCAAAATGCAAATTAGTAGCCAGCCCATCAGGATCAGTAAGCAGCACTCTAAAGTTACCCGTATCGTTTAATGCAATAAATTTATTTTCATCAAGCAATTGCATTGTAACAAAAGGGCGAGCTGAAACAACATCCCCATTTAATATATGTGTGCCATCGAATGTAACATCTAAGAGGGGATTTGTTATATCTCTCGTTACATGAAATCGAACATTAGCCAAATTATTAAAGTGGTACTGTTCAGGTTGATCATTACGCGGATTTGCCTCTACCCATAACACATTATCACCTAAGAAATCTCTTGTGCTGAAAGTTATTCCTGTCATTACAGTATCACCAGCAGCTAATGCTTTGTTTAAACGTACTGTTCCTAAATCACGTCGAACATTATTTTTATCAAATAAATAATAATCAACTAATAAGGTATCCATATCAACACTACTGATATTTTCGAAAGCCATCATAAATGTTACTTTCTCTCCTTCTTGCAACGTATCACTTGCAAAAGAATAATATTTAGTATTTAATGTACCTTCAGGCACTGGATCATAATATACTTGCCATTTAACTAATTGTGGTGGGGAACGATGAATTAAATCTTCGCTGTACAACTTTAACTTCAGATAAGGATATTGCGCTGCATTTATAGAATTGATTGCAAAATCTTTTTGACTTTGAGTTATTCCACTCATCAATAATATTTCTTGTCCAGTGGTATTTATACCATAAACACTTAACAATACGGAATCAGGTGTGAAACCAATTTCAGTGGAAGCAAAATCCCAATGTATACTTGTCCAGTTTCTAGAAGGACCAATTTTAGTAGACGTATAAAATCCTTTATCCCAATCGCGCTGTAAAGCATAATCAATGCGCAAATCTTCTGTAGGATATAAACCTTTTCTAAAAATCACAGAAGAAGGATCCCCTTTCCTCATAAACAACATATACTTATCGGCTGTTGTTAATGTATTAAATTGAGGAACGCCAATATTTACAAATCCATTTTTCACAACACTCAACGTATCGAAAGGAACCGAGAAGACGGTCCAACTTAACAAATAATTTCCATCTGGAATTTTATTAGTAATCATACTTACCAAACTGTCATTTTGCGCAGGATCGGCAGTATTAAACAAGAAAAATTTATCGGGTCGAGGACGATTACAACCTTGGAAAGTACTACAATTAAAATAATTATAATTTCCATAATAACGAATACATGAATCAGTTTGCCACGGATGTTCAAAGTCAACAGAATCGAGTACAGCTATTGCAATCTGAGGAATCAATCCACAACCGCCATAATCCATATTAGATCCATTAATTTCATAGGAAGGACGCGTTAACACATGGGTCATTGTTAGTGCAAACTGAGAAGAAATATATTCGAAATAACGTGATGCATCATAACGAATCATATTCGTTAATTCATCTTTTCCAAATTGAGGATAATCGGCTTGCGACCAACCAGTAATTCCTTGCTTATAAATGAACGAACTTTGTTTCCATTGAAAATTATTTGAGATGGAAGTATCAGCATTCATTATCGAATCATTAGCCACTCTCCAATAATACACTTCACTGTCGGCAAGAGCTATATTTGGTGTCCAACTAACAACACCAAAAGCATTTGCTATAACACCCGAAATTTTTGTTGAACTAGTAAACACCGCAGAAGTATCTAACTCAAACCTATAGTTTTTGGGCGTTGCAAATAAATTTGCGGTAGTCGCTTTTAAGGTAACATTAGCTGACGGAATAATTGCAAACTCTTCTGGATACACAGGATTTATATCGGTAGAAGTGATTTGCAATTTAGTTGTAGCTACATTGTTACTCGATTCATTTAATTCTGATACTTCATTATAATTATCTACCGTAACTTGAAAATTATTTAATCCAGCACCCTCTTTAAAATCAACAGGAAGTTTCACTTCAAACGTATCTCGAAAAGTTACATAAGGAACTTGAATTATTGTATCGTGCTTTGTAATTCCGTCGGGCATTGTGCGACTAAACAAAATACTCATCGACTGATTGGTATTCTCTCCAAGATTTGTAACAGCAATTTTCACTTTAAATGAATCGATTTCTGTTGTAACCACACTAGGTTCAAACAAAATGCTTGAATTATCTACAGAATAATCTGGTAATTCAAATTGATTCATCTTAATTGCAGGATCACCATGTAATGTCATGCTCATACACACATTTTTATAGCCAACATTTGCGGTCATCACATTAGCAATAGTATTCTTCATGCTTTCTGCTACACCCTTACCATAAGAAGAACGAAATATTTGTTGATGCAATTCAGATGAATATGTGTCGAGCTCTTCAATAATTCCTTTATCGGGCACCGCAATAAAACCAATAGCCGCTTTGTCGGGAGTAAGAACAAATCTCTCATTTAATAATTTTTGTGTTGTAAAAATATCGCCCACAAAACAGCTTTGCGCCAACACAACAGGATATTTTCCTTTATTACTATAATTCTCAGGAGCATCGGTGCTATTATCGAACGAAGTACCCGCAGCGTGACCATAGAAAGTCATCATACTACAACCCGAATCGATTAATGCCTGTAAATATTCACTTTGATTAATTTGTATAGGTGCATTCGAATTCTTCAAAAAGGTATACACGTTACCACCAAACAAAGTATCTTCAATTAACGCAGCATACGTTTGCAATTTAGCTGCTAGCACATCTTGTTCATCTTGATTTGATCCACCGCCAAAGTGCAATACATTTTTCATCCAAAGTGATGGTGGTTGATTTTGATTATTTTCGAATTCGACCAATTTATTCAAATATGCCGTTACATCACTATCTGTTTGAGCGGCCACTCGACCCGTTGCTATTTCTGTTTTATATTCATTGGTATTCAAATGAGCGGTAAACAATTGATCGGAAGCAGGCTCTCCCCAAGTTGGCACTAAATTTAAACCGTAACCAACGCCCGACTTACTATCCGTAATCATCACTCCTTTTCCTAGCAACAATAAATACTTTGGAGGAGCTACAGCCAAATCAATTAATTGATCGGCAAATGAACGAATCGATTGCGGATGTTTTCTAATCCCCCAAGAATATTGATCGTATAACTCATTTACATCGGCCAATAATGGAAGATATCCTTTTGTTGTGCGATAAGCCGCATAATCTTTAGCACTTGCCCAAAGTGCTTTATTCGTTACTATTAGAAAATCGGCATTCATTCCTTGTTCTAAAAAATTATTAAAGCGTGCATATTTAGCAGGATCTGGATCACGATTAACCGACTCTATCGTAACATTACCCGCAAACGAAAAAGCTTGATTATTATCGATAATAAATAATTTTTGTTCCTGCGTAAACGAAGGAATCACAGCAGAAAAATTGCCTCCTACATTCATTACAGAAATAATTCTTACGGTATCGCTTCCTAGAACATATAATTTGGGATTTGTTAATCCAGTACTAGAGAAATTCACAGTTACCTTTGCTCCCTGAGCACTTAAAAATAATTCTTGAGGAAAACTTTCGCCACTAAAATCAGTGGTGCGATCATATTCAAAGCGAACATAAACTGTATTTAAATAGTTTTCGTTAATCGGATTGGTAAGGTCATCACTAGGGATTAAATTAACTACTAATTGACCATTAGTAGGAGCATTATTAATTGGAATTGTTTGTTTATTTAAATCATATCCATAAAACAAATAATTACCAACCGTTGCAGCGTTTGCAGTGACAGTATATGGATGAGACAATGCATTCGCCCCCATCAAATCAAAACTCAATTGCGGAGGATTCAAACCTACATTTAGTTTAGTAGCATTAAAAGTAAAACTATTTAATCCTCCGTATGACATTTTACCAAAACACCAACCCTCCCCCATCATATAACTATTGTCGGCAATTTTATTTCCGTCGCGAAAAGCAATATTATATTCTGCATCAGAAACACGTGTGTCTTTTACTCTTAAATAAGGAACTGTTGTATAGGAACCGAAATTTTGATCATTCTCTACAATCATCCTTTTATTTGTTATAGACGACAAATTATAACTTAAAAAATAAGCGGCAGTATCATTGAACAAACTTTGATACGGATTCGGTTGCGAATTAGGTGTGTCATAAATTTGAGCGTCAAAACTTCCGTCGTTTTTATCACCAAAAAATTCGATATAATCACCTGCGTTGAAAATAGAATTTTGATCAACATCCACAACATTGATGAATTGCTCTTTTCCATTATGGTAAATTTGATATCTATCAGGACTAAACCAAGAGTTCACAGGAACTCCATAGTTCTGTAAATCGTTATACGACACTCTAAATATTCCTTTCTTCCAGATATTCATTCTGAAATATTGCTGATTAGAATAAGTTTGTCCGCTAACAAATGAAATCCATTCATTATTGTAGCCTTGTGCATTTACATTACACAATGCCATCAAACATAAAACAAAAACAAGATAAATTTTACGCATAATAAAAGTTTTTTACTATATACCCGGAACTGTTAACGTTTTGCGCGCAGGCGATGTTGCCTTATGTTGTTCCTGCGGCAGGGCTATATTGCTTACACGCTGTTATAAGCAAATTAACCTCTAAGGCAATTTTTTAAGTCAAACTTCAGAACAGTGGAAAAAGAATTACCGTCTTCCTCATCGAAGTCAGGCTTGATGATTCTCCAACATTCTGTTTCCTCAATATTAAAAACAAACAACTCTTTTAACGAGCGAACTTCTTTAATTGCTTTTCTAACTTTTTTAATATCTGAATTCCAACTTCTATTTCTAGTTACTTCTATTATCATCTCTGGTTGGTTCCATGAACGCTCTCTTTTTTTAACTACAATATCCGGAATTATATATCCTCCTTTTAGATCCTCATTTCTTAAAACCACCTCTGGTACTACCTTAAATTCGTAGTGCCATCCTCTGCTTTGCAAAAGTCTACGAATGTGATAAATAAAATCTGGAATCACCTCCTGATGAAGAGGGATGTTATACCCTGAAATCTGACTCATATATTTAATTATTAATTTCTTTGTAGCTTTATTTAGTAGCTATTTTTCGCACAATATTTAACTTCAACGAGAACACGTTTGAATACAAAGTTCCTGCACTTCCAGTAAAGTTGGTTAATGCATAATCGATGGTTAAATTTTTAATTTTCACTCCTGCGCCAATACTCGGTTGAGCAGTCGTAGACGTTGATTGGTCAATGTTTTTTACCGATTGAATATTACCAACACCTGCACGCAAGAATAAAAAATCATCATAACCCATTTCAACACCTACTTTTGGATCAACACTTATCACATCTGACTTAATCGGAACATTTCTTTTCCCATCGAACGTTAAGTCGAGATCAACTGACGGCATTATAGTTACTTTATTATTGATATTGGTTTTATAACTTCCTCCCAGTATTAATTTAGGCAACGTAACCTCTAATCCATTTTCAGGAATTTCATTTCCTGTTTGTGTAAATACATCTTTCAGATTTTCGGTATTGTATGTCCAAGCATTGAATGTAGAAGTAATATCTTTCCCCATTGCACCAAATTTCCATTTACCTGTTTCATATTGCGCTGCGAAATCTAATCCGAATCCCCAGGCCTTTGCAAAATCACCAACTTTACGGTGAATTATTTTAATGTTTCCTCCTACGCTCAATCCTTTTATCTTCAATGCTTGTGCATATGAAAGTAAAAATGCATAATCGGCCGACGAAAATGTTTTCAATCGATCGTAATCAATATTTCCATCTTTATCGATTAGATCAGTTGAATCAATAATATCATCAATAGCAAAACGAATCATCGATACTCCAACAGCCCGCGTTGCATCAATAGGTGCAGCAAAAGAACCGTAATCGTATTTTCCAATCCCACCAAAATATTCGTTATGCATTGCTGCTAATTGAATATTTCCTTTTACTTTTAAAAGACCGGCAGGATTCCAAAAGCCCGCAGTAGCATCGTCAACGATTGCTGATTGAGCCCCCGCCATACCGAGCGCCTTTGCGCCTACGCCAATAGAAAGGAATTCATTACTATATTTTTCCTGCGCGAAAAGAGATCCGGGAACAATAGCCACGGCAATGAGTGAAAGAAGGATTTTTTTTACTTGCATAGGTCGGTTGGACATTAATGTAACTGACAACGAATAGGTATCAGAAATAGTATTTTTTTAAGCGGGACTTTATACTATTTGCTATACGCAAAGGTTATAATAGTTTCAAAGTTAAAGAACATAAAAAGAATATATTGTAAACAATTTATCGTTCGATAAATATACCTTTGTATTATGATTAAACATTTACCCAACTTGATGACCTTAATGAACCTGTTTTGCGGTTGCCTTGCCATCATCAGTTTGTTTAATGGGCATTTCGAAACTGCGGCATTATTAGTAGTTGTTGCGGGCATCCTCGATTTCTTTGATGGCTTTGTTGCTCGGCTAGTTAATGCTAATTCAGAATTAGGCAAACAACTTGATTCTCTAGCAGATATGGTAACATTTGGGGTAGTTCCCGGGTTTGTTTTATTCCATGTTTTTAACCGCACGATGTTTTCCTTGAACGAGATGGGTGACCCGATTGTACGTTTACTTCCATACCTAATGTTTGTAGTTACCCTCTTTTCTTGTTTACGATTGGCGAAATTCAATATTGATCCGCGACAAGCATCGTATTTTATTGGATTAAACACACCATCCAACACTTTCATGGTTATGTCCTTGCCTTTAATCTTGAATCATGATGAATTTGGTCTCACTCCGATCATTTTAAATCCAGCCTTTCTAATAGTATTTGCAGCCCTTTCATCGTACTTAATGGTGGCCGAAATCCCCTTTTTATCGTTTAAAATCAAGGTATTAAGTTGGCAAGAAGCAAAGCCTCAAATACTATTACTCATAGGAGTCATCCTATTTTTATTCACATTAAAGTTTGCTGCATTTCCAATAATTATTCTCTATTACGTAATTTTGTCATTACTATATCCACCGCACAAAAAAACAACCGCATGAAATTCATCGCCCATATCAATGTAATGCCTCAAAAAGCGCTACTAGACCCACAAGGAAGAGCAGTTTCTTCTGGAATGAAAAACATGAACCTTCATGAAATCGGCAATGTTCGAATTGGCAAAAGAATTTCGCTAGAAGTGGAAGCCGCTACAAAAGATATCGCTACTGAAAAAGTAGAACAAGCTTGTAAGCAATTATTGGCGAACCCAATTATGGAAACGTTCGAATTTAGCCTAGAGCAAGCTTAGAAATATGAGGGTTCTAGTTGTATTAAGCGTATTCGTTTTAATCAGCAAATTATCCTTTTCACAAATAAACGATGCGGCATTATCTCAGATACAAATTTTCCAAACAGAACTAAACAACGCATACTTAGATCTCAACGAATCGCCACTATCAAAAGAAGATTTAGCGAAATTCAAAGGACATGCCTTTTTTCCTGTTAACTTAAATTATAGAGTAACGGCAAAAGTTGAACGCATTACGGATGCGAAAGAGGTTACATTTCCAACAACATCTGGAAAATTCAAACAATACATTCCTTACCTGAAGTTGAGCTTTTTCATTCTTAAAAAGCAGCAAGTATTGTATGCTTACAAATCAGTTGCATTAATGAATAAAGAGGAATATAAAGATTATCTATTCCTTCCCTTTGCTGACAAAACGAACGGATTCTCCTCCTATGGAGGAGGCCGATATATAGATTTAAAAGAAGTTCCTGGTGATTTTCTGATTATTGATTTTAACCAATGTTATAATCCTTACTGTGCATACAGCAACGCTTATAATTGTCCAATACCGCCAGAAATAAATCGATTAAAAATTGAAATACCGGCGGGCGTAAAGGCGCCAGCAGGGCATTAAGGTTTTACCTTAACTCAAAATTTTGTCCGAGGTAAACGCGACGCACGGTTTCATCATCAGCTAATTCACGTGCTGTTCCTTCTTTCAATATCTTCCCTTCAAATAAAAGATAAGATCGATCGGTAATTGTTAACGTTTCATGAACATTATGATCGGTAATTAAAATACCAATGTTTTTAGCTTTAAGTTTATAAACAATACTCTGAATATCTTCAACCGCAATAGGATCAACTCCAGCGAAAGGTTCATCGAGCAGAATAAACTTCGGATCTACAGCAAGTGCCCGAGCAATCTCTGTTCTTCGTCTTTCACCACCCGACAATACATCTCCTCTACTCTTACGAATTTTCTGTAAGCCAAATTCCTCTAATAAAGATTCGAGCTTTTCTTCCTGCGCTTCTTTATTAAGCTTGGTCATTTCGAGCACAGCCTTTATATTATCTTCAACACTAAGCTTACGAAAAACAGAAGCTTCTTGAGCAAGATAACCGATACCCATTTGTGCCCTCTTATACATAGGTTCATTGGTAATTTCAACATCTTCAAGATAAATCTTTCCTTCATTAGGCTTAATCAATCCAACGGTCATATAAAAAGTTGTCGTCTTACCGGCACCATTAGGACCCAACAATCCTACAATTTCACCTTGCTGAACACGAATAGAAACTTTATCCACTACGGTTCTGCTTTTATAGCGTTTTATGAGATGATCGGTGCGAAGTGTTAACATACAGTTGCAAATTTAAAGAAGAGAGTAATACAGAACTAATAATTTAAAACAAGAGCTGAAGGCTGGCTCTAATACCGTATTTTGAAATATTAGCGTGATCGAGGTAAGACAAGCGCCAGATAAAATCAACACGAATTAACTTAAATATATTTTCGACTCCGGTACCCACCTCAACATAAGGTTTTTTCGATAATGTAGTGAAAACCGAAGGATCTTTTAATATATTCTGATTGCTTTTGCTGATTCCTCCATAAACAATTTTTGCTTGCGCCACTTCTCTCCACTTTAATTTACGCATCAAAGGAATTTTATCAAGGAAAAAACCGTCGAAGTGATGTGTGGCATACCCACAGAAATAATAGTCGCTCACAAACTCAAAATAATTCATGAGATTGAATGCGGCATAATCGTAGAAATAGGTTTCATTCCCAGGGTGAAGTTCAAGTAAGGGATAAGGAAGTGTTCCCCAAATTTTACCAGCACTTAACATCCAATAGGTATATCCAAAAGGCGCTAACCGTAAGAGATCATCAACTTTAACATTCAGTTTTTGATATTTGAAATCGCTATTCATGACTCCTTTTAAACCGTAGGTGTAATTTACTTGTAACACCGGGTAATCGGATCCTAAGCTTACCCTATCAATTTTCCCCGCTACAAACTTTTCACGATAAGCAAAACGGGTAAACAAGGAGATCTCGGATGTTTGGAACGAATTTTTGGATTCCGTTTTTTCATCGTTGGTATAAAAACTTATATCCAAATCGCCCAACGGCCGGAAGCGGCTATTCATAAACGTTATACGATTTGAAAAACCAGGGAACCATTCCATTTCATACCAAGCTTTTTGTATTTCGATGGTATTAAGCTTTGTAGCAGGATTTCGGCGGAACAAGGAAAAAAGCAAGTTGTCATCGGAGAAACCATTATCGCTTTGTCCTAACTGCTGCACATCGTATTTATAATTCACGCCAAAAAATTGACGCGGCTTATCAGACAATTTAAATTTAATTCCTCCACCGTATTTAAATTTTTCATCTTTTAAACCGTATGCAAGATATCCGTCCATTAATATTTTCGTACTAAAGTCATCACTTGTTCTTCCACCAATCCGAAACCTATTACCTTCAATTTTATTAAAGCTATAAACGGTATAATAAGGTCCTAATTCGATTTTGCCAATGTCTTTATATCCTGTAAAAAACAAAGTCACAAAATCAACATAGGTTTTAAATGCTGGCAATGTTTTAATTGTATCTACCATATGGTAGATCTTTGTTTCACGCTCAGACAAACTATCGTGTCGCGAATTATTCCAATAGTCTTCAGTACGTGTTAATGCTTCGTCATTAACAACAATATTTTCAGACCCCTTAAAAATATTATTATTTACGGGTTGATTAATAACGAAATTTCTGTACGAAGTATTTTTCCTTCCTATAAAACCCATGCCTTCTTCCTTCGCAGCAAAGTCAACAATCAGAACATCTTTAGAAAGCATCCACTGTTTATTTTCAACACGCGTGTATTCCTGAACGATGGCCATATCCTCTACCCAGTTCACATTTGCATCACCGGCTATGCGCATATTAATTTTCTTGATGGCCCAAGTAGTATCTTGCACCCAAAATTCACCTGTAAAAGTTAACTCTTGCGGACGACGCGGTTTAAACTTTAACTTATAACACCATTGATTGTCGAGATAAGTACTGTCGAGTAAATAATATTTATAATAAAGCAAACCTAAATCAGAAGCTGGGCTTACAAATCCTTTTCCAAATAAATCAATAAAGTTATCGTATACGTCTACACGTTGATACATATCACCAAGAAACTGAGTTACTGTAGTGTTTTCTAGTCCTGATATTTTGCTCGCCTTAATTATTTCACGTTTATTTTTCGGATTGCTTTTAAAATACACATCAGACATTGTCTCCGAAATAAAAAATGGCAAAAAAGGTCGAGAGTTTGTTTCACTACTATCTATATTATCGAAAATAAAACTGAATGGCTTTAACAGCTTTTTGTTTTTAAACTTTTCGGTAATATTTGTTAAATCAAATTCGAGTTTATTATATACCTCATATTGATATGTTTCTAATTTAGCAGGATCATTAATATCTTTATTAGCAATAATATTTTTTAAAATAATATTCGCTGGATTTTCCCCAGCTTTAATAATCACCTCATTTAATTCGACTTTAGAAGCATTCATTACAATATTGATTACTTGCGATTGCCCTTTCTTCACACGCATCTTCACCGGCTTATAACCAACTAAAGTACAAATGATCGAATCTGTAGGAGTTTGTGACGACACACTATACTTGCCATCCATATCCGTATTTACACCAATGGTGGTTCCTTTAAAAATAATCGTTGCAAACGGAATAGGTTCATTTGTTAAATCGTCGGTTACTTTTCCACTAATAGAGGTTTCTTGCGCCGATATATTTAACGCAAATAACATAATAGTTAAGTATAAAAAGAAAGAAACAATGTATCTAATTTTCTTCATAATAAAATCGTAAATGGTTTGGCTTACCTATGAATTACAAATCACTTTAATACGACTAAATCCTCCCAATATTCAAGTGCACGACGAGTATGCGGAATCACAATGGTTCCACCAACTAAGTTAGCTACAGCAAATATTTCAAACAGCTCTTCAGTAGTAACGCCTTGCTCATAACATTTTCCAAGATGATATCGAATGCAATCATCGCAACGCAACACCATCGATGAAATCAATCCCAACATCTCTTTCATCTTCACACTTAATGCACCTTCTTGATAAGTGGATGTATCGAGTGCATATAATCTTTTAATATTGGTATTACCGGCTGCAAGAATTTTTTCATTCATTTTGGCACGATATCCATTAAAATCTTCAACTAAACTCATATATGTTTTTTAGAATTATTAAGGTAATTGCAAGAACCTATTTTAATGCTTCTCTATTTTTATTTCGCTCTACCATTGCCGAAACATAAATACTTATTTCATACAACACGAATAACGGAATGGCGACCAACATTTGACTTGTTACATCAGGAGAAGGAGTAATTACGGCGGCAACAATTAAATTAATTACCATGGCATGCTTACGGTACGTTCGCATGAAAGCAGGCGACATAATGCCAATTTTACTAAGGAAATAAATTACCATTGGCAATTCGAAAACAAATCCTGTTGACAATGATAATACCGTTACAATGTTGATATAAGAATCCATACTGATTTGATTCTTTATTTCGGCACTTACCTGATAATTACCAAGGAAGTTTATTGATAATGGAGTAATAATATAATAACCGAATAATAAACCGCAAATAAATAAAAGTGTTGTAAAAAAAACGATGCCACGAGAATATTTTATTTCTCGTTCTGACAATGCAGGGCGAATAAATCGCCATAATTCCCATATCAAATAAGGGAATCCGAGTACAAATCCAGTCATGATGGCAATCCACATATGCGTAGTAAACTGTCCGCTTATATCTAGATTAATAACCGAAAAATTAATCTGATCGAAACACATATCCAAATTATACTTCTGCGACAACTCACACATTACGCGGTAAGTCCAAAAATCCTTGTTTTTAGGTGCGAGTATAATGCCATCAAAAATAATAGCCTTATTCATAAATGCTACCAAACCTAATACACAAACCACAATCGATGCACGAACGATATGCCACCTAAGGGCTTCGAGATGATCGAGAAATCCCATCTCTTTGTTCGGGTCTTTACTGTCTAATAACATATTCGATATTTATTCTTTTTACTAATTAAATAATTCCTTCTTTCAACAAATCATGAAGATGAATAAAACCAATAAACTTGTTTTTATCGGTAACTACTAACTGCGTAATATTAAATTCTTTCATTAATTGTAGTGCCTCCACCGCCATCATATCTTTATCAACCGACTTCGGCTTTTTATTCATAATATCTTTTGCAGAGAGCTTAGTGAAGTTGTTGCTTTTACTTTGTTGCATCATCCTTCGCAAGTCACCATCGGTAATCATGCCTAATAGCTTGCCTTTATCGATAACTGCAGCACATCCTAAACGTTTTGAAGATATTTCAAGAATCACTTCCGTAATCGGTGTCGACATTTGCACCATCGGCTTAGGGTTTGAAGCCCAAAGATCATCTACTTTCAGATATAATCGTTTTCCTAATGCTCCCCCCGGATGATATCGTGCAAAATCGGCAGATGAAAATCCGCGTTCCTCCAACAAACATACAGCTAATGCATCACCCATTGCTAATTGAGCTGTTGTTGAACTTGTTGGAGCTAAATTATTCGGACAAGCTTCTTTCTTGATTGCAGTAAGCAAACGATAATCAGCATATTTAGCCAATGTCGAAGTTTCATTTCCTACCATGGCTACCAAAACATTTCCTCCATTCTTAATAAGAGGAGCTAATACTTTTATTTCTGGAGTATTTCCGCTATTTGAAATTAGAATTACCACATCACTTCGTTGGATCATCCCTAAATCTCCATGAATAGCATCTGCGGCGTGCATAAATACAGATGGAGTACCTGTAGAATTAAAAGTAGCAACCATTTTATTGGCAATGATGGCACTTTTCCCTATTCCACTAACAACCACCCTGCCTTTTAATTGAATAATTAAACGAACAACGGCAGTAAAATCTTTTGTTAATTGGTCTTTTAAACCCGCAATTGCTTCGGATTCAATATCGAGTGTCTTTTTTGCGAGTGCAAGTATTTTTCGGTCGGTATTCATTTTCATGTTTTATTCAGTCTTTACAAAAATATTTTTTTCTCTACGTTTTTCACTTGCAATTCTATCTTTATTACTTTATCTTCACGCAAAGCTAAAAGAGCAAAATAATTTAATTATTTATGTGTAATGAAATAAAAATTGTTTGCGTTTGGCAGACAAAAATAGTTTAAATTTGTTGTCCCTTAATTTCCCGTGTACATGCTAGTGGCAGAGTCAACGCTTTTAGAAGCGTTAAATAAATATTTTGGTTTTGAGCAATTCAAAGGTGATCAAGAAGAGATCATTCGTAATGTGCTTGAACGTCGTAATACATTCGTTATTATGCCTACCGGTGGTGGCAAATCAATGTGCTACCAACTTCCAGCGCTAATGAGCGAAGGTACTGCAATAGTAATATCTCCGTTAATTGCATTAATGAAGAATCAGGTTGATGCCATTCGTGGCTTTAATACGGATGATGGTGTTGCTCATTTCTTAAACTCTTCTCTTTCAAAGGCTGAAATACAAGCCGTTAGGAAAGATATAAAAGATGGCAAGACTAAATTACTATACGTCGCACCCGAATCTTTAACCAAGGAAGAGAATGTGAAATTCCTTCAAGATGTAAATATTTCCTTTTTTGCAATTGATGAAGCGCATTGTATTTCAGAGTGGGGACATGATTTCCGCCCTGAATATCGTCGACTGCGCCCTATCATTGATGAAATTGGCAAAGTTCCTATCATAGCTTTAACCGCTACCGCTACAGAAAAAGTACAGGGCGATATCCAGAAAAATCTGGGAATGATGGACTCTGCC
This sequence comes from uncultured Bacteroidota bacterium, assembly GCA_903881665.1. Classification (GTDB taxonomy): domain Bacteria; phylum Bacteroidota; class Bacteroidia; order AKYH767-A; family OLB10; genus CAINEC01. The sequence continues at coordinate 62,075 of CAIRUC010000111.1, read as the reverse complement.
TTGTTTAAAGCGTCATTTAATCGCGGTAATCTTTATTATGAGATCCGTCCTAAGCAGAATGTGCTAAAGGAAATAATCAAATTCGTAAAGCAACACGCCGGCAAATCAGGAGTAATATATTGCCTCAGCCGTAAAAAAGTGGAGGAGGTAGCAGAAACGCTTACTGTAAATGGCATTCGTGCGCTTCCTTATCATGCTGGATTAGATGCGTCTACGCGCGCTAGCCATCAGGATAAATTCCTTATGGAAGAGGTAGATGTTATTGTTGCAACTATCGCTTTCGGAATGGGAATCGATAAACCAGATGTTCGCTTTGTAATTCATCATGATATACCAAAAAGTTTAGAGGGTTATTATCAAGAAACAGGACGTGCTGGACGTGACGGACGTGAAGGTCGATGCGTAACTTTCTACTCTTATAAGGATATTGAGAAGCTCGAAAAATTCATGAAGGGCAAACCGGTGGCTGAACAAGAAATTGGTAAACAATTGTTGATTGAAACAGTTGGATATGCCGAAACTAGTGTTTGTCGCCGAAGAGTTTTACTTAATTATTTTGGAGAGCGTTATGATCAAGACAATTGTGGCAATTGCGACAATTGTTTACACCCTAAACCGCAGATTGAAGCACAAGATGAGCTCGAATTATTACTCGAAGCAATCTTGGCTGTTAAAGAAAAACACCAAGCCGAGCATGTTGTAAATGTCCTAATGGGCAAAATCGATCAGCAGGTAAAAACGTATAAGCACGATAAATTAGAATTATTTGGCGATGGCGGAGATCAGAGTGAACGCTTCTGGATTACTTTAGCTCGTCAAGCTGTTTTATCTGGCTTATTGCATAAGGATATCGACAACTACGGATTATTGAAGGTGAGCGAAAGCGGACATGCCTATTTAAAAACGCCTTCTTCCTTTAAAATTTCTCTCGATACTAGCTTCGATAACACAGAAACCGAAGAGGACGATGAGTTTGCTGGTGGTGGTTCTGGTGGTGGTGGCGCAGCCGATGAGCAATTGTTTGAGATGCTAAAAAATCTTCGCAAAAATGTAGCGAAGACGATGAATGTTCCTCCGTTTGTTGTATTCCAAGACCCTTCGCTAGAAGAGATGGCAACAAACTACCCTATTTCGGTTGATGAGTTAAAAAATATCGCTGGCGTAGGTTCTGGAAAAGCGGTGAAATACGGGAAACCATTCATCGATCTTATTAAGAAATATGTTGAGGATAATGATATCGAACGTCCGATGGACCTCGTAGTAAAAAGCGTGGTGAATAAAAGCGGATTGAAAGTATATATCATTCAAAATATTGACCGTAAAATTTCACTTGAGGGAATGGCGAAAGCGAAAGGGTTGAAACTTACAGATATGATTACTGAACTAGAGACTATCGTTGCCTCTGGAACTAAAATCGATATCAGTTATTATATCAACGAAGTAATCGATGAAGATCGTCAGGATGAAGTATTTGAATACTTCCAAACTGCAGAAACCGACTCTGTAGCTGATGCCTTAAAAGAACTAGGTGAAGATGATTATACAGAGGAAGATATCCGATTGATGCGAATTAAATTCATGAGTGAAATGGGAAACTAAGTTTGCCGTAATAAAACTAAAAAGTCCCGATGAAAGTCGGGATTTTTTTGGAGTAAACTATTCATTCATTTATCCTTTAAAATAGAAAAAATCTGCAACGCTTTTTCTATTGATCAATAAATTTCTCATCTCAATTCATTCGAATTTCTATGAAAAATAACTTTTCCCAAATCAAATATTTCAATAGTAGCGATTAAGAATTAACCAAAATCCTCTTCCAACGCGCTCGAGCCGCGCGATGGCTCTTACTTTTTCCTTCAGTTGAAAAAGTATAAATGACCAATTGCCAGCATATTTTTAACCCATCTGCTCATCCTTTTTCACAAATACTTCTAAAAAATAATTCCGTAGAATATGTCTATGCAACAATTTTTTAAATCGTCTTTGCAAAAAATTACATCGCACCAGCGGCATCTGCGGCCAATAAAAAATTATTGAATCCTGACTTGCTTGCAATTCTAAATTAAACAAAAAACCCGCACATGTGTACGGGTTCTTTTTTAGCATTTCAGTTTTTGCTAATATTCATCTTCGTTGAAGAAGAAGTCATCCTTAGTCGGATAATCCGGCCATATCTCCTCTATCGTTTCATACGGCTCGCCTTCGTCTTCAAGCTCCTGTAAGTTTTCAATTACTTCCATTGGGGCTCCCGAACGAATAGCATAATCAATCAGCTCATCTTTGGTGGCCGGCCAAGGAGCGTCTTCCAAGTGTGAAGCAAGTTCTAAGGTCCAGTACATATTAAATATTTTAAATTGGTTAATTGGATACGTAAATATTCTCAACAAGTTTCACTCCCTGTTAGAGGGCTGCAAAAGTAATAAAAGATTTTTCTTAGAAAACAAATTGGCGATCAGCTTTTTATTACATTCTTGGTTTCCACGGTGTTTCAGGTGCTTTAAGTTCCTGTGCAACGTAACGAGAAATCATAAAAAGATAATCTGAAAGTCGATTCAAATAGATGCTAATATTTGTATCTACCTCATTTTCAACCGACAAATGAACAATAAGTCGTTCCGCACGTCGACATACGCAACGCGCAATATGAATATAAGAAACAGTTTGGTGTCCGCCAGGCAACACAAAAGATTTTAATGGCGGCAAACATTTTTCCATTCGATCCATCTCATTTTCGAGCAATTGAATGTCTCCCTCTACTAATTCTGGTAACTTCATCTTTCCTTTTTCGGGATCGCTAGCGAGCAATGAACCAATTGTAAACAAGCGATCTTGTATTTCCAGTAGTACATCAATCAAATCTTTTGGGATTTCTTGGTCACGAATTAATCCAATCCACGCGTTTAATTCATCGATAGTGCCATACCCTTCTATTCTTAAATGATATTTCGGAACTCTCGAACCTCCTATCAAAGACGTTTCGCCCTTATCACCCGTTTTTGTATAAATCTTCATTACACCAATGCTGTTTTAAGTTTAAAAGCAGGGTTTGGTCCATCATTCTCAACACCACCATCTTTCAAGCGAACAATACGATGTGCGTGTCGCGCAATGTCTTCCTCGTGTGTTACTAAAATAACTGTATTTCCTTTGCGATGTATTTCAGCAAACAACTCCATCATTTCCTCTGAAGTTTTAGAATCGAGGTTTCCAGTTGGCTCATCAGCAAGAATAATAGCTGGATTTGTTACTAAAGCGCGAGCTACGGCCACACGTTGACGCTGCCCTCCCGACAATTCATTAGGCCTATGCATAACGCGTCCATCTAAACCTACACTCTTAAGCGCCTCAAAGGCCCTTTCCTCGCGTTCCTCTTTACCAATTCCAGCATATACTAATGGCAGTGCTACATTTTCGAGGGCAGTACTTCTTGGCAAGAGATTAAAAGATTGAAAGACGAAACCGATTTGGCGATTACGAATATCGGCCAACTCATTATCGGTCATTTTAGCCACGTTAATGCCATTCAAGAAATACTCACCTGCAGAAGGAGTATCTAAACAGCCCAACACATTCATCAACGTCGATTTTCCCGACCCCGACGAACCCATCAAAGCTACATACTCATTCTTGTAAATCTCCATATTCACATTTCGTAGAGCGTGAATAGTTTCAGTCCCTACCACGTAGGTCTTGGCGATATTGACAACTTTAATAATCGATTCCACGATATTGAAAACTTATTTCCTCAAAGGTAACAATCAAAACGATAAATAACTGAATCAAATTAAAAATGAAACAAGGTTTTTTAAGGCTAAATAAAAAAATGCAGTTCTAAACATATGAAAAATAAAAATCAATGCATTACTGATAAGGAGAAATCAGCAATGAATTCGATTAAATTTTTAATATCTCACCACAAATTTCTCTTTCGAAAACCCTTTATTAAAAAAAACAATTCCCATCATAAAAACATCGATGCTGATGGTTACTTTCGGATGTGATGAAATTAGCTTCCAGGCTTCTTTCATCTCTAGTGACCAATTAATGTCGTCAACAATAATTACAGTATCATCATGTACTTTTTCTAAGCACATTTCGAAATATTCGAGCGTGGGTTTCAACTTATGATTACCATCGAGATACACAAAATCGAGTCGTGGCATTATTGCGATTGCATGCGGAAGTGTTTGCGAAAACTCACCTTCTATCACTTCAATATTTAATTCAGGAAATTGCATGAAACCCTTTCTTGCTAACGCAGCCGTTTGATCGCAACCTTCTAAGGTTATCACTTGCGCTGAAGGATTCCCTGTGGCTTGATATAAGGCGCTAATACCAACGGAAGTTCCTACTTCAAGAATATAGGTAGGCTTTAAATATTTACTTAATCGATATAACATCCTAGCATATTTAGGAAGTTTACTCGATCGTTTTGTGATAAATGAAATTGGAAGTTGCTTATACACTTTCCCTCCAAATCCTGCTCCAAAATCGCGCACAAAAATAGTTGTATTGTTGCTTAAAAATGCTTGACGAAACTTCTCTATTTTTTTTTGATCAGCCTCTTTTTTATCGCGTCGCCAAACAAATTCATTTAAATTATACATGAAAGAACTTTGCAATCCGTGGCGGCCCACCGAAACAAAATAATACTTACAATAATTCAACAACAACTTAACGGCTTTCATTTTACCGATTCTTTGTTAGAAGCATTTAGAGAAAGTAGAATGCTCATGGCAAGAACGCCTAATACAACTAACAATGCATAAACAGTAGGGATATGGAAAAATTCGGAACCTAACATTTTAATCCCGACAAACGATAAAATCACTGCCAACCCATATTTTAAATACTTAAACAAATTCATCATTCCTGACAATGCGAAATACAGTGAACGTAATCCGAGAATAGCAAAAACATTACTGGTATAAACAATAAACGAATCCTTACTGATAGCTAATACTGCAGGGATTGAATCAACTGCAAAAATTAAATCTGTAAAATCAACAACAATTAACACCAACAACAATGGTGTTGCCAACCATCGACCGGCTTGCTTAACCATGAAATGTTTTCCGTGATATTCTTCTGTTATCGGAAATATTTTGCGACAAACACGAACCAATAAATTATCGTCGAATGAAGGATTCTCATCATCGCCCGAGAAAAACATTTTCAATCCGGTAAATAATAAAATTCCTCCGAAGACATAAATCAACCAGCTAAACATGTGAAACGCTGCAACACCTGCAACAATAAAAGCGCCTCGTAATATTAATGCGCCTAAAATTCCCCAAAACAAAACGCGATATTCATATTGTTTAGGCACTTTAAAATAACTAAAAATGACTATAAAGACAAAGAGATTATCTACACTCAAACTCCATTCAATAACATAACCCGTTAAAAACTCAAACGCTTTTTCATGACCTTTAACAGTATACACCCAAGCGTTAAACATTAATGCAATGACAGCCCAAAATGCTACCCATAACAACGATTGCTTAAACGTAACTTCCTTATCGGTTTTATTAAGCACAACAAGATCAAGCACCAATAATGCAACAATGAAAACATTAAATCCTACCCAAAAGCTAATCGGCTCCATGCTGTAATTCTGTTATTTTTATTGCAATATTCTTTTACTTATAATTTGCGGGATTTAACGCCTGCGGACTCCATTGTTTAAAAAACTCCATAATTTTTTCTTTACTGTATCCTTCGCCCTCTTCGAGATAACTTGAATTCTGTGTATGAATTCTATTCCCTTGTGCATCTAATATTACGAAGACAGGAAATCCGAATCGTTGAGGAAATGAAAGCATCGACAATAATTCTGCATTCTTATTTTCTTTACTAAAATTAATATGCTCCATTACAAATCCTGATTTCAATGCTGAATCAATCTGCGTATCTACATGAATGAATTTATCAAACATTCTGCACCACTTACACCAATTACCTCCAATCATTAATAGTACCTGTTTATTATCTGCCTTCGCCTCCGAAATAGCTTTTTTTATCTGCGCTTTGGCATCCGCATCAGGATGATAAATCTCAACCGGCTTTGGTGTTTCTTGCCCAAAAACCAACTGCGCAGCCACAACAAACAAGAATGATAATATTACCTTTTTCATAATTTGATTTTTTAATCCTTTAATACAACATCATATCGACTCCGCTCGATGCCACTCGCTTCGTGCAACCCTATTGGGGCAAGCCCAAACTTTGTCAGCTTCGCCGAACTAAGAACTTAGAATTTAGAACTATGAACTTCGAACCTCAAACTAACCCCCCACTCTCTTCCCAAACTCTTCTCTAAAATCTTCTAATGCAGGAAAAAGATAATGCGCTATTTTTAATACTGGTTGATAAAGGACCGACTCTGTTTTTGTTTTTACCGTGAATAGCCCCATTCTTACATCTACAGGACGAATAATTGCAAGTATTACACTAACCGTTAGCGCAAATTTTATCGTACCGAAGATCGCTCCGGCAACTTGATTGATCGGCGTGAGTTTCGATGCTTTTAATATTCCTTCCAAGAATTTCGCAAGTAATATCATCACCACTATCACCAAAATAAAAACTATAAAAAATGTGATATATGGAAGCACAGTAGAAGGACTATCAACAAACTTCTTAACGACTCCTTCAAAAATACTAGAGAATTTAAAGGCAATATAAATTCCGAGTATCAATCCGATAATCATTGCAATCTCGAATATTAATCCGCGTTTCCAGCCTTTATACATGCCCCATAATAAGGGAACAGCAATAATCACGTCTAGGTAATTCATAGTTTATAATTCGAATACAAAGATAAAAACAATTCGGTATACAGATTATATAGGATAGAATTGACTATTACCTATTGCCTATAGTCAGTTAACAAATAAGGGCAAAGATTCCAACCATTCTCCCTTAAACTTTTATTAAAACCTAATTAATAAGCTTCTATCACCATTTTCACTCCTGGCAATCCTTTCCCTTCAATATACTCGAGAAGTGCTCCTCCACCGGTTGAGACATAACTCACTTGATCGGCAAAATGAAATTGATTTACTGCCGCCGCCGAGTCACCGCCGCCGATTAAAGAAAATGCTCCTTTTGACGTTGCCGCTACTATTGCTTCTGCTACAGTTCGGGTTCCTGTTTCAAATTTTTTCATTTCAAAAACGCCCATCGGTCCGTTCCATAAAATGGTTTTACTTTCTGCAATTACTTTCGAGAATTGCTCTGCCGATACAGGTCCAATATCTAACCCTAACCATCCTTCTTCAATTTTTCGGATATCCGTAACGTTAGTATTTGCATCTTTATCAAATTTATCGCCATTTATTGAATCAACAGGCAAGTGAATATTTACTCCTTTTTCATCTGCCGATTTCAATATTCTTAATGCTAAATCAAGTTTATCTGATTCACATAGTGAGCCCCCTATATTTCCTCCTTGCGCTTTAATAAATGTATACGCCATTCCACCTCCGATTATCAGGTTATCTACTTTCTCCATCAAGCGTTCAATGATTAATATTTTATCCGACACTTTCGCGCCTCCCATAATAGCGGTAAACGGACGAACAGCGTTATTCAAAACTTTTTCTGCATTGTTTAACTCTCCAGCCATCACATAGCCAAACATGCTTTCACCTTTGAAATATTGTGCAATCACAGCGGTACTGGCATGAGCTCTATGTGCAGTTCCAAAAGCGTCATTCACATAAACATCGCCTAATAAAGAAATTTTTTTTGCAAATTCCTGATCTCCTTTTTCTTCTTCTTTATAGAAACGAAGATTCTCGAGTAATAATACTTGCCCTGGATTTAAGGCTGCCGCTGCATTTACAGCAGGTTCGTTTATGCAATCTGATGCAAATTGCACCGGCACACCAAGCTGTTCGGAAAGTGTGCTAACAATATGGCGTAACGAATATTTATCCGCAGGCCCTTCTTTGGGTCGGCCTAAATGAGACATTAAAATAACACTTCCTCCGTCGTTCAAAATTTTTTGAATAGTTGGAATCGCAGCATTTATCCTTGTTGGATCGGAAACATGGAAATCACTGTTAAGAGGAACATTAAAATCGACGCGAATAAGTGCTTTCTTTCCAGCAAAATTGTAATGATCAATTGTTTTGATATGCATAATATTTCCCTTTTATCGGACTGCAAAAATAGTCGTAATTAGGAACTACCCCATTTCATTTTGCTGCTGTTTCTTACTTTCTTAACAAAAATGAACTTTTCGTTATATTTTTCTATGGCGATGGATGGTTTGCAAGCTTCTTCGCCTTATTTTTGCCAACATGCAATTCAAAGATGTAATTGGTCAGGCGGCAGTAAAGGAGCGGCTGGCTCTTTCTTTTAAAGAGGGGAGAATCAGTCATGCTCAATTATTTTTTGGCCCCAATGGCTCGGGGGTTTTGCCTCTTGCTTTGGCCTATGCTCAGTTCCTAACCTGTAAAGATCGCACCGATACCGATAGCTGCGGAAAATGTCCTTCTTGCTTGAGAAATAGTAAGATGGTTCACCCCGATGTACATTATTCATATCCTGTAGTTACCGACTCCAAACGTGGTTTAAAAAAACCAATTAGTCTCGATTATATAACCGAATGGCGTGAAACGGTAATACCATTTACTTATTTAAACTATAATGATTGGGTTGGATCAATTGCCGATAATGAAAATAAGCAGGCATCCATTATGGTGGAAGAAGCCGGCGATATAGTGCGAAAAATAAGTATGAAAGCGTATGAAGCTCCTTTCAAAGTGGTCATTATGTGGCTTCCTGAAAAGATGAGCGCTGTGGTTTCGAATAAAATGCTAAAAAGCATTGAGGAACCTCCCGACAATACGATCTTCATTCTTGCCAGCGAACAACGTGACCAAATTATTCAAACAATATTATCACGAACACAGCTTATTAAAGTCAACCGTCTTTCTGACGAGGAGGTTGCCAATGCATTAATTCAACGGAAGCAACTCTCGGATGAACATGCCCGCGATATTGCGCGCTTGGCGGATGGTAATTTTCATTTAGCTCTTGAGCTTTCGCGGGAAGCTTTAGGTGATGCGTCGCATGAAACAGAATTTTTGAATTGGATGCGCCTCTGCTTCAATCCAATGAAGTCGATGGATAAACTTCAAACGTGGGTTGATAGTATGCACGCATCAGGACGCGAAAAGCAAAAACAATTTCTTTTCGCTTGTATTCAAACTGTGCGAGAGTGTATGATGATAAACCTTGCCGATCGTGAGTTGGTTAAGATTGACAATCAGCAAATTCAAGCACTCGATAAGTTCTTGCCTTTCGTAAATGCACTTAATATGACCCCGTTCGTGGAAGCCCTAAACGAGGCTTATTATCACATCGAAAGGAATGCGCACGGAAAGATCTTATTCTTAGATTTGTCACTTAAATTGAGTAGAATTTTGCAGATTAAATAGAAGTTCGGGTAAATTACCGATCTTTAAAAATTATTAGTGGTATTTGAACATAAAAAATGAAGAAGTAAATGGGATGCAGCTCATGTTCTACCACCGACACTACAACGGGAACTCCCTCTGGATGCCGCAGCAATGGAACTTGCGGTACAGGAGGATGCAATAAACTAAATGTTTATAACTGGCTGTCAGACATGGTGCTTCCAGAAGGGCATAAACCCTTCGATCTTTTGGAAGTACGTTTTAAAGGCAGTCGTAAAGAGTTTTACCGGAATGTCAACAACCTCGAATTAAAGGTTGGCGACTTCGTAGCGGTGGAAGGAAGCCCCGGTCATGATATCGGAGAAGTAAGTATGGTTGGCGAATTGGTTCGCTTCCAACTTAGAAAGAAAAATGTAAAAGACGACTCCGCGGAAATCAAAGCGTTATATCGCATTGCTCGTCCGGTGGACTTAGATAAATGGAATGAAGTGAAGGGCATGGAATTTAACACCATGCATCGTTCTAGAACGATAGCTTTAGAACTTGGCCTCAAAATGAAACTAAGCGATGTTGAGTATCAAGGTGACGGCAAAAAAGCTACTTTCTTTTATACCGCTGATGATCGCGTGGATTTCCGTGAGTTAATCAAACGCCTAGCCGACGAGTTTAAGGTGCGTATCGAAATGCGTCAAATCGGTATGCGTCAGGAAGCTGCCCGCTTAGGCGGAATCGGCTCCTGCGGAAGAGAACTTTGTTGTTCTACGTGGCTCACCGACTTCAAAATCGTAAGTACCAGTGCAGCTCGTTATCAAAATTTATCGCTTAACCCATTAAAGTTAGCCGGTCAATGTGGAAAGCTTAAGTGTTGTTTAAATTACGAACTTGACACTTACATGGATGCCGTAAAGGACATTCCTGAATCTAGTATCCGATTACAAACCGGAAAAGGCACATTAGTTCACCGCAAGACCGATATTTTCAAACGTATCATGTGGTATAATCCTATTCCAGAACCTCGTGAGGGTGATGAAAGAACTCATTTCGTTCCCGAAAATTGGATGCCTATCAGTGTTGAACGAGTAAAGGAAATTATTGATCTAAACAAACGTGGCCAGAAACCGGATGATGCTGGGATGATCGAGTTTGAAGATGATAATGACGATGACATGCATTATAAAGATGTGGTAGGCCAAGATAGCCTTACCCGCATGGATCGTAAAAAGAAGAAAAAGAAAAAACCAGGCGAAGAACGTAAGCCTCTTCCTCAAGGACAAGGCACTGCCGCCAATCCTGCTCAACAGCAAAATCGTCAGCAACAAGGACCAAAGCCGCAAGGACCAAAACCAAATCCGCGAAACGATCAGAAGCCAGTGGGGAATAATAATCCGCAAGGACCAAAACCTGAACAGCAACGTCAGGCGCCTCGCCCTCAACAGCAGCCTGCTCAGCCTAATACTAAGCAAGGACCTCGCCCGCAACGTCAACAACCGAACGCTCCAATTGATACCCAAAATACGAATCCGGCTATAACGCCGAATCCTATTTCTGTACCCAACCCGGCTCCCCAACAAAACTCGGCTCCAGCCTCTGGAAATCATCCTGAACGGAAACGCCCTGACGGAATACCGTCCGCCAATAACGCTGCTCCCAATACGACACCTACTACAAATACAACTCCTTTACCAGCTCCGTCAAATCCTATCTCAGGAGATGTAAATGCCCAAAAAAGCAACCGCCCTCCACGCAAATTTGAACGCAAAGATGAGCCTAACGGTAACGGACAACCGAATACATAAAATGAGAATCGCATTCAATATGCACTTCCGCTATTTTATAGTAACCGCTTGTGCAAGTATTCTACTGCTGAGCAGTTGTGATAACGCTACCCTATTCGAGGAAAATAGGCCTATCGACAAAGGAATGTGGGATTCAGAAAACACATTTAAATTCCAAGCAACGGTACCCGATACTATTCATGGCTACAATGTGTATCTGAATCTCAGAAATGCTGGGACTTATCCCTACAGCAATATTTTCCTCTTTATCAACACGCGTTTCCCGAGCGGATCAATCGATCGTGATACGGTAGAAATTATGTTGGCAACGAAAGAAGGAAAATGGTTAGGAAAAGGACTTGGCGATATTTGGGATAATCAAATTTTATTTAAACGAAACGTCACTTTCCCCGAGAAAGGTGAATATACTTTTGAAATCTCTCAAGCGATGCGATTAAACCCGCTACCAGGTATTATGGATGCCGGCATGAGAATAGAAAAAGTAATACCTGCTAAATAAAAAATAAGCGATTGGTATTATGCCGATTGATAAATGAAATTTTGAATCCATAATTATTAGTTCACTAACATCGGTATAAAATAATAATTTTCAGAGATGCTGCACGTCAGAAATATTGAAGAGTTGAAAGCTGAGTGGGAAGTTGTACTTTATAAAATCTGTACGCATTTTGATGCGGATGTCGATTTACAAGGTGTTCTTTTTCTTATCGGAATACAAGAATTAGGTCAAGGGGCAAAAAAATTTGCCAAAGACGAAAAGCAAGACTTGATGCATATCGCCACCTGCCGACTATTAAGCCAATTCGGTTACTATGAACTCGAAGGAGTTGACGACGAAGGATGGCCTCATTGGAAGATGATTCAAAAACTTCCACGTATGAACTTAGGCGAACAAGACTATCTGCTAAAGCAATGTGTGATTGATTATTTTAAAGAGCATGATGTCTTTACCCCATAAAAAAATCCCGCCGAAAAGCGGGATTTTCTATTTTATTTAAGGTCTTATTATTTCAAAACCACTGTTTTGCGAATTTCTTCCGACTGCTCTAAGCGGATATAATCCTTCGACGTACGAGCATCTTTCGTAATCTCCACATTTAATACCGCCTCCCACTCAAATTCGAAGAAAGCTTCTCCTGTGCCGGCAGAGAACTGCTCCTTGTAAAGATCAGCACGTACCCCCGTTTGGGCATTTACAACGCTATCCTGACGAAGAATCACCTTAGCTCCTGCAACAGGATCTCCAAGCGAGTCAACAACAGTAATAATAGCTTTACAGGGCTTGGTCTTTTTGCAAGAAGAAGCAGTAACTGCCGCAACGGCAATAAATAGGATGAAGGCGTATCGTAGCATGGTTAATAATTCTAATATTTATACGTTTTCTAAAGTAAAATTGTTCGAATTTAGTTATAATTGCACATATAGGAGGTCGAAAACTTCCGTAAACTTGCATCTCCAAAAATAAACAATTCTTGTTATGAAGAAAACAAGCCTGATAATTAGTCTTATCTGCCTGCTTTTTGCGGGCCAAACGGCATTTGCACAAAAAACTGATTCTAAAGATAAAAACCCTAAGATGGAAAAGGAATACCTGGTGGAAATCACCACTGATCTCGGTAAAATGAAGATCAAACTTTATAACCAAACTCCTAAACACCGCGACAATTTCGTGAAATTGGCGGGCGAAGGTTTTTATGATAGCACATTGTTTCATCGCGTTATCAAAGGATTTATGATTCAAGGAGGCGACCCTGACTCTAAAAAAGCAGCTCCGGGACAAATGCTTGGCGGCGGCGACGTTGGATACCGTATCCCTGCCGAATTCGTTGAAACTTTATTCCATAAAAAAGGAGTGCTAGCGGCAGCTCGCGATAATAATCCAGAAATGGCTTCAAGCGGTTGCCAGTTTTATATCGTTCAAGGTCGTGTGATGAACGCTAACGAAATAGCTAGCGCAGAAGCTCGCATGGGCAAGAAATTCACAGAAGCTCAAAAATTAGCTTACTCAACAGTTGGTGGGTCTCCTTGGCTCGACGGACAATACACCGTATTTGGCGAAGTAATAGAAGGACTCGATGTAATTGATAAAATTTCAGCTATGCCTACAGCTCCCGGCGACCGTCCATTGACGGATATTCGTATGACGATTAAATTAGTAGAAAACTAGTTTGCAGCGATAATCATCGCGGCTTAATAATATTACAATGTTCGAGAAGATTAAATCATTGATAAACGAAATTGACGGATTCACGCCTAATATAAAGGATGAATTAGAGCAATTTCGTGTTCAATACCTTGGAAAGAAAGGAGTGCTGGGCGATTTATTTGCGCAGATGAAAGAAGTAGCTGCCGAAGACCGTAAAGAATTTGGCCGCTTAGTGAATGAGCTGAAAAATAAAGCTGAAGAAAAAGTAAATCTCTTTCGCGAGAAGTTTGAAGAACAGCCTGCCGATACATCTGCTGTTGGCGACTTAACATTACCGGGCGTTTCTAAAGCTCCGGGTAGCTTCCATCCTATCACGATTGTGAGAAATGAGATCAACAGAATATTTTCTCGGATAGGCTTCAACGTTAGTGATGGGCCTGAAGTGGAAGATGATTGGCATAATTTCTCAGCGCTTAACTTCCCGCCTGAACATCCGGCGCGTGATATGCAGGATACATTCTTTATCAACTTAGATCCCGATAAAGAACATTACAATGGGCAATTAGCGTTGCGTACGCATACTTCATCGGTACAAATTAGAGTACTCGACAATGAAAAACCACCGGTACGAACAATTTGTCCGGGACGCGTTTACCGCAACGAAGCTATCTCAGCCCGCGCACATTGTTTCTTCCATCAAGTAGAAGGATTTTATATCGACGAAGGAGTATCGTTCGCCGACTTAAAACAAACCCTTTTGTATTTCGCACAAGAAATGTTTGGAGCAGATACAAAAATCCGTTTACGCCCTTCTTACTTCCCCTTCACTGAACCTTCTGCTGAAATGGACATAAGTTGTACCATCTGCAAAGGCGAAGGCTGTAACGTTTGTAAACACACAGGATGGGTAGAAATTTTAGGATGCGGAATGATCGATCCTGCCGTTCTTGAAAATTGCAAAATAGACTCTAAGAAATATACAGGATTTGCATTCGGCATGGGAATAGAACGTATCACCATGCTAAAATACACCGTAAAAGATTTACGCATCTTCTCCGAAAATGATGTCAGGTTCTTACGACATTTTCAAGGAGTGAATTGAAGGAATATTTATTTATTAAAGAGGCTGCATAATTTAATTTGCAGCCTCTTTTTTTTACTTTCATAAAGAAGAACTGAACAAAATTACTCCTTGAAGATATCTGTCAATTTAAGCCTCAAACACTTTATTTAATTTCCGATTACAATCGCGCTTATCGCTTCGCGCAACTTCGAACCTCGAACAATCAACTAGTACCGAAAAAGCACACTTTAGGGCAAGCCTCGAACCCTTGAATTAATTCCCGATTACAATCTCGCCTTTCGCTTCGCGCAACCGTAAACCCTAAACACTAAACCCTAAACCCTAAACCCTAAACTATCTCCGAAATATCACACTTTTACGCATGCCTCATCCTCGCACTTAAAACTCTCTCATCTCTTCGACGTAGGCTTCCCAATCACCTTATACTGCCCTTCTCCTTTTAAAATGGAATTATACAAAGTAGGATTCGATAGTACGTTTAATGACTGTAATAATACATCATCATTTTTCATCATGTATGTATAGCGGCCTTTCTGGAAATAATATCTTCCAACAATTTCCTTCGCAAGCATCTTTTTAATTTCTTCTTTGGATGCTAATAAATCTTCCGATTTATTGTGCTTTAACTTAGCTCCCAGTCGGTCGATTTCTGTCCCTGCACTTGCATAATATTTATCATGCTTCGTAGTCTCTACTAAATCAGCAAAGGCTAATTCTGTTTGTGTGCTGTAGTCGTATTTTTTACCATCTAAGAATTTCACGAAATCACGAAAATCGTCTTCACTGATTTTAAATTCTCCGGTTGAATCGATCGTTGCATGTTTGGTTCTGTAATAAGATGCATAATCGAAGATAAACAATTTGCGATATAAACTTTTCGCAACATTGCCTGTGTCTTTTGCATTGACCATGACATCAGGATAAACAGCACTTCCGTCGTAAACTGTTCTTCCGTTTTTTGTTTTAAATACTTTAATCGAAGAGTCTGCTACTTCTTCAAATGACCCACCTTCATCGGTATGATGAGTATAAATTTTCGTTTGCACACATCTTCCACTGGCTGTAAAATATTTTGCTACGGTGAGTTTCATTTGATAGTTATAGGTCAGGTTACGTGTTTGCTGTACTAAGCCTTTTCCATAACTACGTTGTCCTATTACAACACCACGATCTACATCTTGAAAATTTCCGGCAGTAATTTCACTTGCCGATGCGGAATTTTTATCGACTAATACCGCAACACGAATTTTATTATCGATCGGTTCTGCTTTCGTTTCGTAAACATTATTTGATCCTGCAATCTTTCCTTTTTGCGTTACAAGTAATTGTCCTTTGTCGATAAATAAATTCAAAATACTCACCGACTCTTCTAACAATCCTCCGCCATTACCGCGTAAATCGAATACCAATGATGTCATATTTGGATTTGTCTTTTTCAAATCAACTAATGCATCATGCATTTCGCTAAAACAATTCTGCAAAAATTTATCGAGTTTGATATAACCTGTAGAATCGTTAATCATTCCGTAATAAGGAACGTTCTTTACTTTTATTTCTTCACGAACTAATTTCTTCTCTAACGGTTGCGCCTCACCGATACGCGTTAAAGTAATTGCTATAGAAGTACCGCTTTGACCTTTCATTAACTCATCTACTTGATCAGTAGTAAGTCCTTTGAGTGATCGTCCGTTCGCGCTAAGAATAACATCACCGGCACGGATATCTGCTTTCTGCGCAGCATACCCTTCATACACATCAAAAATCATAACGCTATCGCCTACCCTAAACGAGGTTACTCCTATTCCACCGTAATCAGCACTCACATGCTCAATACGGTAATCTTCAATTTCCGATTCGGTATAGAAATTTGTATACGGATCGAGCGTCTTTAACATACCATCGACTCCCGTCTTTAATAACTTACCAGGATTAATATCATCCACATAATAAGTGTTTACCTCTCGGTAAACATCGGCAAACAACTCGAGCTGTTTTCCAATTTGAAAATAATCTTCGCCGAAGCCCCAGCATAAAACGCAAAAAGGCACTAACATCAGCACTATTAAACTACGACGGTGAAAGAGTTTTAACTTCATATTCGCAAGGTGGGGGTTTGCCCTGCTCAAAGATATTATTTCAGATCCATTCAGCAGCATAAGCACACAACGAATTATGAGGTCATTCATTGTTCAAAACATTGATTAACTTGGACCACAGATTTACGCCTACACACTATGAACATTTCTGGTTACCGTCAAATTGCTGCCGTCACAGTCATCCTTATACTTGGTCTATTTCTAGCTTGGTCGCTAAGTGGCTTTTTAACTTCTTTTTTATCTGCCATCATCTTTTATGTGATGCTTAAACCATTGATGCGCAATCTTCTGATAAAACGAAAATGGAAAAAATCATGGTCTGCCTTAGTGGTAATGATTCTTTCGTTTATTACTATTTTATTGCCCTTTTGGGGCTTATATCAGTTAATGTCGGAGAAAGTTTATTACGTTGTTAATCATGGAAGCGATGTAATGCAAGGGCTTCATCAAATGGATGATTTTGTTTTTCGCAAAACCGGACAAAAAATTTTATCGGATGATAGTTTGAAAAAAATTCAGGAAACATTAGCGTCCATCATCCCTCAATTATTAGGCGCAACTGCATCGGTACTTACCGATATCGGAATGATGTATTTTATTTTGTACTACCTGCTAATCAATATGGGCTCAACCGAAAAAAGCTTGCAAGATTTTCTTCCCGTTAGTGACGAAAATACTCAGCGATTTGCAAACGAATTAGAGTCGATGGTAAATTCGAATGTGATGGGCGCTCCATTACTGGCAATACTTCAGGGAATATGTGCAGGACTAGGATTCTGGATATTTGGCCTCGATGAACCTTGGTTTTGGGGAGTAATTTGCGGATTTATGTCGTTTTTACCAGTAGTTGGAACCGCTATGGTATGGATTCCTGCTGGAATTTACATGCTTACCGCAAACACATCATGGCAAGGAAGTGGTATTTTGATTTATGGAGCGATCGTAATTACCAATATCGATAATGTTTTCAGATTTTGGCTGCAGAAAAAATTTGCAGATGTTCATCCTTTAGTCACTGTTTTAGGAGTGATAATCGGATTAAATTGGTTCGGTATTCCTGGCATTGTTTTCGGACCATTATTACTTAGTTATTTTTTGTTAATGGTGAAAATATATAAAGAAGAATACGGCGAAAAAAAATATTTGTAAGCTCTACAATGACACAATAAAAAAAATGATTTTCACAGGTAGCTACTTATAATAAAAGGCTTTGCAAAACAACTGCAAAGCCTTTTTTATACTTAAAATCTAAAATAATTTTTAAGCAACCGAAAATCCATAACGCGTTCCGTAATCTTTTAAACTTATTTTTAATTTCTGACGCGCAACGTGAATTCGTATCTTAACTGTTCCTAAAGGAACCGCTAAATAATCAGCTATTTCTTCGTATTTGTAACCATGGTAGCTCATCATAAAAGGAGTCTTTAAATTTTCATTCAAGGCCTCAATGGCTTTGTGCATCTCTTTCATTAAAATTGCACGCTCACCTTCATTGCTGGCCGTAAAAACCGATTGATTAATATAAAACTGATTCTCGGTATCGTCGGTGAAAATATTCCCCTTCACCATTCTACGGTAATTATTGATGAAGATATTTTTCATGATCGTATATAACCATCCCTTCAAGTTAGTACCATCGGCAAACTTATCGTGGTTGTTAAAAGCCTTTAACATTGTTTCCTGAACCAAATCGTTGGCATCTTCTGCATCCTGAGTCAGTTTTAAAGCATAGCCACGTAATGGACGATATTGATCCTTTACTCTATGGTTAAATTCGATTTGAGTCATTTTGTTTAATCTTTTTCGATAATTGTTAAACAAATGTACATACAACTTAACCTCTATTGCAAGTATTTATCTGATGCACTACTCAAGTCCTTAGCAATTATAGACTACTGTAATACAATGTTTTAGATAGCTTATTTAGAATGAGCCTCATTATTTGCCCAACAAAACACCACTATTTATGGGTTAAATCCAAGCATAAATATTTGTTTAATATTTTAACCTAATGAATTAAACACTTTTACATGTTTCATGTTATAGATTGATAAAGAAATATTATTGGCTATGATGAAGAAAAACGGATTCTCATTAAAAAACAACAACGATAGTCTTCTCGATGATATACTACATGCCTATCAAGGAAATATACAGACGCCGCTTCATTCAGCCGCTTTCGCGTTAAGTACCGACGAAAAAATTGAAATCATTGCGAATCATATGCGTGGGATTCTTCATGCGCTAGGCATGGACCTTACCGATGAAAGTATTAGAGACACCCCGATACGAGTAGCAAAGATGTTTGTAAATGAAACGTTCAGCGGACTACTTCCTGCTAACGAACCGACTATTTCTAAATTCGAAAACAACTACAATTATAATCAAATGCTCGTAGAAAAAGACATTACTTTATTTTCTACTTGCGAGCATCATCTTGTTCCGATCTACGGCAAGGCGCATGTAGCGTATTTTTCATCCGGTTCGGTAATTGGACTTTCAAAATTGAACAGAATAATTGACTATTACAGTCGCAGGCCGCAAGTACAAGAACGTTTAACGATTCAAATTTCAGAAGCTTTAAAGAAAGCCTTGAATACAAAAGATGTAGCTGTAATTATTGATGCAAATCATATGTGTGTTGCTTCTCGTGGCATACGCGACATAAATAGTAGCACCATCACCGCAGAGTATTCAGGAAAGTTTTTGAATATGGAAATCAGAAAAGAATTTCTATCGTACCTAGGTAAATAAAAAAGAGTGTTGATTAACAGCCTTTGTTATCTTCTTAATTTTTACTGACATTTTCGATGAGATGTATTAAATCGTGCATCGAATACAGCATCTTAACATTACGAGGCAATTGAATGTTTGCGTTTATAACCTGACTACCTGCGATCAAAATATTTGCATTCGGAAAATCAACTGATAATTTTCGCGATACATGCAACGGAGTTTGCGACGCAATTGGTGTTGTTAAAACAGTTAACATATAATCTGCCTTATAAATTTGCATCACAGGCGATAAATCATCCATTGGCAAATTAGGCCCTAAATAACTTGTATGATGTCCGCGTGATCGGATGAGATAATTTGCAAACAATAATCCGATTTCATGTGGCTCATGAGAGGGCAAAAACAAAACGAATTTTTTAGAAAATTGGTGATTTATTTTTGGCTGTGTGTCAATCGCTACAAATAATTTTTGTCGAATTAAATTTGTAATAAAATGTTCGTATGCAGGATTAACACTTCCTGTTTGCCATAACATCCCTACGCGCCCCAAAAAGGGAAACACTACATTAAGATACGTTTTTTCTAAACCAAATTGAATAATATTCGCTGAAAGAATTTTTTCGTAAGCTGCTTCGTCGAGATTAAACATTGCTGCCGTTAACGATTCAACCTGAATGAAAGTATCCTCCGTGTTAAGCGTTAACTCAATTACTAAATTTGATAATTCTTCTTTTGTAAGCTTGGTAATTTTCGAGATTTTATGTCCTTGCCTATTCAACATCGAAACACTCAATAATAACTTTATATCTTCATCATCATAATATCGAATATTTGTAGCTGTACGCTTAGGATTCGGAATCCCATAGCGCAGCTCCCAAATTCTTAAGGTATGTGACTTAATTCCAGTAAGTGCTTCTACGTCTTTAATTGAGAAGTGGTTCATCTCTTATTTTTTATTCCTAAGTTGGCCATGCCAGACGCAAAATAGGACTTATGCTCCTCTAATAACAAGTTATGGAGTATATAGTTTTCGCATAACTACTTTTATCAATTCTCTCTTGATTATTAATGCTGATAAATAGGGAATATCTGAGCAAGCCCCTCGCTCGGGAATAAGATGCTCTGGTATATCCATTTGATAAAGTAATGCAGCCAACCTCGACCCCGCTTCCTTACACCATTGTTTTAAAAAGGGCTCTAATTGCAGCTGCAAATGAAGTATTCCAGTAATTTTGTCGGGTTCAATATTTAATTTAAATCCCATGCGCTCACAGTCTTTTATCGTCTGCGCTGCCGCAGCTCGCAAAAATGCAAGATCATTTCTATATTTATCGAGTTGTGTATCGTCCATTAGCTTTACATTACAAAAATATGTTTAAATCTCATAGCTATTATTCCCTATTGATCCTTCTAGGATTATTTATCATCCGGTTACCTGCTTTCGCTCAAAGCGGCTATCGCCCACACCCTTTTTTATCTCCTATGTGGCAAGCCGATGTTGAATATCTTCCAGCAACTCAAATTATTGACACAACTTTATTGAATGGTTTTACAGGTGCAAATTTCAACATACGAATACCCCTTTGGAAAAAGAA
Source organism: uncultured Bacteroidota bacterium (assembly GCA_903881665.1). Taxonomy (GTDB): domain Bacteria; phylum Bacteroidota; class Bacteroidia; order AKYH767-A; family OLB10; genus CAINEC01. Next base: position 41,191 of record CAIRUC010000111.1, on the reverse strand, counting down.
AGATTGGCTCGATGCAAATGGAGGAAAACCTTTTTTCGCTGTGATTAGCCACCTAGGTGCTACGGCAAGAATGTCTCAGATTAGCTTTCTAGATCCCGACAGATTACTTACGGTAGGCAAAGCGAGTATCACTGGATTAATGGCGAAAGGTCTTCGCAATTTATATCTAGGTCAAATAGGTATTGCTTTACCGACAGAGTCATTCCATTTTAATGCTAGTTATTTTCGTTTTAATGCATCGTTAATTTGGCGTCATCTTTATCATAACAATCGTTGGTGGCATACACTTGGTGTTGCCTACTTGCCAATACAAGGACGAGATCTTCCTCTTCCTGTGGCGGGAATAGGATTTAAATTATCCAACGAAAATCAAGTGCAAACGACCTTCCCTTTCAACTTTATGTATACGCATACTTTTAGTCGCCAATTTAACTTAAGCGGCAAGCTACATAATTTCGGAGGTTACAATTACTTAAAAGCAGATAGCGCTCACGACTTTCAACCGCTTGCTTATCGTTATAATTATCAAAAAATATCTCTTATCGCCCGTTATTACACCGATCGATTTGTAGTACTTACTGGAGAAGCTGGTGTTACAGGGAAAGGTAAAATATTTCTCAACGATGTAGATTATCATCAGGCATCATCCTTCTATTTGAAATTTAGTATTCAAGTGCGCTTTGGCGAACGACCCACCGCAGCTCCTATTTTAAACTTCGATCCTGGTGATTCAGGATTCGATCCAAACTATATTGTTGAGTAAACTTTTCCCTTAATCATTTGTTTACTTTTTTGTGATGAACAAATCAGTGGTAATAGCCGGAGGCAGTGGTTTAATCGGTAATCGATTAACACAAATGCTTATGGAAAAAGATTATACAGTAGCTTGGCTTAGTAGAAATCCAGGTGATTCCCCAGTAAAGAGATTTGTATGGAACCCAAATTCAAATAGCACAAGCGACAATTCTTGGTTGAAATATCAAACATTAATAATTTTATCGGGAGAAAATATTGCTGCACAGTCATGGACTAATGCTTTCAAAAATAAAATTATTGACAGTCGCTTAGCAGTAGCTAAAACGCTTCGATCCACTCTCTCCTCTGAAAATCATTATATCACTAAAGTAATTGCCGCATCTGCAATTGGCTTTTATGGCGATGGCGGTGACCAATTGTTTACTGAAAAGGATGGCGAAGGAACTGGATTCCTTTCCTATACTACCAAAAAATGGGAAGAAGCCTACTACAACTTCCCCATTGATGTAATAACTTTTCGTATCGGTGTGGTTTTAGCAAAATCGGGTGGTGCACTTCCTGAAATAGGCTTCCCAATGAAATTCGGTACTGCACCAACGTTAGGCAACGGGAAACAATTCGTAAGCTGGATACACATTGATGATATTTGCAACATGATTATTCATTCCATTGAAAATAATATTACTTCAGGAGTATATAATGCCGTTGCTCCAGAGCCCGTTACTCATGCTACTTTCATTAGCACACTAAAGAACATCATTGCACCTAGGAGCATTCCTATGATTGTGCCTGCCTTTATATTGCGTCTGCTCTTGAAAGAAAAAAGTGCTATTGTTTTGGATAGCACAAATGTTTCTTCAAATAAAATATCCACTACTGAATTTAACTTTAAATTCCCTGACTTAAAATCAGCATTGAAAAATATTTATGGCAAACAAAGCAAAAGTTAATATTCATTGGTTTCGTCGCGATTTACGTATCGATGATAATGCGGCCTTATTTCACGCGTTAAAAAGTAAACATCCTATTTTACCCGTTTTTATATTCGACAAAAACATTCTCGACAAGCTTGAAGATAAAAGTGACAAAAGAGTGAACTTCCTTTTTCAAACATTAAGCGATCTTAAAAAAAAGCTAGAAATTTTAGGAAGCACTTTGCTAATTAAACATGGAACACCTTCCGAATGTTGGAAGGAAATCATTGCTGAATTTAACGTCGATACGGTTTTTGCAAATCACGATTACGAGCCTTATGCAAAACAACGTGATTTAGCTATTGAGAACTTCTTAATTACTCAAGGTGTTACATTTAAAACATTTAAAGATCAAGTTGTATTTGAGAAAAATGAAGTATTGAAGGATGATGGGAAGCCTTATACGGTATACACTCCTTATTCGCGAAAATGGATGGCAAAGCTCAATGCCTTTTATTTAAAATCATATCCAACCGAGAAATACTTTTCTAACTTCTTTATCGCTTCAGAAAAACATAAAGAACACATCAGCTTAAAAAAGATGGGCTTCTCTGATTCGTATAGCAATTTCCCAGGAACAATTGTTAGCGATGTAATACTGAAAAACTATTCCAACACACGTGATATTCCGTCTATCGACGGCACCTCGAAATTAGGATTACATCTACGATTCGGAACCGTTTCTATTCGAAAACTAGCAGCTTATGCTCAACCCATCAGCTTTAGTTGGTTAAATGAATTGTGTTGGAGAGAATTTTATATGATGATCATCTGGCATTTTCCACATGTTGCAAATGGATCTTTTAAACCTATCTACGATACTATTAAATGGCGAAATAACGAAGAAGAATTTAAATGTTGGCGCGAAGGAAATACAGGCTACCCTATTGTTGATGCTGGTATGCGCGAATTAAACGCTACTGGATATATGCATAATCGAGTACGTATGATTGTTGCTAGTTTCCTAACTAAACACTTACTTATCGATTGGAGATGGGGAGAAGCTTACTTCGCCGAAAAACTACTCGATTTCGAACTCGCTTCTAATAACGGAGGATGGCAATGGGCTGCAGGATCAGGTTGTGATTCGGCTCCATATTTCAGAATTTTTAACCCTTATGAGCAAACGCGCAAATTCGACCCTGATTTTAAATACATTCGTAAATGGGTGCCCGAATTTGAAGATTTCAGCTATCCGCAACCGTTAGTAGATCATAAAATTGCCAGAGAGCGTTGCTTAAGTACGTACAAAATGGTGTTATCAAATAAGGAGTAAACAAAATGTTTTGCTTTATTCTTGTTGGTTCTCAAGATGTTCTATATCATCTTGGTCCTTATTCCTATTAGCGGCTCTTTTTGCTGACATCAAATCTAGAAAATCGATCATTCTAACTAATACTTTGTCAAACTCTACAACTTTTGAGTTTGTAAATGCTTCATTAAATTCTAATCCTTTGACACTAGTCAATACATCAATACAAACAGGCGGTCGACCAAAGGTAAAAACATCGTTTATATTTGTATTTAAGAAGAGCTTCTCATCCAAATTAAACAAACTCATTCCAAACTCGAAAAATGCCATTTTTATTTTCTGAAAATTTTCAGGTGTCTTTTTCACCCAGACATCTAAGTCACCCGTAGTACGGTTGTATCCATGAAATATAACTGCATACCCACCAACTAAAATATATTCAACATCAAATTTATTAAATGCTTCTAAAAAATCAACAAAATCGTCATTTAATATATTAGCCATGTTTTCGCATGCTAAATACTGTTCGGTCCAATTTCGGCGGATTATTAATATCAATATTCCACGCACAACAAATCAAATACCAAGCTGCTGCCCATCTTTCATTAGGCGTTTTTGAAAGCCAATACGCTCTTTTATTATCGGCTTGTTCAAATGTTTGAACTTTAAATTGCGTTCTATCCAACTTTGGCATGGTCAAATTTACAAAATATTATTTTAAAGTAGAAAGCCCCTATTTTAGTAGGGGCTTTCTGCTTTAATAACCTATTAGTCGAGGGTAATTCTCTTCGAAACAACTGTGTTACCGTCAGAAACATTTATCATGTAAACGCCCTTCGATAATTTACTTAAATCAATTTCTTTATCTACTTTGCCTGAAACAACATTCACTGCTGAACGATAAACAATAGCGCCTAATGCGTTCGTAACATTTACCATATAGTTATTCACCCTCTCAGCATTGAACGATAAATGAACTAGGCCGTGAGATGGATTAGGAAATACTTCCATTGAATTTTGCAACTCTTGCTCTTCAATTGACACCGAACAAGTATCGAGTGCAGTTACAGGAGTTCTTCCTGTATTACAGGTAATGTCGGTGTATTGCCAGTTGTAAAAGAAGTAATAGTATCCAGGAGATCCTGCATTACTTCCCGTTAAATTAATGGAGGTACTGTTATAAGGATATACTGCTCCTGCAGAGTTGCGGTACAAGTCAACATAACCACGACATTTAATAAAGTAGTTTGAACCAGGATATAATTTAAAGTTCAATGTAACAGTTGTAGTATTTGCTCCGCTAGCCGGAATAAATACTGTAGTATCTATATACGTATTTCCTTGTGCGTCTAAAATTTCGATCGTGCGATTTCCTGCAGTATTAGCAAACACATCAACCGAATTTAAAATCACAGGATTTGTAACGTCGAAATATAATCCTCGAATATCATTCGCTGTAAAGAACGCTCCAGCTCCAATTCCATTTCCGGGCTCACCAACGTAATCAACTGCTCCAGCTGGAAAATCTTCATCAACATAATACGTTGTAGTTCCAGTGATGCTTGGCGAATAATTGCTTCCATTCGCAATAACATTTCCTCCTCCTTGTGAATCCCACCAACGCAATGAACCAGCTCCAGACCCTGTAGCTGACAAGTTTACGACTCCAGGTCCGCAACGCTGATCGCCTACTGTCACAGGATTATTCTGAGGACTTGATGCAATATTTATGTAGTTAGAGTACGTTACCGAATCCGTTCCGTTTGCATTCGATGATACTAACGTTACTGGATAGGTGCCCGGTGTGTTATAAAATACGATTGGATTTTGTAAATTGGAGATTGAAGGAGCTGCGCCTGGGAAACTCCAGCTCCACGAGGTTGGTTGCCCTGCAGAGTAATCAGTAAATTGCATAGCGGCACCCTGACAAGAAATTTTTTGATTTGACCCGAAAGCTGCCGTAGGAGCGTAAGTTCCTGGAACATACAAATCACTTTCCCATAATCCGCGGCCATAGGTTGAAGCGCGAATTTTTCCTGTAGGATAGAATATCGATAATTGAGATACAATTACATTTGGTAATCCATTAAAGAATGGTTGCCATACATTCATTGATGCATCTTTAAAAAATACACCTACATCCGTTCCAATGTACAATGCATCATTCGAATTATTTACATAGGTGATACAATTTACAGGAATGTTTGGAATAGATCCCGATAAATTTACCCATGATACTCCTTGATCATTTGTTTGTAATACTTTATTTGAATTTGCAAATCCTGAATAACAAATCCATGCTTTATTAGGATCCGTATTACTACAAGCAATGTACGTTATATTTCCACTTGGCATGGAAGTGATAGTAGTCCATGTTGAACCACCATTGGAGCTTTTATATAATCCTCCTGGCTTTGCAGCCCAAATCACTTGATTGTTTGCAGGTGATACTGCTACATTTGTAACTGTACCGGTATTTGTGAAATTACTAATCTTAGTCCACGAGCTACCTCCATTCGTGCTTTTCCAAACATTAACAAATCCGGAGTACAATGTACTTGGCGCAACCGGATCTTGAATCCAAGGTGTTACCCATGCACCAGCTTCTGTAATTCCTGTTGTTGCTGTAGAAAAACTATTTCCACCATTTGTTGATTTCTGAAATGAACCATTATAATATTCGGCCCACATGTTTTGATCATTATTCCAGTCGATGAAGCAAAGCATTCCATCACCGCCAAGTATTTTTTGCCAACCTGTTCCAGTGTATTTATTAGTTCCATTATCTTGCCATCCTTGAATGACTAAATTTTCATTCATTTTTGATTGACCTAAACCATACATTTCTGCAATCTGCAATCCATCGCTTAAATCACTCCACGAACTACCATTATTGGTAGTTTTAAATATACCACCATCACTCACAATAAAATAAGTTGATGAATTAGTAAATACTACATCATGATAATCTACGTGTGTTGTTCCACCATTTTGTGACCATGATGTTCCTCCATTTGTTGAACGAAGAAAATCTGTTTGCCCTCCAAGAATAATTTCATTTGTAGTTGTAGGTGAAACGGCAATTGCCAAATCATACCATTGTTGCGTCCCTAATCCAGGAGTACTTGGCTTGGTGAAGCTTGTTCCACTATTTGTTGATTTATAAAACCCTTCTGTTCCATAATTTGGCGCAGGCAATCCTACGATCATATAAACATACGCAGGATCAGCGGGGGAAACAGCGATTGCCATTCGACTTACATTCGCAGCAACTGGCAACCCTGATGTAATTTTAATAAATCCTTGTCCGTTATTAGTCGACTTATAAAACTCTGTTCCACAAACATAAACCGTATTCGGATCGCTCGGTTTAAATTCCATATCCTTAAATGAACCAGCTAATGTTTGTGTAAATGTTACAGCCGCATCTGTACTGCGATAAACGCCTGCTGATGTAGCTACAAGAATCGTATTCGTGTTAATAGGATCAATTAAAATTTTGCTAATCTGGCGATAGTTAGCCATATAATACGACAATCCTGTAGTGTTCCATGTTGCTCCGCCATCAATAGATTTTAAAACGCCTACAGAATAGGTATCTCCTCCATCTCCATCGCCCGTGGCTAAATACATAACATTTGTATTCGTAGGGTCAATAGCAATATCTGTACAACCTATTACTTGTGCTAATTGATCGGTATTCGAGGACCATGTATTTCCACCATCAGTTGATTTCCACAATCCGCCTGCTGGTGCTCCTACATATATAATATTTGAATTAGTTGGATCAAATCGAACGAATGTTAATCGCCCTGCATTTCCTCCCGATGGCACAGCCGAAACAGGGCCGAGCAGACTCCAGTTACCTGAATTGAAGGTGCCATAGTTTTGTTTATAACGTTCCATCTCACGGTAAGGTATTGATGGATCAAAACGCTCTCCATTAGGACCAACTCGTGGCGACATAAAAGTTTCCCAACGCTTATATTGAAAATATCCAGGCACTTCAAATTCTTCTTCTTGAAGGTCTTCGCCTTTACGTTTTAATGCGCGTTTTTTTGCACGTTCTATCGCACGATCTTTTTTTGCAAAATATTTATTGAAGGCATTCTGCACTTCATAAAAGTTTGCATTTGGATCATTCATTTTATTTACCCAATCCTGCGCACTTACACGAAATGGACACGATATGCATAAAATAATTAAGCTGGTAAGGAGTAACTTTTTCAACATTGGTTATGATTGTTTTGGTCAATTTAATCTATCAAATATAGAAAAAAGCACCGAAACAATTCCAATCCTTGGATTGCTTAAGTTTTACCCATGTTAACCCATAAAAATAACACAATGGTTTAATGTTTAAAACCAGACATTTACGTTAATTATTGTTTAAAAATAACAATTCAACAATTTACAGTAGCGGCTTCAACATTTGCACTTTACCTTAAAAATTAAGGATTTTTCTTTTTGCCTCAACTTTTATCTCTTAATAAGGATCGACCAAAGACTTAGGTATTTAACATTTGTAAAGATGTCGCATAGTTAACTTCTTCGGTAGCAGCTTTCCAAAGCTTATAACCTCCCGATAAATTTTGTACCGATGAAAATCCATTTTGTAGTAAAATTCGTTGCGCTAGGTATCCCCTTAACCCTGCTTCACAATAGATAAAAATATTTTTTTCTTTCTGGATTTCGTGTAATCGATTTCGAATTTCATCAACCGGAATATTAATCGCATTTCCAATACTTCCTTTTTTATATTCATCTTCTCGTCGCACATCAAGGAGAATATCCGCTGTCCCTATTTTATCCATCTCATTCCAATAAAAAATATTTAATCGTTCGAGTAAAATATTTTCTGCTACAAAACCTGCCATGTTTACAGGATCTTTTGCCGATGAAAATGGCGGTGCATAAGCATGTTCCAATTCTATTAATTCATAAATACTACTTTTCCTTTTTATGACAGATGAAAGTAAATCTATTCGCTTGTCGACACCTTCGTAGCCTGCAATTTGTGCGCTATAAAGCTGCCCTGTTTTTGGCGAGAAGGCAATTTGAATAGTCATTTGGCCAGCACCTGGATAATAACCTGCATGTGCCCCATTGTGCGTGGTTGACACGATATGTTTTATATCTGCATGTGTTAAATGTTTAACGGCAGTGCCGGCAGCAGCAACTGTCATGTCGAATACTTTCACTATTGCTGTATTAATTGATCCATTGTACTTCTGCACATTTCCTAACACAATGTTGTTAGCACATATTCGTCCTTGTTTATTCGCAGGTCCAGCTAGATAGGTGACTAAAGGTTGCCCGGTTATCGGATTAGCAAATTCAATAGCATCTCCTACAGCATAAATATTAGCATTCGATGTTTGCAAATATTCATTAACTTTTATTCCTCTTGCTTCACCAATTTCAAGACTTGCTCCTACAGCTAACCGCGTGTCTGGTTTCACGCCAATAGATAAAATTACGACATCTGCGTCTAGTGAATTTCCTGTTTTAAGATTTACAATAAGTTTCTCACCATTTCTTTCAAATCCTGTTACTGCATTATTCAATAATAAGTCAACTCCTTTCGAACGAAGATGCTGTTGCACCATTGCAGCGATTGGGTAATCAACTGGAGCTAAAATTTGATTACCCATTTCAATAACACTAACTTCTAATCCTAAACGATGTAAATTTTCAGCCATTTCTAATCCAATAAATCCGCCGCCAATAACTATTGCTTTCTTCACCGATTTTCTATCAACATACGCTTTAATGTAATCTGTATCTTTTACATTTCTAAGTGTGAATATTCCCTCGTTATTAATTCCAGGCAGCGGCGGACGAATAGGTTCTGCTCCAGGAGACAAAACCAGTTTGTCATAATGTTCAATATATTCTTGCCCTGTCACTAAATTCTTCGCTTTGATTGTATGTTCATCTGCATTCACGCCAATGACTTCCGTTTGCACACGAACATCAATCTTGAATCGTTGATTAAAAGCATCTGCAGTTTGCACAAATAGTTTATTTCTATCTGTAATTACATTGCCGATATAATAAGGCAATCCGCAATTCGCATACGAGATATAAGCTCCTTTTTCGAAAATAATTATTTCGGCATGTTCATCTAATCTTCTTAGTCGAGCAGCTGTACTTGCTCCGCCTGCTACGGCACCTACAATAATGTATTTCATATCTGTAAAATTGATACTGCAAATGTCAAATGAAAATGAGGCATTAAAAGTAACATTAGTCACAATGACCAAAATTATTTGTCAGTAATGTGGAACTATTGCAGACTTTAAATCTATAAAACAAAAAAAGCTCTATGATGTTTATCATAGAGCTTTCTAATTACTTATATACGTCACAAATTCTCTAAGAAATACTGAGAAATTTTTCCCATTAAATGAACTCTGTCTTTACCAAGAACATTATGAAGATGACCTGGATAAACAAAATAATCGAGCATCACATTTTTACTTACCGCCTGCTTCAAATACATTAAACTATGCTGCCAAACCACTACATCATCCGACGTTCCATGTATCAACATTAATTTACCTTTTAATTGATCAACATAATTTAAAAGATTAGCTTTTTTATATCCTTCTGGATTTTGATCAGGCGAATCCATATATCGTTCGGTGTACATTACTTCATAGTAATTCCAATCGATAACAGGACCACCTGCCACTGCTACTTTAAATACACCAGGTGATCTTGTCATTAATGATGTTGTCATAAATCCCCCAAAACTCCATCCATGAACACCTATTCTGTTTGCATCAACATACGTTAACGATTTCAGATAGTCTACACCACTCAATTGATCTTGCATTTCAACAGTTCCTAACTGTCGAAAAGTAGCCTGTTCAAATGCTTTGCCTCTATTTCCACTTCCATGATTATCAAGAGAGAAAATGATGAATCCTTTTTCTGCCATATACTGATACCATAAATCACCACCAGCTAACCATGTATTGGTTACTAATTGCACATGCGGCCCACCATATAAATATACAATAACCGGATATTTTTTAGTTGAATCAAAATCTACAGGCAAAACCATTCTGCAATATAAATCTTCGCCTAACTTCGACTTTATCGAAAACATTTTTGTTATCCCCGTTGCATACTCTTTTATAGGATTTTCTGCTGTTAAAAGCGTTTGGGATTCTTTTCCATCTAGATCCATTAATTTTATTATACGAGGCGTGTTTAGTGAACTAAAGTTATCAATAAAATATCCGCCTTCGGCATTAAAAACACAAGTATGCACTCCATCACCGCTAGTTAGTCGTTTTACTTTTCCTGTTGAAACTTTAGCAACACAGAAATCGCGATTAATACCGCTATTGATCGTTGAGGTGAAATAAATATTTACGCCTTTAACATCAAATCCGGCAACATCAATTACTTCCCAATCACCTTTTGTTATCTGACGCACTAAGGATCCATCCGTTTTGTATAAGTACAAATGATTCCATCCGTCGCGTCGACTTTGCCATACAAACTGTTTTGCATTTCCAGGAATAAATTCAATTGGATGCAATGGCTCTGTGTATTTTTCGTCTTTTTCGGTGAATAGTGTTTTTACAAAATCTCCATTTATTGCATCGTATTGATTCAGATTCATTTCATTTTGATCGCGATTTAATTCAGCTAAATAAATTGATAATCCATCAGGACTCCAAGATATATTAGTGAGATAATGATCCTTCGGAAGTCCTGTTTTTAAATATATAACTTTAGCTGTTACTAAGTCATAAACACCCACTTTTACTTCATGGCTTTTACCGCCTGCAAAAGGATATTTAATTAATTTATCCATCGCTGGGTTTTCAGAAAAATCAACTATAGGATAATCGGTCACCATACTTTGATCCATTCTATAAAATGCCAAAGCATTTCCGTTGCGCGACCAAAACAACCCTTTATCGATACCGAACTCTTCACGGTGAACACTTTTACCATAAACTAATTCACGACTACCATCTATAGTAACTTGTTTCGATTGATGATTCCTTTCGACAAAAATATTGTCGTTTAACACATAAGCAATAGCCCCGCTACTATTTAATTCGGGCACTAAAGCTTGATCTGGAATAGTTACACTATCACAAACTATCCCTTTTTTCAAGTTCACATCAACAAGCACAATTTTATTACCAGTCGTTACTTTAAAAAAATCTTTGTTGTCCCATGAAACACCCATGATTCTAGACATTGTATCGGCAGTAACTTTCTTTAACAATTCATTTAACTCTGACAACGTAATTATTACTACTGGAGACTTCGACTTGATAGTGCCGTACATCAACTTATCTTTATCAACATAGGAAAAATCGCTACCTCCTTTCACCCATTGTAATTGAGCAAGACGCTTAGGAGCTAATGTTGTTCGCTGCTGCATCACAGCTTCTTCTATTGTAAACTGCTTTTTCTGAGCAAAGACCATTGCAGGTGCAAGCATTAGCAAAAGAGTAATTTTATTTAGTAATTTCATACGGTTAATGTATAGACTAACAAAAATAAGCCTTATTCGTTATAAAACCTTAAACTTAGAAAAACGACACTAAAAAATCGTGCGCTATACCCTCCGACCCGAAAATGAGCCTTATATTTGCAGCTAATTTACCCAAAACTGCAGAAATTATGTTTACCGGAATTGTAGAAGCTACAGGAACATTAACATCGTTTAGCGATCACGGAGAAAACCGCACTTTTATTTTTGAATGTCCTTTTACAAGTGATTTAAAAGTGGACCAAAGCCTAGCACATAACGGTGTTTGCCTAACGGTAACGAACATCCGAAATAATTCTTATTCTGTAACAGCTATTGCAGAAACATTGCGCCGTACAAACCTTGGGTATTTGCAAGTAGGCGATATCGTTAACCTTGAAAGATGTATGATTGCTGGTGGGCGACTCGACGGTCATATCGTTCAAGGTCATGTTGACGAGACGGGAACAATAGCATCAATCACCGATGAAAATGGAAGTTGGCATTATCGAATTTCGCACAACCCTTACAGCATTCATTTCACGGTTCCCAAAGGATCTATTTGCATCAATGGTGTTAGCTTAACAGTTATTGAATCAACAAAAGAACATTTCTCTGTAGCAATAATACCTTACACATATGAGTGTACTACCTTCCATCTACTGAAAGAAGGCGACAAGGTAAATCTCGAATTTGATGTAATAGGAAAGTATGTCACAGCTTACATGAAAAACATTCATCCTTAATTTACTTCTCTTCTTTTCCGCCTTTGTTTGCTAATTGTCCACAAGCTGCATCAATATCTTTTCCTCTACTACGACGAACATTAACGATATGTCCATTATTCTCGAGTGTCGACACAAATGCATTTAATTTTTCTTCACTCGTATTACTAAAAATACCATCTCCAATAGTATTGTATTCAATCAAATTAATTTTCGCTGGAACTCTACGAGCAAATGCACCTAGCTCTTTCGCATCCGAAATAGTATCATTAAAATTTTTAAAGACGATGTATTCAAACGTTACTCTAGTTCCCGTTTTATCGTAGAAATAGTTCAACGCTTCTTCTAAAACATCTAGCGTATTTGTTTCGTTGATGGGCATAATCTGACTACGCTTTACATCGTTTGCTGCATGTAATGATAAAGCAAGATTAAACTTCACTTGATCATCTCCCAATTTTTTAATCATTTTGGCGATACCAGCCGTAGATACGGTAATACGTTGCGACGACATCCCTAATCCATCGGGAGAAGTAATGCGATCAATACTTTTCATCACATTAGCATAATTCAACAATGGCTCACCCATTCCCATATAAACAATATTTGTTAAGGGGATATTGTAATTTTCTAGTGCTTGCTTGCGAATAATAGCCACTTGATCATAAATTTCATCGAAGTGAAGATTTCTTAAACGATCAAGCTTCCCTGTAGCACAAAACTTGCAAGTTAAGCTACAGCCAACTTGCGACGACACACAGGCGGTCATACGAGAATCAGTAGGAATCAGCACGCCTTCTACCAAATAGCCATCATGAAGCTTAAATGCACTTTTAATGGTGCGGTCGCGACTAATTTGCAGATCGTCAACAGTAACAGGATCCAGAGTAAAATTTTCTTCCAATAATGATCGCGTATCTTTTGAAAGATTGGTCATTTCATCAAAAGAACGAGCCGACTTCTGCCAAATCCATTCATGAACCTGCTTAGCGCGAAATGCTTTATCACCCTTTTCAATGAAAAAGGCCTTAATTTGATCGGCTTCAAGATGACGTAAATTCGGTTTCGACATGTCACAAAGATACAAAATGATTGCGGGGTTGATGAGTTCAAGAACTCTAATTACCTTCGCAGTACCATGATCAGGACTTTTAAATCGGATTTAATTATCACCAACGATGGTCCTCCACTGCGAAATGGCTATGTGGATGTCAATTCGGAAGGAGTAATTGTAGCTGTTGGTCAAGATAGCAACTCCTCATCTTTTACCGAGATAAAAGGAGTGATTACACCCGGCTTTGTAAATAGTCACTGCCACCTTGAACTCTCGCATTTGAAAGGGAAAACAAAAATGCAAACTGATGGAATGACCGGGTTTATAAAAGGCATTTTTTCTGAGCGATTTAGTTCTTCTGATGATGAAATGACTGAAGCAATGATTCTTGCTGATAAAGAAATGTATGATGAGGGCATCGTTGCTGTTGGCGACATATCAAATTTCGACATTAGTCTTCAGGTAAAACAAAAATCATCGATATATTATCATACGTTCATAGAAGTCGTTGGTCAAGATCCATCTAAGGCCGATGCTATTCTCGAAAAAGCATTGATGCTTTGCGATGAGTATATTTTCAATACAAAAGGAAATGCATCTATTGTACCGCATTCTCCTTATTCAATGTCGAGAGCTCTGATTAGTGCAGTAAATAAAAATGCTTTTCATAAAAAGCAACCTGTATCGATTCATATGCAGGAAAGTGATGATGAGTTCTTGTTTTGCAAAGACAAATCGGGACCATTATCTGAATTCTTCCTAGGACTAGGATTAAACATTCGCCTTTTTGATAATATTAGCGATGCTTGTCCGATGTTAAACACATTACCATTACTTACAAATTGCAAGCCTTTGATGATGGTACACAATACACTCACAACAGCTGCGCAGATAGATATTGCCATAGCTTTGCATAATGATTTATATTGGTGCTTATGTCCGAATGCAAATAACTATATCACTGGACGATTACCGCAATTTTGCATTTACAATAATGATGATTTAAAAGTAACTGTTGGTACCGATAGTTTAGCGAGTAATCATCAACTCTCTATTTTAAGCGAGTTAAAAACAATCGCTGCTGCTCATCCTGAAATCCCTTTCGAGCGTCTCATCAAATGGGTAACTATTAACGGAGCTGAATTCTTAGGCATCGATAAAAAATTCGGCAAGATAAAAGTTGGGATGACACCGGGGTTGGTGCAAATAGAGGGTGTAAATATTGAGAATATGGTTTTGAACGGGGAAGCAAAATCTAAAAAAATTAATTAATTGACTATAGGCTATAGAAAATAAAAAATAGATGTTCGACATAATTTTATATTGAACATCACCAAATAAATTTATTTTTTTAGTTGATTGAGAACAAACCTCCATTTCCACAACTAATAAATCAATAACTTTACACTTATCATGTTTAATGGCTGAAAGTAAAAAAATCTTTTCCTCGATGACTTCGATTCCTCTTAACTAAATACTTTAAGCGAACTTAGAACAAATAATCTATAACAATCAGCGCCAAGTCTGTGCACAATTATTTCCTGTTATGGTTAAACTTTGCGCTAAAAATTAAATTCGTCAACCCAATTTGGCATCTTCGAATATCGAAATTCGAACCCTCAACGGCTTCGCCGAACTATGAATATGGACTTAAAAATTCAAAATTCTTTTCACCAATTATCCTTCCCCTTATCTGCCTTTCCAACTGCGCACGCTTTCTCTAGCGACTTCAAAATTTCTTTTGATTGTTGGTCAACTTGCTGAAGATAAAAATCGAATTCGGGTTTGTAATTTGCATTTGCAGTATCCATCCATTTCTCGGCAGCGTAATAAGATATTTGCTTCCAATTTATAGCAGTGAGATCGTACTTATAACGTCCTTCTTTAAATTGAATAGTTAACGTATACTGCGCTAATCCTGCATCCGTAGATACTCCTTTTTTATCGGGTGGATTAGACATTTTATAACGTGCTTTACAAACCAACTTTCCTCCTTCTTTATCTTTTTCGCGAATTACATCTGTAGGATTCTTATAGTAAGTTGTTGCCCATTCAACGGCACGATCGAACAAAACATCTTTCGCCTCACCTGCTACTTCATTTACTTTTGAATAGCATATCAATTTTGTGGTTTCGTCGATCGGCATTCTTATTGTCGATTTCTGAGTTTGCGCCAACGCATGAAAGCTAAGTAGTCCTGAAACCACAATAGCACAAAAGAATTTATACATGGTTTTGATGTTTATTAACCTTTAACAGGAATCTTAATTCTTGTACCGCTTTTTAATGAGCGTGAATTACTGATACGGTTTACTTTTTTAATTTGATCAACATTTGCTTGGTAACGTTGAGCGATATTCCATAAAGTATCACCGGGCTGAACTACGTGATAAATAAAAGAAGATTTTTTATTTGGAGCAGGTTTTACTTTTGTAAAAACTTTATTTTGCTTTAACATAACCGGTTCTTCTCTTTCAGAAGAAAGTGTATCGTCAGAAATACTTTGTACACGTGGATCTAGTTTCTCGGCAACAACAGATTCCTTTTTTTCATTTACAATACGCTCGCTCTTTATTATTGTTTCCTGCTCCTCTGCATTTTCAGATGGGGAAAAATTATCTGCTACCGATTCTTCTGGATCAACAACTAGCTTAACAGGAATTCTTTTTTTTACCGTTGAATAAATTGCTAGTTTTTGTCCTGGCGTGATAGTGTTCTTCCTTAAACGATTCCACTTTTTCAAATCAACGATAGCAATATTATAGCGATCAGCAATTTTCCCTAGACTATCACCTCGTCGAACAGTATGTGTTTTGCGAACTTTCTGCGTTACCGTTTTATAGGTGTATGCGTACGATTCGTCGGAGGAATCCTTTGCCTTGGGCTCAATGAAAGGCGATATCATTGCCAATCCACGTTCAACACTATCGAGGAACGCCCTCGATTCAAATCCATCAACAGCAGCTTCACCTAGTCGTCCCAATTTAATTGCATCAAAGTATGTATTGATCATTGAAGCAACAATACCATTGCGCACCCAAGGGCTACGGCAGCCTAACACCACCGACATCAAACGATGTCCGCCGCGCGTACATGTAGAAACCAAACAAAATCCAGCCGCTCTAGTGTACCCTGTTTTTATTCCATCGACTTCTTGATTGTAATTAATCACTAAGCCATTATGGTTTCTATAAGTTTGATTCCCTTTACCATTACTAACGGTAGCGTATGGAATTGAAGTAATATCTACCAACTTCGGATGCTTCATGATCTCTAATCCTAATACCAAAAGATCGCGAGGTGATGCACTATTATCAAGTTCGTCGATGATTGCAGGTAATCCCGAAGGATTGCTGTACTGCGTTTTAATCATCCCCAACTCAAAAGCTCTCTTATTCATGCGCTCTATGAAGGCTTCCAGTGACCCTTCACAATGCTTTGCTATCCATACTGTACTTTCATTATGCGAAGCCACCATGGCCATCTTCAACAAATCTTCGAGTGTGTACTTTTCTTCAACCGTGTATGTAGTATAACGACGGCGACGTATTTTTTTTCGGAAGGTACGAGTAACCGTAATCTTATCGTCCCAGCAAACTTTACCTGCTTCGATATCCTCCACCGCTAACAATCCTACCATCATTTTTGTAAGTGAAGCGATAGGATAAGAATAATCCATATCCTTTTCCCAAACAATTCGATCACGATCTACATCATATAATAGACCAGCTCGAATTTCACTTTCGTTCGACACAATGCCCGGGATTAATTCAGGCTTAAAAGAATAGTATTGACGATAGGCAAGCGTGTCTGTCCATGATGTTGTATTTCCCGCAAAAGCAGAATTTCCATAAAGCAATAAAGCCATCAACACACCGACTGTTGGGAGTGTTTTTTGAATAGCCTTTATTATATGGATTAATTTCATGATTTTACAATAATACCTTTTTCCTAATAGTTAAAACACACCGAAAGCAAATCAATTTACACAAACTTATGTTAATAGTCGTAGCAACGTATAGCTACGCACAATACACATTATTAATTCATGAAAGTATATGAATTATTCGGCTTACATATACAAATTGTCCTTTCTAAAGATAAGACGCAAAACGAGATGGAAAATTGCTTTAAAGGAGAGATTCTTACTGCTGCAATAAAATAGCTTCTGCAAAAACAAAGTCGGCTGGAACGGTAATTTTAATATTAAAATCTTCACCATTTATGAGATGAATTGTATGCCCGTAGGATTCAACAAGCGACGCTTCATCTGTAAAACCTTCAAACCCTTCCTGCATAAACGCTTCTTTAAGAAGTGCGGAATGAAAAACCTGAGGCGTTTGAACGGCACGAAAGTTATTGCGGGATACGGCCTTACTGATAATCCCATCAACAATACGCAAACTATCCTTTACTGCCACAACCGGAATTACTGCTTTGTTTATTTCGGCCTGGCTATAGAGCTCTTGAATTAAGCTTTCTGTTACTAGCGGACGAACAGCATCATGTACCGCAACTAAAGAATGGTCGTCGATTAGCTGCAATCCATTTAACACCGATAATGCTCTACTAGCCCCACCTGCAACAACGTCATGATAAACTTCAAATTCAAACTCTCTGACTAGATCATTCCAATAGTCAATCCACTCTTCATTCATCACTAAAATGATACGAATGCCATCGTGATTGAATTTGCGCAACGTATGAAAAAGTACGGGCTCACCCGAAATGGCTAAAAACTGCTTGGGCAGGGAACCCTTCATTCGGATACCCTGCCCACCAGCAACGATTATGGCTATTTTTCTCATTAATCTAAAATCAACATGGCATCGCCATAGCTGTAAAATCGATATTTTTCTTTTTGTGCCACGCGATAGGCTTCCATGATTAAATCATAACCTCCAAAAGCCGTGGTCATCATCAACAATGTTGATTCAGGCATATGGAAATTTGTGATCATCATATTAGCGATACTGAAATCGTATGGAGGAAAGATGAACTTGTTTGTCCATCCTGCATTTGGCTTTAATTCACCCATGGTTGATACCGATGTCTCGATACAACGCATTGAAGTGGTACCAACAGCGCAGATATTTTTCTTCGCTGCTTTTGCTTTATTAACCACGTCAACGGCTTCTTGATCAATTGAGAATTGTTCGGAATCCATTTTGTGTTTGGTAAGATCTTCTACTTCTACAGGGCGAAATGTTCCCAATCCTACGTGAAGAGTTACCTCTGCCAAGTTACATCCTTTTAACTCTAAGCGTTTTAATAATTCGCGACTAAAGTGCAATCCTGCAGTAGGTGCGGCAACAGCTCCTTCATTACGCGCATAAACCGTTTGGTAACGATCTTTATCGGCATTTTCAGCCTTGCGTTTAATGTATTTAGGAAGTGGAGTTTGTCCGAGTTGCTCAATCACTGCACGGAACTCTTCAGAAGTACCATCGAATAAGAAACGTAATGTTCTTCCTCTTGAAGTCGTATTATCGATTACCTCTGCTACCAACATATCGTCGTCGCCGAAATATAACTTATTACCGATACGGATTTTTCTTGCGGGATCCACTAAAACATCCCAAAGCTTACTTTCTGCATTCAACTCGCGCAACAAGAAAACCTCGATTTTAGCACCGGTCTTTTCTTTGTTCCCATACAATCTCGCAGGAAATACTTTTGTATTGTTTAATACTAATACATCGCCATCATCGAAATAATCAATAATGTCTTTAAAAACTTTGTGCTCAATTTTACCGGTTGTGCGGTGTACCACCATTAATCGTGACTCATCTCTATTGGGAGTCGGGTGAGTAGCAAGCAACTTCTCATTGAAGGTAAACTTAAACTGAGATAATTTCATACAGCTTACGGGCTTTTAGGGGTTATTTTCTGCCGAACGTTTCTGCAGTAATGCCAATGATTAATTTACAAGAAATTAACCATTTAAGGAGGGCAAAGATACGTCATTAAGAGGGGTGAATACTAAAACACTGCTTACAACAAGCTGTTAATCAATCAATAAAAACTTTATTTATAGGCAGTATGTTAATAATCAAATAGTTAAGAAAAGAGCGGCATTGACCTATAAATCGTCATTGTATTTCGATCTAATATCTTCTATTTCAAATGCTTCTGAAAGTTTGTAGGCGCCAATTCGTGTTCTGCAAAGTGAAGTTAAGTATGCTCCATTATTCAAAAGCAAGCCCAAATCGCGGGCTAAAGATCGAATATAGGTTCCTTTCGTACATACAATTCTGAAGTGAATTTCAGGTAATTGGAAGCCCGTTATCTCAAATTCTTTAATCACAACAGGCTTAGCGGCTAACTCAACAGTTTCTCCTTTTCGGGCAATTTCATAAGCTCTTTTTCCATCTTTCTTAACTGCAGAATGCATGGGAGGAACTTGCATAATAGGACCCGTTAATCGAGAAACTGCTTCATCTACCATTTCACGGGTAATATGACCGATTGGAAAAACATGGTCATGTTCCGTTTCTTTATCGAACGAGGGTGTAGTAGCTCCAAGGTAAAATGTACCAATATATTCCTTTTCAGCTTCTTGTATAAGTGATATTGTTTTCGTCTTTTTCCCTGTACAAATAACTAACAATCCGGTAGCTAATGGATCTAACGTTCCTGCATGCCCGATTTTCTTTGCTTTTATTATGCCTTTGAGCTTTTTTACAACATCGAAAGAAGTCCAAGTAAGCGGCTTGTTCACCGGAATGACTTCACCCAGATCACCAACAGGAGGAGGAGTTACCATTTTAAAGAATTTTTAAATCGACTCCTGCAATATATAGAATAATGATAACAATCCCCACAACTACACGATAGTATCCGAATAATCTAAAACCGTGATTAGTAAGGAATGTAATAAATGATTTTATAGCTAAAAGTGCCACTAAAAAGGCAACAATATTTCCTACTCCAAGGCAAATTAACTCATTTTTATTAAAGCCAGTTCCTGCTACTTCCATTGTTTTATAAAACTTATACAGCTTATAAGCAGTAGCTGCAAACATGGTAGGCACTGCTAAAAAGAAAGAGAATTCGGCGGCTGTTTTACGACTGAGCTTTTGCGCCATCCCTCCTATAATTGTTGCTGCCGATCGCGATACTCCTGGAATCATAGCGACACATTGAAACAACCCAATTTTTACAGCATTCGAATAACTGATATCTTCTACACTATCGATATTTTGATTATTATTAAATAACATGTCGATAAAAATCAAAATTACTCCACCAGCAAAAAGCGTAATACCAACAACTAAGACATTACCTAACAACGAATCTATAAAATCGTCGAGCAACTTACCTAATATTGCTGCAGGTATAAATGCCGCAAACAATTTATAATAGAAGCTCATCGACTGAAAAAACTTTTTGTAGTATAGCACTACCACCGAGAAAATAGCACCTAACTGAATTGCTACCGTAAATGCTTTCGTAAAAGGATCTTCCGCAATCCCCATTAAAGAAGAGGCAATAATCATATGCCCAGTAGAAGATACCGGTAAAAATTCGGTGATTCCTTCTACAATAGCAAGAATAATTGCTTCAAATAATTTCATGCTATTTTAGTCAGCCTTTTTTACGATGGCGTAAACTCCTAACACATAGCCTGCCAACACAACAATCGGAGCCAAAGTAATTCTGCGGAAGCTAAATATTTCTTCGTTGAAAATTTTAGGATCGGTAGTTTTACCTCCCGACATTAATGCATATCCAACAATAATTACAACAATTGCCGCAATAAATAAGCGGTAATTTTCTTTTCCGAAAGCGAAGTCTGCTTTATCTGTTAGCGGAGCTTCTTTCGTCGCCACTTTTTTGTCAACTACTGATTTTGCCATAGTTTAATATAGATCTACTGTCCGGTAGCGAAGGTACTTATTCACCGCAAACAAGGTACAAATCAATGAAAGGAATATTCCAAGAAACACTAATAATCCTGCTACTATTCCCATCAACTGCATGTCGCGTATGAGGGATAACTCCGGAATTTTTTGTTCTCCGAAATAAAATAATGCCGTTAATAAGCCGATTGCCGCTAACGCCCCAATAATTCCATTTACCAAACTGTTAATCAAGAAGGGCTTACGTATAAATCCTTTGTTAGCTCCTACCAACAACATACTTTTTATGAGCAGACGCTTCGCATATAACGAAATCCTGATCGTATTATTGATCAACGCAACCGCAACTAAGGTTAATAAAATGCTAAATCCGACTAGTATCCATGAAATCGTCTTTACATTTCTGTTTAAACTTTCTACTAAAGAAGCTTGGTATTGCACTTCTCTAACTGCGGGATTCGACTTCACCGAGCTGATAAAACTTTCAATCGTTTGGGTGTCGGCAAAATCACTACGTAATCGGATATTGATGCTCGGATACAAAGGGTTGTACCCTAAAAATGTAACGAAGTCTTCGCCTAATTCTTTCTTTAATTCTCCTGCTGCCTGCTCTTTACTGATCAAAGTAACTTCTTTCACATAATTTGTTGACTTCACTCTTTGATATAACTCATTAACAGTCAAGCTATCGGCATCAGGCTGAATAACTAAAGAGATTTCAATATTCTCTTTCAGATAATCTGATAACTTATTAGCATGCAACAACAAAACACTTAATGTACCCAACAGGAACAAGACTAATGTAATGCTGACGATAGTAGATAACCGCGACGAGCGACGGGATTTACGTACTAAGCTTTTTTCTTCTGTCATACCGTGAATGCGGGCAAAAGTAATTACAGCGACCCGAAAAACCTATTTTACAGTGAAATGAGTAGCCCGAATAGACAAATTTCATCATTTGATAATCTTCTGAACCATTTTTTTGCCAATCTTGACCGATCACCTCTTTACCTACCTTTCATTTTTGTTACCTTCGTGCTCCCTATTTAAATGTTTATTATGGAGTATAATTTCAGTGCTATTGAAGCGAAGTGGCAGGACGAATGGAGAAAACGCCGCACCTATAAAACAGAGATTGATACTTCTCGCGAGAAGTATTATGTGCTCGACATGTTCCCTTACCCTTCAGGGGCCGGATTACATGTGGGACACCCTTTGGGATATATCGCTTCCGATATCGTTTCGCGCTACAAGCGCCTGAAAGGCTTTAATGTTTTACATCCTATGGGCTACGATGCTTTTGGATTACCTGCCGAGCAGTATGCTATTCAAACAGGACAACATCCTAAAGTTACTACAGAACAAAATATTAAGAGATACCGCGAACAACTCGACAAAATCGGATTTTGCTTCGACTGGTCGAGAGAAGTACGTACTTGCGAACCGGAATATTATAAATGGACGCAATGGATCTTTATTCAACTTTTTCATAGCTGGTACAACAACGTTTCTCAGAAAGCTGAACCTATCTCTCAACTCATTGCAACTTTCGAGAAAGAAGGTCTTCAATGTTCATTGCCTCAATACCTCACCGGAGATATCGAGCAAGAAGTAGGATCGTTTTCTGCTGAAAAATGGAATAGTTTTTCAGAGAAAAAGAAATCAGACATCCTATTGAATTTCCGCTTAGCTTATTTGAGCGAAGCGTGGGTGAATTGGTGTCCTGCCTTAGGTACAGTACTTGCCAACGATGAAGTAAAAGACGGAGTAAGCGAGCGCGGCGGATATCCCGTAGAGCGTAAGCAGATGCCACAATGGAGTTTGCGTATTACGGCTTATGCCGACAGACTATTAACTGACCTCGAAAGTCTCGATTGGTCGGAGTCGATAAAAGAAGCGCAACGCAATTGGATCGGGAAAAGTGAAGGTACTTCTATCATCTTTCAATTAGACGGAAGAGAAGAAACGATTGAAGTATTTACTACTCGTCCTGATACCATTTTCGGAGTTTCATTTGTGACGCTTGCTCCTGAGCATGAGTTAGTGAACAAGGTAACGGTAGCGGAGTACCGAAATTCGGTTGACGAATACGTAACCATGGCGAAGAATAGAAGTGAACGTGAAAGAATGGCGGACGTAAAACGCATATCAGGACAATTCACGGGAGCTTATGTTATACATCCGTTTACGGGAGCTAAAATTCCGGTGTGGATAGGAGATTATGTTTTAGCGGGATACGGAACAGGAGCTGTTATGGCAGTACCTGCACACGATAGCCGCGACTATGGCTTTGCAAAATATTTTGAATCGCAGCTTACCGAACAACTCGGACGCTCTCCTTTCCTTCAAGTGATAGAAGCACCTGCCGACAAAGCACATGAAGGATATGAAACAGCATCGTACGACGAGAAATACGGGACATTAATCAACTCCGGATTCTTAGACGGAAAAGAAGTAAAAGCAGCCATCACCGCTGCGATTAGTGAAATAGAAAACAAGAAAATAGGACAAGGAAGAACAAACTATCGCTTACGCGATGCTGCCTTCGGACGACAACGTTATTGGGGTGAACCTATTCCTGTTTACTATAAAGACGGTATACCGCAAACGTTAGACGCGAGCGAGTTGCCATTGATATTACCTGAAATCGACAAGTATCAACCAACAGAATCGGGAGAGCCACCATTGGCGAGAGCAAAAGATTGGAAGTACAAAGGCGAATATGAATACGAAGCTACAACGATGCCGGGATGGGCAGGATCTAGCTGGTACTTCTTGCGCTATATGGATGCAAAGAACGACAAAGAACTTGTATCGAAAGAAGCTGTTGGATACTGGAAGAATGTCGACTTTTACTTAGGAGGATCAGAGCATGCGACGGGGCACTTGTTGTACGTACGCTTCTGGACAAAATTCCTTTACGACTTAGGAATCATCCCAATGAATGAGCCTGCACAAAAGCTCATCAACCAAGGAATGATTCAAGGAGTGAGTTCATTTGTATACCGCATTAACGGAACCAACAAATTTGTATCGGCGGGATTAAAAAATCAATATCAAACAACAGCATTACATGTTGATATATCGATTGCTCCAAACAATGAACTAAACATTGAACAGTTTAAAGTTTGGAGAGAAGATTTTGCGAATGCAGAATTCATTTTAGAAGACGGCAAATACAAAGTAGGTAACGAAGTCGAAAAAATGTCGAAGAGTAAATTCAACGTAGTTACTCCTGATGATATTATTGAAGAATACGGTGCCGATACATTACGTTTATATGAAATGTTCCTTGGTCCGTTGGAGCAAAGCAAGCCATGGAGCACGCAAGGCATTAGTGGAGTTCACAACTTCCTTCGTAGACTATGGAGACTCTTCCACGACAAAGACAATAACTTCAACGTAAGCAATGACGAGCCTACAAAAGCAGAATTAAAAACGCTTCATAAGACTATTAAAAAAGTAGAAGAAGACGTAGAACGTTTTTCATTTAACACAACTATCAGTAACTTTATGATATGTGTAAATGAACTAACCGACTTAAAATGCAATAAGCGTGCGATACTAGAACCATTGATGATCATCTTGAGTCCTTATGCGCCGCATTTCGCAGAAGAACTTTGGGAGCAGTTAGGAAATTCAGAAAGCGTAACAGGAGCAACATTCCCACAGTGGAAAGAAGAATTCTTGACAGAAAACGAATTCGAGTATCCGGTATCGATCAACGGAAAAGTAAAAATAAAAATAAAATTATCATTGCAACTAAGCAAAGAAGAAATAGAACAAGCGGTATTAACATCGGATGAAGTAAAGAAATTCATGCAAGAAGCGCCTAAGAAACTCATCGTGGTTCCCGGACGAATCGTTAACATCGTTATTTGATTAAAATCTTAATACAATACCTATTCACATGCAATTACTAGAGCAACATATAGAAGCATTAATCTTCACTGCGGAATCACCGGTAACGGGCGACGATATTATCAATTGCTTAAATACGGCTTATGGTTGGGAGCTGAAGAAAGACGAACTAAAAGAAATCATCGAAACACTTAAAGAAAAATTCAGCGACGAGCGATTTGCTTTTGAGTTAGTAGAGATCGCTGAAGGATATCAATTCCTCTCGAAGAAAGAATACCACAATGTAGTGAATACACTTTTGCAGATTAAAGCGAAGAGAAGACTATCAACTGCTGCACTCGAAACGTTAGCAATAATAGCTTATAAGCAACCGTTATCGAAGTCGGAGATTGAACATATTCGAGGAGTAAACTGCGACTATTCTATTCAGAAGTTGCTTGAAAAAGAATTGATAGTGATTAACGGAAAAGGCGATGGTCCGGGGAAACCTTTGTTATATGGCACTAGCAAGAACTTTATGGATCACTTCGGGCTTAAATCGGTAAAAGACCTTCCAAAGTTGAAAGATTTACATATTGCAGACAATGAAATAGGTACTCCGGCTGACTTAATGGACACAATGGACATTCCAATTGACCTTGCTCCAGGAATAAAAAACATTGAAAACGATCTCATAACATATATTGAGAGCCCTTCAAGCAAAGAAACCGAAAATTTGGCTCAGGATTTGCAAACAGGGGAAATCGACTTAGACCCCAATGCACAATGAAAGCAATCATCCGAATAACCTTATTAATTTTTTTAAGTGCTATTAGCAACGCATATTCGCAAAATCTACGCAAAGTAACCCAAGATGCATTTCAATTAGGGGAAGAATTAAAATACAGAATACATTACGGGTTCATGGATGCCGGAGAAGCAGTTTTAACTGTTGCTCCCGAAATGAAATCCATAGGAACCCGAAATTGTTTTAAAGTAACAGGCACCGGCCGTTCGTTAGGTGCATTTGATTGGTTTTTTAAAGTTCGCGATCGTTATGAAAGTTACATCGACAGCGACGCTATGGTTCCATGGTTATTTATACGAAACGTAGAAGAAGGAAGCTATACGAAAAATCAGAATGTAATCTTTAATCACTACAAAAGTACGGCAACAAGTGAAAAGAAAACGATTAAGACTCCGGGACATGTTCAGGATTTAATATCGGCCTTTTACTATGCAAGAACCATCGACTTTAACAATGCAGCGCCCGGCGACACATTCTTAATTAACACCTACCTCGACGATGAGACTTTCCCATTAGTTATTAAATACATTGGAAAGGAAACCATCAAAACGAAGAAAGGAAAATTCAAGTGTATTAAATTCAAGCCTTTTTTACTAGAAGGTCGTGTATTCAAAGAAAAAGAGGGAATGGTTATTTGGATAAGCGACGACAAAAACCGAATTCCAATACGAGCAGAAGCTGAAATTATGGTTGGATCTATAAAGATGGACTTATCGGATTACAAAGGCGTAGCGCATCCGCTGGCGATGGTGAAGTAATTTGCCGATTTGAAAATGTGAAAATGGGGCGATTTGAAAATTTGGAAATGCGGTACTAAGCTCGGGATTAAGGAGCAAAGCTAGTATTAAGGGCGGCTTAGAAATTTTTTATTTCTATCTAAATTTCGCTATCCGCTTCGCGAACCATAAACACTAAATCGTAAACTTTAAACAGCTTAAGCTAACATCTCGCCGCCCGCTTCGCGAACCATGAACCAAGAACTATGAACCTTTTTTTTTCATACTCCCCATCCAAACCAAAATTCTTTACTCCACCCTTATTTATATTCAAAAATGATCTCGCTATCCGCTTCGCGAAATCCAAAATCCAATCCCGATAGCTATCGGGACAAAATTCAAAATCCGCCCTATCTCTTCACAAACCTCCCAACTAAAACTTCTTTCTCAGTTAGCAACCGAACAACATACACTCCACTAGGTTGAGAAGCGAATGAACTGCTTTGCATCAAATAACCACCATCAATCGATTGGGATGATTTACTAAGCAATTGTCCATTACTATTGTAAAATTCTAATACTCCTTGTTTTCCTTTCAATTCAGCTGCATTAACAAATACTGTTTGCCAAGTTGGGTCGTAATACAAATTAAGTTTATGCTGTTTAGGAAAAATACTTGGCAGTAGGGAAGTTAAAGTATCGCATGGGGAGCCAGCCCATTTACCCAATTCATAATTGGGGTTGTTAGGGAGTCCAATGTATGATTTATGTCCACCAAGGTAAAACTATATGGTTGAAAATCACACGCTGCCGCGATGCTATCAGGGGCATTTATAACAGATAAATATGTATTAGTAGTATTCACTGTTTCATAACAGTATAAGTAATCGAAACAAGTATCAGCTCCTGCCCAATAAGTACTTAAATAAATTTTATTATCAGGACCTTTTTGCAACAAACCTGGCATATCCGGAGCTAAATAAGTATACAAAGTATCGGCACTAGCAGCAAAATTTGACGCATTCAAATCGAATTGAATCAAATATGAAGTATCATAATTAGCTGTTTGATAAATTGAAGAAACGTATAATTTACTTTCATCAGGCGACACTTCGAAGCCCCAGTAAAATCTATAGGGAGGACCAAATAATCCTTGATATGTATGAGGGTTTGAAAATAAACCAGTGCATCTGTCAAAATCATATCGTTCAATTACACTCGATGCAGATACATTATAAACATGACTACCAGTCTTATTAAATTTAAGTCTTACAAACCCATCCATAATCTCAGGTACCCCTATATTTTGTACTGGCATTGCAGTTACACCATTAGGATCTACTAAAAAAACCAAGATATCATTCGTATACTGCTGACCTTTCCAATTACGTACAATCACCCACCAGTCACGTCCATTACCATGCCTAACAGCAGTTATTCCATCAGCAATACTATCGCTATTTATTTGCACATTTTTCTGAATTACTTTACCTAGTCCGTTATTATAAGACATATCAATTTTGGAATAATAAAGCCCATAAACCGGAGCCAATTCCCCTGCTGAGAACAAATAATATTTCATAGAACTAGCCGGATCCGGGACAATTACCATCTCCTGATACCATGCTGCACCTACAATTGTATCACCATTTTGCATTGTCTGGTGGTTTTTCCCAATAATATAGCTCCATTTTCCGATTAAAGTACTTGCGGGATAAGGGGGAATTTGAGGCGTACTTGAGTAAAAAAGTAAATTCCCGGAACTATCACAAATAGATGCACAAGAACCACGCGACCTTAAAACTGACGTTGAAGATATAGGATTGGTCAAATTTCCAAAATTTATAGCAGAACTGTCTCCAAAGGCCCAGAACCGATCTGTATTTTGACCAATCAAATTTAATGACCAAAATATTAATATATATATTATATATGATTTCCTCATAGCTATCTACTTAAAAGAATTTTACTAACAATAATTCTATCGTGTGATGTCTTGACAGTAAAATTGTAGAGGCCATTTGAAAACTTAGTACTACCTAAAGAAATTTTATTCTCACCTGATTTGATCTCTTGCAACTTAACCAATCTACCCAAAGCGTCAAATATGCGAACATTCGCTGTTTCTCCTTCCTCTAACTTACATTTTATGGATACTTTCCCCAAACTTGGATTTGGATAAATTTCAAAATCTTTTTCATCATTTGCAGTCACTGCACTTGGCAACCTATATGATAATTGAGTATCATCAACATCAATTCCTAAAATTGCACGTGCTCTGAATACAGCTTCTCCACCGATGCTAGGGAACTGGTATGCTATAGCTAATAATTCATAATAACTTACACTATCAATGTTATCGAAGTTTCCTTTTAGTTGGATTATGATACGGTTAACTGTTTGCAAGTTGGTTTCTGATAATCTATCAATTTGTAAAGCTGAGTTTCTGAAATTTGCGCTCGCAAAATCATTGCCCCTTATGA
The DNA here is from genome assembly GCA_903881665.1 of uncultured Bacteroidota bacterium. Lineage (GTDB taxonomy): Bacteria > Bacteroidota > Bacteroidia > AKYH767-A > OLB10 > CAINEC01. The sequence continues at coordinate 12,212 of CAIRUC010000111.1, read as the reverse complement.
GTTCATCTATACTATTAAATTCTCCAATTTTACTTATCGATGCAGCGGTGAAGAAACTTTGTAAACTCGCATCCCCGCAGTAGAGGCGAAACGCCACACTGCGGGGCTTCGCTCCAGCAATAGAGACGAAAGACGCACTGCGTGGCTTAGCTGCAACATTAGAGTGCAATTTTGTTTTTACAAAATTATATGCAAATGAGTAATGAATGAATAATTGACCGTTCATATTTCTACCTATTCACAAACTTCCCACTCACCATCTCTTTTTCAGTTTCTAGCCTTACTACATACATCGCATCCATGTAAGGTGACATATCTACATCGAGGGTAAAGTACTCCCCATCTGTTGGGGAGGTATGTGTGAACACCAATTGTCCGGCGGAGTTGAAGATTTGAAGTTTAGCTTTCTTGCCACGTAATCCCTTTGCATTAACAAAGGCTGTTTTAATTCTTGGATCATAAAATATCGACAAGTTATTTTTATTTACTAAAACTTCTCCTATACCTACCGTTAGTGTGTCGCAAGGGCTTCCTACCCATGCACCTAGTTCATAGTTAGGGTTATTGGGAAGGCCAGTATAGCATTTATGACCTCCTAAATAAAAACTGAATGGTTGAAAGTCACAGGCTGCGCCCGAGCTATCAGGACTATTGATGACAGAAATATTAGAATTGGTTGTATTTACAGTTTCATTACAATACAAATAGTCATAACAGGTATCTACTCCTGTCCAAGTTACACTTAAATAAATTTTATTGTCTGGTCCTTTTTGAACTACGCCAGCTAAATCTGGCTGAACAAATACACCCAATGTATCGACACTAGTCAAAACGTTAGGCGCATTCAAATCAAATTGAAATAAGAATGAAGAATCTTGGTTGGCAGTATTATAAATTGAAGTTGTATAAATTTTACTCTCGTCAGGAGAAACCTCAAAACCCCAGTAATTTTTATAACTGGTCCCAGATGGGACAAAATTATGGAAATTAGTAAGCAAGCCTGTGCACCTATCAAAATCAAAGCGATCAATCATGCCCTCGTTATGTACACAATATAAGTGAGTTCCATTTGTATTAAATTTAAGACGGGTGAAACCTGCATTTGTATTTAGGCTACCTATGTTTTGCAAAGGCAATTGCGTTACCCCATTAGGTGATACAAGTGTTACTTGGATATCATTTCGATAAACCGGGGAATAGCTCCAGTTTTTAGTGACAATCCACCAATCCCGACCATTCCCATGCCTGACAGCGGCTATCGCATCACATAACGTATCAGAATTTACCAAAACATTTTTCTGAATAATTTTTCCAAGTCCACCATTAAAAGACAAATCGACGATTGAATAGTGCAAGCCGTTTACAGGTGGGAGCACTCCAGCACAAAAAATATAATACTTCATCGAATCACCTGGAACAGGAATTATTGTCATTTCTTGGTACCAACCTTCCCCTAATAACTTATCACCATTATCCATTAATTGATGAAACTTATTTACAGCATAACCAAATTTGAGACTTCCAATGCCTGAAAGCCATAGTGGAATAAATGGTGTTCCACAATAAAACATTACCCCCCCTAAACTATCGCAGATGCTAGCACAAGTTCCTCGAGATCGCAGCATACTAATAGCAGGTACCGGATTTTGCAAATTCGTAAAATCAATCGCTGCGCTATCGCCAAATACCCAATAACGATCTTTTACCTGAGCATTTGCAAGAGAGCTAAAAAAAAGAATGATAACTAAAACCAGCCTAACCTTCATTTTATCAATACGATTTTTTTACTCTGTTCAAAACCTTTTATATCAATTACTTTTAGGGAATAAAAACCAGACGGCAAAGATGATAAATCAAACTCTATTTTATCCCCTTTCTTTTCCATCTGTTTATCAATTAATATGCGCCCTAAATTATCGAGGATATTTACCTTATATTGAGCCTGCATTGAGTCGTCAAATTTTATCGTAGTTAAACCTTTTGTTGGGTTTGGATAAACAATGAAATGTTTTCGGTTTGAATCGGACTTCTCTTCTGCAAGCTCTGCCATTCGATATGATAATTCAGTATCATCTATATCTAAACGAAGTATAGCTCTCGCTCTGTAAACTGCTTCTCCACCAACAGAAGGGTATTGGTAGGCAATCGATTGCAATTGCAAAACTGTCGCGTCATCTATACTCTCAAAATTAAAATGAAATTTGACACATATTTCATTAATAATTTGAATGTTCTCCTCCGATAATTTATCCGCAGAAAGGGAAGTGTTTGTGAAATATGCGGTTGCATAGTCATTATTATTTAACAATTCATCTACATTAGCAAGTATAGCAATTTTTGACATTGATTGCGTAGTAAAAAAATTCTGTAAGTTTGAAGCAAATAATGACCCACTATAAAGTAGTTGCAAGCTATCCTTAATATTACGGTATACGTAATTTTCGATACTATAGCGCAATTCGTTATCGTAATTTAATGTATCAGCAATTGCAATTAAACGTTCTAATCTTTCGGAGCAATAATCACATGAATTTTCAGAACAGGAAATAACCGCAAGAGGAACATTAAATATTCCTTGAGGAATTGCCATTGCACCTGGCGAAGGATCTTCCTCGGTCTGATTTAAAATACTCCAATACCAACGAATTGGGGGACTTTGAGGGCTACCACTTATTCTTGTTGCACTATTGAAATTCCAATTCACCCACTTATTGCCATTGGTATAGGTTGTATCTCCTTGATCACTTATTCTTCCGGCTTCTAATTTAAAACCTTCGACGCCACTTTCGAATGAATTACATTCAATTACCGATCCCATGCAGTTATATGCGATTCTAAATGCAGTGGGGAGATCCTTGGTTCTGTTTTCTTTATATATATTATTACTAAGTTCTTCACTATAACCACTAAGTAACGAGGTGCTATCATTTGAATTAAATGGATTTTGAATGGTGTTTGTATTCAATGTACTATTTGCATTTAGCACTCTACTTACATAATTTGAAGCAATTGAAATATTACTGCTGTTTTGAATATGAACACCCCTTCTTTTAATAGGAAAAGCATAAGTAAGAATTGAGTCCGGCACATCATACGTAATAATATTATCATTAATTTGACCATACTCTTGATTCATCACTTGAATACCGAAACGATAATTTTTAATTGCATTTCCACTAATAGTTGATGTTATTCCATTTTCACGCATCGTCTTAGTCTTCGCACTATTATGCACATAAATACCTTTCTTTCCTTCCATTAAAGGGTCAAATTGAAATCCATTGAAAATATTAAAGAGATTATTGTGAATATACGTAAATACCATTGGATTGTCCCATACTTCAACACCATAATCAGACACATAACGAAAATCATTGTTAACAATCTTAATGCTACCTGATTTGTTGATATAACTAGAGCGACGATTATTGTTTATCTCAATGCCCACAATATTTCTGTAAAAATAATTGCTATCGATATCTACTTGGCAACGTTGGCGAACTAATATTCCTCGTTTACATTCTTCAAATCGATTTAGAATTGGATTGGAAGTGAGTCTTTTTACGTTCAATGTATAAACAGCGCTAGTATTGCTTGAATTTCCAATGAAACGAATTGCCGACTGATTTTTATTTAATAGAGGCATGTTAGCTTGGCTAAATAAACAGCCTTCTACATTGAGGTTCGTTTTAAGAAAATCGAGACAGTACATAGCATCGTGAAATTCGTTGATATAAAGATAGTTATTAAACGCGTTATACGCAAATGTTATTGAGCCTGCGTTGACCGCTTTTATATGGCAGAATGAAAATTGATCGTTTACTGAGGTACTGTATGGCTTTTTGAGTTTTTTTGAACAGGTAAACCTTGTACCTCCAAATTCGGCATCGGAGAAGTCTCCATCATGTAAATAAACTCCTATGTAATTGGAATTAAATGTTACTCTTCCTTTAATCCTCACAAGCGCATGATGGTTCAAATTGTCAGACGCTTCAACACCAATTTTTGCATCTTCTACTAATGCAGGAGAAGCGCTATCGCCTAAAATATTAATTGTACCTCCGGGTTCTACAATAAAGCCGGTCCACATATCGCTATCGCAGCTATGGAAGTATCCGCCAAATTCAATATTGAGGGTAGCTCCCGGTTTTACTGTAATCTTTACATTTTTCCCAATCGAGAATTCGCTATTTCGTAAAATGGTTACATGTCCGCGAACTTCCACATCCGCATTTAAATCATAGTTGCCTGATGGGATATAATATCCCCACACTGTAGTTTGAAACAAACGAGGATCAATTTCATTACCAAATGTATTGCATCTTGCACTTATTCCCGTTGTTTCTATCACCACATTTGCAGTATCTGAGCAAACCAATCCGTTATAATGATTTGTAACAGTAACTTGGTAATTCTTAATGAGACTAGTTGATAAAACGGTATCAGAGGACAAGGTGGCACCATTACTCCAAAGATAGCTTGGGTTTATCGGGTTTTGAACAATTGGAGAGAGTATGACTTGTTGCCCAGATCCAATTACGGTAATGGTACTTGGAACAAAAGTTGCGACAGGAGTAATATCAATTACTGTGACTGTGTCTGTGGACATACAACCAAAGCTATTTATAGCTAAAAGCACATAGGTGCCAGGACTAGAGGCAATAATGCTATTTGTATCGCTATATACTTGGAAGTTAGGGCCAAACCAATAGCAATGATAAGGTGCTCCAATCAAATTATTAAAATGAGCTGTCAAGGTATCCGGCATAAATGGAATTCCTAAACAAATCACACCATTGTTAGTCGAATCTATACTCACATTAAAATTCGGATTAATCACAACTATGGAGTCCGTTGCAGTGCAATTTGTTAAGGTATCTGTCACAGTAACGTAAGAAGTTCCTGCTGTGACATATGCAGAATTTGTATTTGCTCCATTGCTCCAATTGTATGTGCACGAACTGCAAGGTTCAGATGCAGTTACCAATAAAGAATCAGCATTACAATCTAATGTATCTGAGTCCGGCAAAATTAACTGCGGCATCGCTGACAAATTTAAGTAGGCCGTGTAGATGCAGCCCAGGCTGTCCATTACTTGCAAGTAATATAAACCAACACTATCTACCACAATTGAAGGAGTCGTATCTCCTGTAGACCACAAGTAACTAACCGGAAATATACTATCCAGAACAGCACTAAGTAGTAAAGTATCACCTTGGCACAGAGAACCTGATGGAACGATGGTTAGATAGCCACTTGGAATACTATCGTAAGGAATGTTAATTACGTTCACCAACTCTGAATCTAAATTGCCACAAAGATCGCTTCCGCTAGCCTCTATAACTACAACATAATAATTTGGACTACTAGCACCCGGAGGTAATCCATTTGCACCAATACCAAGATTTAAATACAGGTTATTATAATTAGAATTTGTATTAAAATGAACTGTCCCAACTCCTCCATAACCGGCAGAAATAATTGAATCAATTGACCATGTATATACAGTGGTACCAGCATTAGTAGTAGTTGTGGGTAAACATGATGAAGAAAATAAGTTTACCGTAACATTATCAAATGAAATTGTTGAGGTAATTGGAGATAAAATGCAGCCCAGTTGAGTAGTTACAGTTAATATGCCATTTGAAATATCAGCTCCAAGAGACGAAACGGTAGAATTTAATTGAAAACTGCCACAGTTAGATATTTGAGGTGGGTTTGAAAAATCACTTATTGAAATAGAAGAATTTTCTACATGCATTACAAATGGTTCTGAAGAAAATTCTTTGCAAGAAAACAACGAATCGTTAGCTCCAAAATTATTTCCCAATAAATATGCATACCCTTTACACGCTAATCCGGCATGGGCAACAATTGAAAAACTTCTCGTTGAATCCATAAAACTACAATCATCCCATTGAATTACTAGACACAATTTCTCAACTTTTTCGTCATGCAAAGTATCTAGTTCAAAAAAGGTTATATCAGGGTTATAAATGTTCTCAAATGAATTTAGTAAGATGTACGTGCCATTTACCTTTTTAAACAACTTTAATTTTGTGTGGGAATTGTTTACACCCGTAAAATAAACATAGGTATTAGGAGCCAATGCATTAGATTGAGGTGCATTAAAATCATACATTAAACTTAATTCAATTGAATCAGAAGGATTAGTGTTGATATTTTGATACGTTGCAATACTTTTAATTTCGATATTAAAAGTATCATTGTTATCAGCAGGAATGTAAGTGTTGGTAATACTATCACTGGACATATCAATATATCGCCCAGCATATGCACCAAACTGAACATAGCCACTTATATGATTCACTGAATCCTTTGGAGGCTGATACATGCTGCATCCTCTGTTAAAGTAGGCATTAAAAATGGTAAGCGCAGAGCCAGTTTTGTCAACACTTTTTACATAATTGGCATCTAGATAATTAAAAGCTGTAAAGTAATCCAGTCCAACGCTATTAAGATAACTGGCCGAAGAATTAGTTCGAAATACAGCTCCATTATCACTTAATAAGTCTGGTACAATATTGTAATTTACCGAGTTAGGGAATTTGTAAATTGGCCTATACTCACCAGGAAAATCTAAAATGTCATCCTTCACACCTCCTCTAACGGAGTATATTTTTCTCCATACCGCATCGCACTGATTTTGTTGGAAATTAAGAAATACATCTTTTGCATTTGGACCAACTAGGTAGTGCCTTATAAAATATGGATCAATTTGATAATAAGTGATATTTGATGTCCAAGGATCGCAGCTGCCATGATAAACAGTATCTACTGTATAAGAAAACATCGCGATCAATGGATGTATAGGATAAACCCCACTATTCACGTAAAGTGCCGAATCTCCTAATTCGCCCAAGTTAGCTAGTGCGACATTCATATCCAAAATTAAATTGTAGGTATGATTTTGTAGAAGCGTTTGCAAAGTAGTCCCACTACAAGGCATATAATTACAAGGAAAAACCAAGCGAACAATGGATACATTGCTGTCAGGCACCTCAGGATCTTTCAATGTTTCAATCGTTACTAAATCTGCCGGGACAATAATTGTATCAAGTGGTGCACATAAATTGCTTCTATCGTCCAATTTAATCATCATTAATCCCATACCAAAATCCGAACCAGCAGGTAATGTTTCAAAAATAGGTCGAATCGAATCATTTCCCTTAATTACAAATGGTAAATCAGCAGTTAAATAGCGAATATCAAAATAAAACTTAGTTAGACTATCAACACCAACCGGATTTAATGCTATTGTGTCAACAGCTCTTCCAATTTGTCCCGTAGAATGTAAGTTAATATGGTCATAAGGATAATAGCCTTCCTTGTTGGCACTAGCTGTTACATTTGGATTGGTATCAGGCTGTAGATGGCCAGCATCATAATCACTCTTGCTGGGCCAGCCAAAAGTTCGTCTTTCCGTTTTGAAATTATAGGTTGAAACGTAATCATCAACATTGCAATGGCCAAAACAATGTCTAAATAAATTAATTTCCTGCTTCCCATACAATATGTAGCAATTATCACAAGCTTCATTACAAGATTCGTAAAGATTTAATGTAAAACGATCCAAACCATAGCTACTACTATTTCCACATTGCAAATGTACTACGAGGTCAATCTTTACATCTAACCAATCTCGAATCAATATAGAATCAGATGAAGTAAATAATGTATCAATAGGCCAATCTACTCTCCAATGCAAACTATCTATAGGTGTAACTTTTCCTTTAAATACAGTATCAATACTATTTATTGTCATTGAAAAATTAGCCGAATCACTAATGTAGTAGGAAGGATTTCCGGTTAAAGAATCTTGCCCACCAACATGATAGGGGTCATAATCAAAGGTCAAAATTCCATAGCTTTTTCTATCCGGGCAATTAAGCATACCGGGTAAGTAGCCATCAAATACTACCCAAGGTTTTACATATTGGTTGTAGGTAGAAAAGTTTGTAAATGAAATTGTAGAGCTATCAGCGTATGGAGTAACATCTATTGGATCGGCGGATGAAGTTAGTGTATTTGTATAATTAGAAGAATGATTAAATTGACTATATGCATTGCAATCTGAATTCCCTAATCCTTCAACGTATTTGCATATATTTTGATAACAAACATTGTATCCAGTCAGTGCCACAAGCCCATTACTTCCATTAAACAAAGTATCATCTTTGAGATAAAGAGGATCATTGCTCCCGCTACCACAATAGCGCAAATGAAAATCTTTAAATGTAATCCCAATAATTCCTCCAACAGGAAGAAAAGTGTATGTAGAACTATCTGAATAATCATTAAATTTATTAGACACTAAACTATTTGCAACATTAGGATTAACCATTAAGCTTTGTACATTAAAAGCACTTTTCAAGTCTATTGAGTAGTCAATAATATTTGATTTTGTGTGTTGAAAACTAGCAAGAACCGGTCTATTTCCGAAATACAATGTATCAACACCGGAAGTAAGCGAATCTACTGTGCCTCTCCATGCAAAAAAGTCACTGCGAAGTGTCAATCCAATTTTTGTCAGGCGAACATTTGCATTTGGCAGGGCACTCGTATCACCAGTAAAATTATTCTTGATATAAAAATTGTAGTCGATGCTTGAATATATGCTGTTTGTGCTATCAGTGCAAATATCTAATGGATTCTCATGGAAAGGAAGCCCTGCTAATGCGCCAATAGAATTATTAAAAGTTTTATACGTTAGACTATCAGTACATCCAAGTGCAAATAAGAATGTTGGAACTTTTTGTATACTTTTTACATTTAATTTTAATTTGTCATTGTAATCGCATGCGTTAATGCTATCGCAAAAAATACTATACCCGTAATTTGTTTCATCATTAAAAGGTGTTCCATTTGAACATCCTGCTACCATTTTTAATTTAAAAGTTTCTCTTATTATTAACTGATTGTATTCGTTAGTTCCATTAAAGAATAAATAATTGTAGTTGGTACTACAAGGTACGCCCAAAGCTATTGGATGACAAGCACCAATTGTGGCAAAAGTTGTGTTTGGTAAGACTGGTGGAAATGAACCCGGGAGTCCATATTTGTTAGGATTGTAAAAAACAAATTTATACAAAGTGCCACCTTGAATAGGAAATATTGTATCCGAAAACAAAGTATGTATTACATTGCCTAGGTTATCTACAACTTCTACTTTTCTTACATCAATATCATCCTCATAATTTACATTCAATGAAAAGTAATCAAGAATTCCTTCCTTGGGTTTTATGGAATAATATCTCTCTCCAATCTGATTGTAAGAATAGTTCTTATCTACATTGCTAGACAATGAACCTGTTTCAATTGTTTCAAGGTTTAATGCCGAGCGATTTATTGGTAATCCGAAAAGATATTGGGAGTTCGTACTTGAAAGTATTTTTCCATTCAAGTATAACGCGAAATGTTTTACACTTGATTGAAGAGAAATTGATTTACTCGTTTTATTTGAATTACCCAAAGTCGCGCATGAGCTAGCATACACAATTAGTTTTATCGAATCGCTAATGGATGCAAATGAATTATTTATTATTAGTAGTTGATTGCTTGTTGATTGGCATAAAAGTCCGCTTGGAATATTGCCATATAAATTAAATGACAGACCATTTGAAGCAGGGAAATTAATTGTAATAGTATCTAATGGGCTTAGCGAATTTATTATGCAGCGAAACAATATGGGTGTAAAACAGGTGGAATACAATGTATCATTCAGGCTATTACAAGGATAATTATTAAGTCCTGTAGTATCAAATGGAGAATAATACAAATCCAAAGTTGAAGTGATACTTGGTAGTAAGTTCAAATATTTAGTAGCCATGTAATTGCTTCCATTTTGCGAAGCACTAAGAGTGACTTTATAATTTCTTTTTACACGATAAGAATTATTAAATGCACTTTTATCACTGTATTGTCGCAAATTCCCATTTCCGATATTTAATTCTCCTGTATTCCAACTAAAAGTGGTCCCATGCGGAAATCCACGAGAACTATTCACAAACGTAACTTTTGTAGGAACGGATGTTGAATCTATAACAAAATCAAAATTCAACTGCGGTATTAACTTATGTCCAAACAAAAAGTTACCAAAAGTTGAAAGTGTAGCAGTAGTGGTTACAGATCCAATACTGTCATTTCCTGTATAGTTCATTAATCCGCCATCAACCCACTTCGTGCCGTTCCATCGGGCAAGTTTGGTACTATCAATATCAAAAACATCACAAGATGATTTGTACCAATTAAAGGTTAAAGCAACATTTGAAGATCCCGTTGTGCGAGCTAAATTCCAATAATTGCAATCACTTATATAATTTATTGAAGTGTCTTTTGTTGATCCATTTGTTTGAGCCGAATTAAAATATTCTGCTGTAAAGGCATCTGTTAAAATTGAAGGAGCTGATATAGTAACTGGTCTGTAGTCAACTCCCTTACCAACAGGAAATTTAAATGATGTGTTCCCGATTTTTTTAATTGGTCCTGTAACAAAGCTGCTTAAGCTTCCGCCACTAACTGTTGCTGCGGCTTTTAATGTAAGCAAGTTGGTACTTGAAGTGATAATATTTCCACTGGTAAGTTCCAATAAACTATCTATAGTTATTGGAGCGTTAAATGTTACTGTACCGCTGCTCTTATTCACTCCAAATTTTGAAACTAAATAGGTTAATGAACCACTGGTTGAAAATGTTTGGTTGCTAGTCCCTGTGCATAGTAACTTACCTGTGCCTGCATTAAATACTACCAACGAAGAAGACATACTTACATTGCCTTTAAATTCGGATGTGCCGGAATAGGCAGGTTGTATATACCCTGTGGTTGTAATGAAGCTTACATTTCCGTTGTATTGATCTCCGGTTTGGACTCCAAGTCGGAATGATGCTGTATTCGTTGCATTATTTCTAAATGTTGTGGTTCCATTAAAGACATTACCTCCATCGCTATAACTCGAACTGGTACTTGATCTAATGAATTCCGTTGTCCCATTAAAGGTGCTCGTCTTTAAAAGTATTCCCGGTGAGGTAATCGTTAAATCTCCTTCAAAACTACATCCTGCCAGACTGGTTATAGCCGATCCTGAGGTTATAAATGACTGTTGTCCTGTTCCTGTTTGTACAAAGTTCTTAAGGGTTAATAGCCCCGCAGTAAAACCTCCTGCTCCAATAGCTATATTTTTGCCATTATAAATATGTCCACCGCCGTTTGCATTTCCTCCCCCAATACTAATTCCAGATGAACTACTATTCTCAAAGATCAAACTATCATAATAAGAAGCTACTGTATTATATCCAAGCTGTATGGCATAAGTAGCAGTATTTATCACCTTTAAAGTACTATTAAAAATATCAGCCGAGCTAACTCCCATTGTTAAATAGGCAGCTCCCGATTTCTTTATTGTTATCGGTGCATTAAAAGTACAACCGCCTGCACCGTTTGTAGTTGAGGTTCCTGTTTGTTCAAATGAACTTTGATAATTAAAAACCCCACCACTAAAGTCAACCCTTGCAACAATGGCATCAATCGTTACATTTAATGTACTTCCATTAAAAACGGCATTGCTTCCACGTAAAACTAACGTCCCGTTACTTATAGTTCCGGCATAGAAATAGGCATTATTGGAAACTGTCAAAGAATACCCTGCTAGTGAAATACTACCGGATGTCAGGTCAAGCTCTTTCACGGTAGTATTTGCCCCTAAAACGGGAGCATTAGTTCTAGTGACGATTTTAACGGAATCTGTAGTTGCAGGAACCCCATTTGGACTCCAGTTGGTCGAGGTTGTCCAGGCAGTACTTGAATTTCCTGTCCAGGTATATTTTGTTGCAAACAGGTTGAAATTTGCGAAAAGAAAAATAAAGAGTACGGTATATTTTAATGATACTTTCATAGGTTTCTTTTTAATAGGTTGTAAGAAAATTGGAATTGATTGTTGTGCTTCTTAATTAGAAACAAACTTAAATGCGGGACTAAGTGCACCGCTGCTATTAACAGACGTTACTTCAGTAAAGTACACTGCTGTTTCAACTAAAATTCCCAATGGACAACTGACTTTAAATCCACTACGTGAATAACCTATTCCTGTCGGAAAGCCACCTGATTGATCAAAAGTAAACGTATAACTGAATAAGTCTTGGCTACCATCTAAAGAACCCACTTTAACTATAATCGATGACACATCAACAGTATCG
>CAIRUC010000110.1 GCA_903881665.1 uncultured Bacteroidota bacterium | reverse complement strand
TCAATGTCAAAGGCTGCGTTGTGGATCACTAACTCAGCATCTCGCACAAATTCAATGAAGTTGCATTTTATAAAATATTCGGATTATCATCGCTGTTTCCGAAGTCGAAAGTTTTCGGAAAATATCATTTAGGATATCTCGATAAAAACGAAACGCACGAGATAGAAGTTTTATCGGGTGCATTCATGTTGATGCGAAAAACTGCACTCGATAAAGTCGGACTACTCGACGAAGACTACTTCATGTACGGAGAAGATATCGACTTAAGTTATAGAATAACGAAAGGCGGATACAAGAACTACTATTTCGCAGACACGAAGATCATTCACTACAAAGGAGAAAGCACCAAAAAAAGCAGCGTAAACTACGTCATCGTGTTTTACAAAGCAATGGTCATATTTGCAAAAAAACATTTTGCGCCGGGAGGAGCTGCCATATTTTCTTTCCTCATCAACATGGCTATTTGGTTGCGCGCGGGATTAGCGATTACGAAAAGAATAGTAGAACGGTTATGGCTACCGTTAGTAGATGCAGTGGTGATCTATTTAGGGATGATGGCCATAAAAGACTATTGGTCGATTAATGTAAACGTAGCGCACTACCCTCCTTTCTTTATGCAAGTAGTAGTACCGATTTATATCGGAATATGGATTGTAAGTAGCTACTTAAACGGAGGCTATGATTTACCAGTAAGAATTCCGGCAATGATTCGCGGATTACTAAGCGGCGCCATTGTTATTTTAGTAGGTTATGCTTTACTACCCGAAGATTTGCGATTCTCACGCGCATTGATATTATTCGGTACCGCATGGGCTAGTTTCTCTATTGCTGCATTGCGATTAATGTTACATGCTTCTGGATTAAGAAAATATCGATTGGCCGACGCCATCAAAAAGCGATTGATGATTGTTGGTGATGCAGAAGAAAGCAAACGAATACTGTCGATGTTAATGATGGGTGGCAACAACAATAGCTTTGTTGGATTTGTTAGCGACGACAGCAATGCAAAAGACGATGCCTCTATGCGAAATTTTCATTTAGGAGACACTACGTCATTTGCCGATTTAATTTCTGTTTATGAAATCAATGAAGTCATTTTCTGCGGAAAGAATATTTCATCATCTGCCATCATTGCAATGATGGGAACCATCGACAGTTCGAATATAGAATACAAAATTGCTCCGCCTGAAAGTTTGTTTATAATAGGTAGTAACTCTATCAATGAAAATGGCGATTTTTATTTTGTTGATGTTTCTAATTTAAACAGTCTGGTTAGTAAGCGTAAGAAAAGAATCTTTGATGTTTGCGTTGCATTATTGTTTTTAGCTTTTTGTCCGCTTTTAATCTGGAGAGTAAAGCACCCTATCAATTTCCTGCTTAATATTTTTCAAGTCTTATTAGGTATAAAAAGCTGGGTAGGCAGAAAAGGTGATGAAAAGGTTTTACGCGGCTTAAAGCCTGGTGTATTCTCACCTGACTCCATGAGCGACACTCACGCCAGCGAAGTAACGAAAGACCGCCTGAACGCACTCTATGCGAAAGAGTATAACTGGAAGAATGACTGGAGGATGGTATTGAGTAATTCAAAAAAGGCGGGTAATTAATCAGCTTGTTACTTTATTACTTTAATAACCTCGCTCTGTAATTCTACAATCACTTCATTTCTACGATTCACAAGTTCAAAGGGAGGATTGTAACCCAACAAGTAAAACTTATTGGTGTATGCAATGCCTTCTTTATCTAAGGCGGCGATGAGCTTTTGCTTATACTCTTGAATTTTTTGATCATTGGCCCAGCCACCGAAGGTAATGGCAGCAACTACTTTAGCAGGTTCCTCTGTAAATTTAATTTGTGATTCATTGGGCTGAGGCAACATATCCTTTTTATATTTCTTAGGCACCATAAACATCATGGTCATGGAATCTTCTAACGACATCGACACCGGAGATGTCATAGCAATCTTTTCATTTCTGTCATTACCACCAAAAATATATCCTGCTAAAATTCTAAATCCTGAGCTGGACGCATTTTTATATTGGTTGGTAGAAAGCTTTACCGAAGTAAACAACGTTGCATCATAACTACGAATTTCAAACGTATCGTATTTTTTTTTGACTGTATAAGGATACATTTCAATATCCCGCTGACTTTTGAAAGCAAAAACCTGAATTACGATAAAAGCAAGGAGGACAATTCCGATTATGGTGTATAGCATTTTCATAGTATTATTTTGCAATTAAATTAATAAATCTTTTAGTCTTTAATACAGTTTTAATAAATAGAATTGGCATACTACAACAATTAATTAAAGTTAAAATTATTAATCAATTATGTAAATCAAAAACCCTGTTGCATCAAATTTACTTACTATTAAATCCTTTCAAACGCAAAGCTTTTAAAACCTGTTTTGTTTCTGCAGGAAAGTCTCCGTTCATCATCCAGTCATAATAAGATGATTCTTTTGCCAAAACATCACTTACTGTTCTTCCTTTATGTTTTCCAAAGTTAAATACTTCTTCATTCTTTTCGTTAAACACAATTCGCCCTGCTAAATCAACATTTTTGTTCATGGCAGAGAATGTACTCAATCCTTCTACATCCTTCGCTAAAGAGTCGTAACGCGCCAATTGAGCCATAAAAACTTCGTAGGTCGCTTCAATATCAGCTTCGGCACTGTGTGCATTCACAATTTCTTTTTCACAATAGAATTTGAAAGCAGCAGCTAATGTTCGTTGTTCCATTTTATGGAAAATATTTTGAACATCCACCATTCGGCGCCCTTTCATTTCGAAGCTCACTCCTACTCTAATAAACTCATCGACTAACATCGGCACATCAAACTTATTCGAGTTATATCCCGCTAAATCGGCATTGCCAATAAATTGATTTATTTCCGGAGCAAGTTGTTTAAAATTGGGTTCATTAGCGATGTCCTTATCGTAGATTCCATGAACTTTAGAAGATGCTTCAGGAATAGGCATCTCTGGATTTACACGCCGAGTATAAATTACCTTTTCACCATCCGGTATCAACTTTAAAATACTGATCTCAACAATCCTATCGACACCAATGGTAATACCGGTTGTTTCAAGGTCAAAAAAAGCGAGAGGTTTTATTAAATTTAGAAGCATTTTTTTTGAAGATTAAAGGTAATAGATGCAGGATGTAAGGTGTAAGATACAGGATGCAAGTTGATTTGTTGGTTAACTATTAACGACGTTAGACTCATCTCGATGACCACCGCTCGATGACCACTGCTCGATATTTGGACGAGCTCAATAACCTTGACCGCATTTCGATAAGCTTGTTGACCATTCGCCTTTCACATCGCGAAACTATGAACTATGAATCTTCCTTCCTTAATTCGGGAATTTCATATCCAAAACTTGCTTGTATTCTCCTGCTCCTACTGCAATATCGGCTTCACATTTTCCTAGCTTCGCATGTTTTGCAACAACTTTATAGGTTCCTGGAGGCAATGCAACGTCAAATCGTCCTGTAGCATCATTTGTCTCAATAGTTGCATATGAAGTTCCTGTTGCGGCATCCGTAATCGTTACAAACGCACCTTTTGCGGCAGTTCCAACCAACGAATAAGTTCTTCCTTCAATCCATGTTAACGTTTGGTCTACCAAAGGTTTTTGCAAATCGAATGCATAGATGTCAAAGTCACCCATCCCGCTATCACGCACTTGCGATAAATAACCTGATTTACCATCGGCCTTCAAAACAATTCCAATATCATCATAAAGCGTATTAATCGGACATCCTAAATTTTCAGGCTTATTAAATCCTTCACGAGGATCTTTCATTGTTACTTTAAATAAATCATATCCTCCCATACTTCCATGTCCTGTAGAGGAGAAAAACAATGTCTTTCCGTCGATCCACATTACCGGTGCGTCTTCATCACCCTTAGTATTAATATTATCACCTAAACGCTCTGGCTTGCTCCATGAAGTTGATTCAGTTCGTGTACACACATAAATATCTTTGCCCGTTTTGCTTCCAACAACTTCAGCAGAGAAATAAAGTGTTAATCCATCTGGCGACATTGT
>CAIRUC010000109.1 GCA_903881665.1 uncultured Bacteroidota bacterium | reverse complement strand
TAGATTAAATTTGCAACGCAATCAACTAATAATTGAATGCAAAATTCGGGGGATTAGCTCAGCTGGCTAGAGCGTTTGCATGGCATGCAAGAGGTCATCGGTTCGACTCCGATATTCTCCACTTAGAGGTTGTTCAAATAGAGCAACCTTTTTTTATTGGCAATAGAAAATATTCAAAGCTTGATATAATTAAAGTTTTAATTTGAGCGGACTGAGTTAAATAAATCAAATTAAAATAATAGCTTTGAATTTAAGGCGCTATATGTCGAATTAAAAAATCAATAACATAAATTTTATCGTTTTAAAAGCGGCAATCATTTCACTTTTCTTAACTGGCTTTTATTACGTCCATGAATATCTTCCTAAACCTATTCGTGCGATAATAGCAATGCTTGAAGCGCTAGTTGCAATTTTATCGAGGTTCTATTAATATGCAGGAATAAAAGCGGATGTCTATAGTTCAATAATCGTTGTGATTATCGACAATTTTTTGTTTTCGCTGGTGTTTGTTTTCCTTCTCAATAAAATCAGGAAATAAAATTAAATTATCACATCAACTTCACTGTATTCCTCACTTTTCCTTTTCCTGGAAAACTATATCCTTTATCTGTTTTCCAGAGTGGGTTTTGTTGTTTGCCAAAAACATTGGTAAAATCCCATGCGCCATTTCCTTTATTCGCAAATGTGCTGCCAGGTGGGAGGTAAGTTATATTCGAGATGTTTACTTGTGCAACATTGTTCATAGCATCGAGTTCAACGATTACTCCTTTCATTTGAACATAAAGATCTTTAGCTGTAAAAATCGAAGCTCCGTTCCCTCTAAATTTTATCAATGCACTATCGCAAAATGTTTCACCATGAATTCCTTCTACATATCCATCTTTTACGGTTGATGTACCTCCGGTATTAATAATAATTCCATATGAAATACTTCTTTTAGATCCTCCATCGAGTGTAAAGTCAATCACTCTGCATTCGCTGCTTTGGTTAATGAATACTGCCGCATATTGTTGTTCGGCAGGAAATGTACGCGAAGCAATAACACGACTTTGGTTGCTGCCACTTGTTGAAGGAGTAGCACCTTGCCACACGTCTTTTCCGCAGCCTATATAATATGAAATGAAGTAATTGTTGACTGCATTGCATCGATATATTTCGGTGCTCATGGCATGTCGCAAAACAATTCCAGTATCAAGACTCATTAATTGAATATTTTCGATTAAGCTATGAAACGTTCCTCCGATTGCAATTCCTACCGATCCATTTCCTTTTTCTGCATTTCCTTTGATACTTAAATTTCTGATATTAAATCGTCTTGCACAAAAAACATCCTGACTCATTTTTTGATTTTCCGGCATGGTATACAGAAAAGGGAAACCTGTTTTATTGATAGAATATAACCAAGCGCCGCTGCCTTCTAGTTGAAAATGATATTCGAAACTGGGTCGCGTAGTTTCAGGAAGGCGAATAGTTCGATTGATGTAGTAATCCTTCGGGTTTAACGTTACAGACAGCCAACCTTTTTCTTGCAGTTTACACGCCATTTGAAGCGCAGCCCAATCGGGAGTATCATCTAGTGAAATGTCGGGTATTAATGGTAAATATCTGCTTCTGATTGTTTCTTCAGAATAGCCTAGATTTTTAAAAGTAGGAGGTAATCCAGCAATGGTCAATTTTACATTCAATGCCCCAAACCAATCTGGATTTAATGTTTGTTGATCTTGTCGAATCCAATTTCCTTTTGCATCGGCATTCGAAGGAATAATTATTCCCCAAACCGGATCTGTTTTATCATCATGTTTCCAAACAAATATTCCCCCTCCTTTATTTGTTAGCGAGTCACAATAAGCAACGACGTGAGGTTCATTAAAGTTTTTAGTGTTTTTAAGAGCTTCATAATCTTTTAAAAATTCTGCATTGGTATTTGCAGATAGTAAAGTACAAAAAAGAAGTAGAAATATATTTTTCATGTTGTAAAGGTACAGTACTAAAATAAAACAGCCCCGTTATTAGCGGGGCTGTTTTAAAGATGAAGCTTTTAATTACTTCGTAACAATCATACGTTTTGTGATTTGCTCACCATTGTAATTTAATGTATAGATATACATTCCGGCAGCAAGGTCATTTGTATTTACTGATACAGTATGTATGCCTGATCCTTCGTTACCATCAGCAAGTACAGCGATTGTTTGTCCTAAGAGGTCCGTTACAGTTAATTTTACAGTTCCGAATTCAGGGATTACATAATCAATAGACGTTGCAGAGTAAGATGGGTTAGGATAATTTTGACTTAATCCGAAGTTGTTTTGAGCGAATTCGTTTACCCCTAATGGAGTGCAAACTCCTAAGTCAGTAAAGCAAACGTCATCAATCACCCAACCTTCGTCAACAGCAGAGAAGTCAGATGCAAACTTCCAACGAACTATCAGCTGCGTATTTGCACCTGGACTAAGTGTTTTTTCAGTTTTAAACCAGTTCGTTCTGTAACCTGTAAATCCTAAACCTGTAGGGTTATTTGGATCTAATGCAGTTACATAAGTATAGTTAGGGCTAAATCCGTATAACTGCACGTTAGGAGTTCCTGTGAAGTCAACACGATTCCAGTTGTTACCGTAATCGATTGAATAATCTACAGCACCACCATCAGCACCATATTCCATTTTATAACGTTGCCAAAATTCTAATTTATAACAGTGACCTTCTTCAACGCGAATTAAAGAAGAGAATAATCCTGCTGAATCTTTGTTAGCATAATTACCAGTTAAATCAGTAGCCCAAGCTGTATTACCTGAGTGCGCACCGCTCATTGTTGGTTTAGAAGGTAAACCTGTTTGCCATGAATCTTGGCTAGCATAAGAGTCAGAGTTAGCTGTTACCCATTGAGACCCGCTTTCAAATCCGGTACAGAATGGTAATTGACTAGTTGTAACAGAGTCGAATACTAATACTGTAGCACAAGTAGTATCGTCAATTTGGTAATTATCGGTTTGATTATTTGGGTCATACGTATAAACGCAAACTCGGTGGTAACCAGGAACCGCTATCCAGTTAGTAGAGAACGCATGCAATTTAGCGCTATCAGGTTGTAATCCTCCAATAGAAGTGTAATCAACAAAGTCAGAACTAGCAACCGTTCCATCAATGGTAAGAACAGCCATATGATTATTTACTGTAAGTACACCATTGTTCTTAATGTTGCCTGAGAAGCTAACTCCTTGTCCAGGGAATAATAAAGAATTTTGAACTGTACTTGTTACAATCAATGGAGTCACTGACAATGGAATAGGAACAAATATTTCAAAATTATCGATAGAAACACCGTCCATTGTTCCGAAGTTGTTATCCATTACGAAACGGAATTGTATTAATGCTGGATTTACCCCACCATTAGTAGCATTTTCAATATTTTTCAATGTAGATTGTTGCCATGATCCGTTTGCATCATCCCAGAAGTTACCGTTGTTATACCAGTTCGTAACATCAGAAGTTAATGCTGGTGTTAAAGGTGCCCAGATATTGTTATTGTCGACACAATATTCAAGTCGTAATTGAGGGCCAAATGTATTCAATGCCCGGTTTTGCCAGAATTTCAAGGTAGCACCAGTTGCATTTGTTAAATCAAAGTAAGGAGTGTACAAGTAAGTTAATACATTGCCTGACACGCTTGTGTTTAAGTTAACATCCCATGCAGTAGATGGGGAATATGCCCCTGTAGTTACATTGTAATTTGGTGTACCAAATTCCCATATGTTAGCGTTTGAGGCTGTAGGATCAACACCTGGAGCCCAACCAATATTACCTGATTCGAAATCATCAGAATAATAATTCGTGTAAGTAGGAGTTAGTGTAGGTTGACCATATAATGTTGTACATGAAGTATCATTAATAGTATTGACATCTCCAGAAAGCGAAGTCCATACACAAATATCCATTGGTCCTACAGGAATAATAATAGGAGGAATTGTAATGTCTAAATTACTACAAGGAGGTAAGTTACCTGTCCAAATAAATGAACCTGATTGCCCGTTAGAAGTTAAATAAGACATAGGGATACTTGTAATCGTATTTGTTGCACTCGAGTTTGAAAGAGTTACCGTTAGCGGAACAGATGTTCCGCTAGGGAAATTAGCTTGTCCGCCAGGATTAACGGCTACGCATCCTACATCGTCACCATTGGTTCCTGTGATACAGAAATCGTCTAATGTAGCACCCCCTGCATTTAAAGGAATTACTGAAGGGTCAGATGAGAATAAGAACCTGAATTGAACTGGAGTTGGATTCGACAATACGTTGTTTAAGCAACATAATTTATAAGAAGGAGTAATCCATCCAGAGTTAACTTTAGACCATGCATCAACGCCTAAACCATTTACAGGAATGTTGTCGTTATACCAGTTTTTTGCACAATTAGGGTCGCTTGCAACATAATTCCATGTAACACCGCCATCAGAAGTATACTCTAAAGTAACTCCATCCCATCCTGCTTCAGCATCAGTGAATAAATTGAATTTAAGTTCTCCAGTAGTAATATTACTGAAGTCTAAGTATGGTGTATAAAGGTATGTTTTGGCATTATTTGCATAAATAGAACCTAAGTTAACATCCCAGGCATTTACACCTGAGAAAGCAGCACTTGGACTACCGAATGCCGGAGTTCCTAGTTCCCAAATGTCAGTTTGGTTGGTAGTAGCTGGGTCGATATTCGCTGACCAACCGATATTCCCTGCTTCAAAATCATCGCAATAAGGAGCATTAATGGTAGGGATTCCTACTAAAGAAACGCAAACACTATCATTTGTATGGTCGCAATCGTTAGGAAGATCAGTCCACATACAAACATTAAACGCTCCTGTTAAGGCAGTAATACCTGTAATGTTATAGTTAGCTGTAGCCCCTGGAGCAAGTGAACCTGCATAAGGAGTAATAACTGGAGCATTACTATTTATTTGATAAACCACATTAAATCCTGCTTGAGTAACTAGGCCATAGTTTTCAAGCAATAAATTAATATTTGCAGGTTGACCTGCAGGAATACCTGTTCCGTTTGATGGAGAAATTAGAGAATTGATACCTACGTTTTCTGAACATGGTATAGTAATACAAAAATCATCAATAAAGAACCCTAAATAAGTTATAATAAAATCAGAAGTGAATTTAAATCTGAATTGAGCAGTTAATGCTCCAGGAAGTCCTGGTACTGTGCCTAACTTATAGGTAGTTTTCTTCCAATTTGTAGCGCCGGTTCCTGTCCAAGCGTCGATACTACCTACGCTAATAGTTCCATTGTACCAATTTAATCCATTAGGGTCGTTTTGCACGCCGATTGTTGTCCAAGTAGGAGATGGATCTGTAGGGTTAGATGAAAATTCAAATACAGCTCCATCATAATTATTCTCGCAATTTGTTATATGAAAGAATTTTAAGTCGGCTAAAGTGATTCCTGAGAAATCCCAAATTGGAGTAAGTAAATAGGATTCCGTATCATCGGTGTATGAACCAAGTAATGGAACACCGGCAACATTTGCTCCACTGTGAGGAGTCACAGCTGTTGTAGCACCAATTTCCCATGCAGATCCCGCAACAGTATTAGTAGACCATAACGATTGCGATATCGAAGGATTTTCGAAGTCATCACAGAACGGAATACTTGCGCCGTCGCTTGTTGTAAAACAGAAAGTGTCAGTTTGGCCAATGTTTCCGCATCCGTCATATAATTCAGAATACCAACAAATGGTTTCATTTACTGAATCTGCTGGTGGAATTTGACCGTACCAAGTGGTGTCAGGATATAATAAGAAAGTTCCTCCGATTGGGTTGTAAGCGCCATTATTTACTGAATAATATAGTTCTCCCATAAATTGAATAGGGGTAGGCGAATTATCTGTTCCATTTAGAAAAACGTCATAAGGTCCTAAATTATATACTGTGTTTTCCCAGATAGGAAAACCAGGAGTTGGAATAACTGTAGGAGGAATTAACTCACACGCAGAAGCTACAACTGCTACGTCATCTAATAGCCATCCGTAACGACCAGCTAAACCGTTATTACTACTGAAATCGGTTAACGCAAAGCGAACCTTCACATTCGGAGCATTTTGCGCCAACAATGAGATGTCGAAACTTTCGTTTTGCCACCAATTTGCTGCTGGTGCTGTTGATGATCCTGGTGCCCATATCCCGTATGATAACTCGCTAAAGCGATTATATTGGTTACCAAAATCAGCTGTTCCTAAATAGGTGCTATTTGTGGTGGTAACCTGAGTCCATGTTGCTCCATTATCTACAGAAACTTCAATTTTAGCTGTATCTGTAAATTCAATCTTACAGATTTGCTTGAAGCTTAGTACAACATAGCTGTTCCCGACAGTGTTAAAACTGTTACTTGTTAAGTAAACAGTTCCGCCGGCACCATATTGTCCTCTGTAGCTACTTGGGCTACTAGTCGAATAATTGGCGTCAATACTCCAACCCGGAGTACCAGTGGATGTTAATCCGTAAGGCCCCGGTCCATCGAAGTTTTCCGTGAACTGCGCCTTCAACATCGTAACATTGACGATTAGTAAAAGCGTAAAGATCAGTCGTTTCATAAGGTAATTATTTGGTTTTTCAGTTGAGTTTTATTGAATGTATGTCACAGGAATTTTCAAAAATAAGAAATTAAAACTTTCATTCACGAAAGGAAAGCTGTTTTTTACACGTAATTTTCAACAAATTACAATTTAGTGCCAATTCCTTTCGTTTGAATTGATTTGTTGTTGGTTTCTTAAGTATGAAAAACGAGATGATTTTGTTATAATCATCTCGTTTTGAGTGTTCTCGAATGTTATGTTTTAGCCAAGATTAAGACATCCAACTTTTGTAATAGTCTTCCGACATAATTATCAATCCTTCTTCTGTTAACCATAATGGTTTAAAAGTATCAACCATTACTGCTAATTCGCGCGTTTCTTTGGCGCCGATACTTTTTTCTACCGTTCCAGGGTGTGGTCCGTGTGGAATTCCTGCCGGATGCAGCGTAATCTGACCTTGTGTTACTGATTTTCGGCTCATGAAATCTCCATCTACATAATAAAGCACTTCGTCGGAGTCGACATTTGAGTGGTTGTATGGTGCGGGAATAGAAAGTGGATGATAGTCATACATTCGGGGAACAAATGAACAAATTACGAAGTTATGCGCTTCGAAGGTTTGGTGAATGGGTGGTGGCATATGCAATCGACCGGTAATGGGTTCGAAATCACTGATGTTGAATGCATACGGATACAAGTTGCCATCCCAGCCAATGGCGTCAAATGGATGAGTTGCATACGTATAGGGGTATACAATTCCTTGTTTTTTTATCATTACTCTAAATTCACCTGCTTCATCAAAGGTCTTTATGTTCATAGGTTTACGAATATCTCGCTCACAAAATGGTGCATGCTCTTCCAATTGTCCGTAGGCATTCATATACCTTTTTGGAAACTCAATTGCAGTAAACGAATCAATTATGAATAGTCGATTATTCTCGTCGTTGAAGTGAATTTGAAAGATAGTTCCTCGCGGAATAACCAAGTAATCTCCGTAGCCGAATTCAATATCTCCGTAGATGGTTTTTAAAACCCCACTTCCTTGGTGCACAAAAATAACTTCATCGGCATCGGCATTTTTTAAAAAGTAATCGGTGATTGATTTTTGGGGCGCGGCAAGTGAAATATGCAGGTCGTTATTTACTAAAACAGCCTTCTTACTTTCTATATAATCTTCTTCAGGTTTAATCAGAAATCCCTGAAAACTTTGGTGGCGAAGAAAACGTTGTAAGGCAACCTTCGGCTCTCTAGAAAAAGGCTCTCCAACTGATTTGACTAAAGTAGGAGGGTGGCAATGGTATATTAATGAATATACATTGGAAAATCCATGCGTTGATACTAATTCTTCCGAATACAAATTTCCATCTGGTTTTCGAAATTGGGTATGTCGTTTTCTCGGGAAACTTCCTTGTGAATGGTATTGTGCCATTGTAATTTGAGGTTTGGGTGCACAAGATCGTAAATATCTTTTGCAATTTGAGTGTTGCAAATTTAACCTTTGGCTACTTTTGTACCTAAATTAAAATCAATATGAAATTAGTGAGCTTTAAATATCAAGATGGTCCTGCTGTAGGGATTTATGTTAATGATAAAATTTATCCGTATCAGGAAGCTGGTAAAGCTTTAGGGCTATCGGTGCCATTCTCTATGCGTGAGTTGCTTGAAGGTGAAGAGTTTGCAATGGATCAAGCCAAAGTGGTGGAGTTGAAAATTAAATCGGGAGAGGTGAATTTCATTTCTTTTTTATGGAGTGAAATTGAAGTTTTAGCGCCCGTTCCACAACCTACTTCTTGTCGCGATGGTTATGCCTTCCGTCAACATGTAGCAGCTGCCCGCCGAAACCGTGGCGTTGAGATGATCGCCGAATTCGATGAATATCCAATATTCTATTTTACTAACCACAATGCCATTCAGGGACCTGGCGATATTTACTGCATGCCCGATCATTTCCGTCAACTTGATTTTGAATTGGAAGGAGCTATTGTGATCGGTAAACGTGGTCGAAATATTAAGGCCAAAGATGCCGATCATTATATTGCTGGATATATGATTATGAACGACATGAGTGCTCGTCAGCTTCAAATGGAGGAGATGAAATTAAATCTTGGTCCTGCGAAAGGGAAAGATTTTTCAACTGTGATTGGGCCGTATATGGTAACCCCAGATGAGCTAGCTTCATTTCTAGTTACTGCGAAACCAGGGCATGACGGAAATAATTATAATTTACGAATGACCTGTTCTGTAAATGGAATTAAAGTTAGCGAAGGCAATATGGGTGATATGGATTGGACCTTTGCTGAAATAGTAGAACGATGTGCCTATGGAGCCGATATTTTTCCGGGCGACGTTATCGGAAGTGGAACAGTTGGAACAGGTTGTTTTTTAGAGTTAAACGGAACCGGAAAACTAAATGATGCAAACTACCCTGTTCAATGGTTACAAGATGGTGATGTTGTAGAAATGACAATCGACGGACTGGGATGTCTTAAAAATACAATCAAGAAAGAAGTTTCTGATTTTTCAATACTTAACTTAAAGAAAAAGTTGAAAGGGGTATAAATGAAAAAAGTCAGTTCTTGTAGCCTTACGGGGCTACTTACGAACTGACAATCAACCTGAAAAGCTAACCTTTCTTCTAACATCGAATTGGGAGGAGTCAGCTAGGAGTAACCTTACGGGGTTACTCCTTCTCTGACAGTCAACCTAAAACACCAAAACCATGTATTTTGCCTTACGGGGCAATATTTTTAGGAGGTATTTGATATGGTCAGTCTGGGCTGCCTTACGGGGCAGCCCATTCCTGACGTCAACCTAAACCAAACCTTTTTTACTTTTTGAATGCTCTTTTAAGAACGATAAACCTTAATTATTCTAGGTTTTATATGAAGGTTTAACGCATATCTATTTACGAAGGTTACCTTTTTTTTAAAATACTTTCAATTGTATATCAGTGAGTTGAAGTTGATGTGAAATATTTTAAAAACAACTTTCAATAGATGGATGTTCTTTTTGTGAAAAATATTATTTGATACATACTTATACAAGCGACGGGAATAATTGAAAGTCGCAATAAATGGAGGATGCCGACAAAGGATTCCGTAACTTTGTAAACCAATAAAACTGAAATAAATCTCCCAATGAATAATAATAGTGTTTTAAATACAATTGAAGAGGCCTTAGAAGATATTCGAAATGGCAAAATCGTAATTGTAGTTGATGATGAAGATCGTGAAAATGAAGGGGATTTTTTAGTAGCCTCTGAATGCGCTACACCTGAGGTTGTAAATTTTATGGCCACTCATGGTCGTGGGTTAATCTGCATATCACTTTCTGAAGAACGATGTCAGGAGTTGAATTTGCCGATGATGGTAAACAATAATACAGCATCGCACGAAACAGCATTTACCGTATCAGTTGACCTACTTGGAAATGGATGCACAACTGGTATTTCCGCTTCTGATCGATCGAAGACGATTATGGCTTTGATTGATATGGATACGAAGCCAGAAGATTTAGGTCGTCCAGGTCATATTTTTCCGCTGCGCGCTAAGACCGGCGGAGTAATCAGGAGAGCAGGTCATACTGAAGCTTCAATGGATATGGCGCGGATTGCAGGATTTCAACCGTCAGGAACAATTGTTGAAATTATGAATGAAGATGGTAGTATGGCTCGTCTACCTGAGTTGCTCGAAATAGCTAAGAAATTTGGGATGAAGATTGTTTCAATTGAACAATTAATAAAATAC
Source organism: uncultured Bacteroidota bacterium (assembly GCA_903881665.1). Classification (GTDB taxonomy): domain Bacteria; phylum Bacteroidota; class Bacteroidia; order AKYH767-A; family OLB10; genus CAINEC01. The sequence goes on along the minus strand of CAIRUC010000109.1, from coordinate 13,606 downwards.
AGGCTCGAGCATGAGTCGTTAATAGAGAAGAAAGTTGAAGTGAAAATGCCCACTGAATATGGCGCATTTAATATGATCGCTTATACCCAAACCAATACACAGCAAGAACATTTAGTGTTGGTAAAAGGCGAATGGGATAAAGACGAACCTATATTGGTACGTGTACATTCATCTTGTATAACAGGTGATATATTTGGATCATGCAGATGTGATTGTGGTCCGCAATTACATAAAGCTATGCAGATTATTGAAAAAGAAGGAAAAGGTGTAATCGTTTATATGAATCAAGAAGGGCGAGGAATTGGTTTGCTCAATAAATTAAAAGCATATAAACTTCAAGAGGAAGGGTTGGATACCGTTGAAGCCAATTTGCAGTTAGGGTTTAAGATGGATGAAAGAGACTATGGAGTAGGTGCTCAAATAATCAGAGACCTTGGTGTTACAAAAATGAAATTGATGACCAACAACCCTACAAAGCGAGTTGGATTGATAGGTTACGGGTTAGAAATAGTGGAGCAAATTTCTTTAGAAGTAAACTCAAATGAGCATAACCACTTCTATTTGCAAACGAAGCGAGATAAAATGGGACATACCATAAAAGTTGATTAAAATAAAAATGCCGGTTTAAAGCCGGCTTTTTTATTTTGCTACAATTACAGTACACAAGTGAATGTTTTAGTGGTGAAGTACCTCTGAAAATTGTATATTTGCCCCTCTTAAAATCAGTGCAAATTAATTAATTCAGAATTAGAGTAAATAATGACGCTTATAAAATCAATTTCAGGAATACGCGGCACTATAGGTGGTAAACCTGGTGACGCATTAACTCCTGTAGATATCATCAAGTTTTCTTCAGCATATGGAGCTTGGTTAATTTCTCGTAATTCGGGAGTTCGATGTAAAGTAGTAATTGGTCGCGATGCACGTATCTCGGGTGAGATGGTGTCGGGATTAGTAGTATCTACATTATGCAGTTTAGGGATTGACGTAATAGATACAGGATTATCCACTACTCCAACTGTTGAAATGGCTGTTCCATATCATCAAGCACAGGGAGGAATCATTCTTACTGCAAGTCATAATCCGAAGCAATGGAATGCCCTTAAATTGTTAAACGAAAAGGGAGAATTTATTTCGGCCAACGATGGAACTGAATTGTTGAGAATCGCAGAAAGTGATGAAGTTGTATACGTGGATGTTAATAAAATTGGCCACGTAACACAAGATCAATTGTCGATTGATCGTCATATTGAATCGATTCTTGCTTTGCCGTATGTTGATTGCAGCGCAATTGCCGCTAAGAATTTTAAAGTAGCAATTGATTGTGTAAACTCAACAGGTGGTATAGCTGTTCCAGCACTTTTGAAAGCATTAGGTGTAAATGAAATAATTGAATTGTATTGCACCCCTGATGGACAATTTCCACATAATCCAGAACCATTACCCGAGCATTTAACAGAGATTTCGAAAGAAGTAGTAAAGAAAGGTGCCCATTTAGGATTAGTGGTAGATCCAGATGTAGATCGTTTAGCAATAGTGTGCGAAGACGGAGAAATGTTTGGGGAAGAATATACTTTAGTTTCGATTGCCGATTTTATACTTCAGCACAAAAAAGGAAATACAGTTTCTAATTTATCCTCCACACGCGCATTGCGCGATGTTACTGAAAATCACGGAGGAATACACTCTGCTGCAGCGGTGGGTGAAGTAAATGTAGTGGAGATGATGAAAGCAACAAATGCAGTGATTGGTGGTGAAGGAAATGGAGGAGTTATTCTTCCTGAATTGCACTATGGTCGCGATGCGTTAGCTGGAATTGCATTGTTTCTAACCCAGCTTGCTAAGTATGGTAAAAGTTGTTCGATGCTTCGCGCCTCTTTCCCTGATTATTTCATTTCTAAAAATAAAATTGAATTAACAGCTGAAATTAATGTTGATTTAATTTTAGAAAATATTCGCAAAAAATACGCTAAGCAACCTGTTAATCTTGTTGATGGAGTGAAAATAGAATTCGATAAAGAATGGGTACATCTTCGTAAGTCGAATACAGAACCCATTATTCGTATTTATTCTGAAAGTCAATCCATGACTACTGCTAATAATCTTGCTGAAAAAATCATCTCTGATATAAAAGACATCTTAACTTCCATAAACTAATATCAATCCATGAAAGTTTATCTTGACAATGCGGCTACAACAGCAATACATCCTGATGTAATTGAAACAATGATTCCTGTATTGAGAAATCAGTTCGGGAATCCTTCTTCCATTCATGCATTTGGGAGGGAAGTTCGATCAGCTGTTGAAGCGGCTAGAAAAAAAGTAGCCACATTACTCAATACAAGCCCATCAGAAATTTTTTTTACATCAGGAGGAACTGAAGCTGATAATATGGCCATTAGATGTGGGATTCATGATTTAGGATTAACACATGCAATCACAACATCATTAGAGCATCATGCTGTTCTTCATACGTTGGAAGAGTTGGCACATAAGGGCGAGGTTAAATTAAGTTTAGTAAATGTCGACGAGCAAGGTCATATAGATTTAATGCACTTAGAGGAATTGCTTAAGTCTAATGAAAGAAGTTTTGTTTCGTTAATGCAGGCTAATAATGAGCTTGGAACAATGATTTCATTGCAACAAGTTGGTGATTTATGTCGCAAGTATGATGCAATTTTTCATTCGGATACTGTGCAAACAATGGGTCATTTTGTACATGATTTATCAAGCTTGCCTATTGATTTTGTTACATGTGCTGCGCATAAATTTCACGGACCAAAGGGTGTAGGGTTTTTGTACATTAAAAAGAATGTTAAAATTAAGCCATTCATTACGGGTGGTGCTCAAGAAAGAAATATGCGTGGAGGCACCGAGAATGTTTATGGTATTGTTGGCTTAGCGAAAGCGCTAGAGATTGCGTATAATGATATGAATGATGATATCGCTCACATCAAAGGATTAAAGAATTATATGGCAGAGCAATTGGTGGAATTAATTCCGGGTGTTCGTTTTAATGGAGATATTTCTGATAACAGTTTATATACGGTGCTTAACGTTTCATTTCCTCCAATAGAAAATGCCGAAATGTTATTGTTTAATCTTGATATCGCAGGAATTGCATGTTCGGCTGGAAGTGCATGTTCTTCAGGAAGCGATATTGGTTCTCATGTGTTAAGGGGAATTAATGCCGATATGTCGCGCCCTTCAATCAGATTTTCGTTCTGTCGTTTTAATAGCAAAACAGAAATCGATTATACTTTAGAAAAATTAAAGGAACTATTTATTGTTACTTCTATATCATAAGTTATTTCTTAGCAGATTCAATAAATAGTGTTTTCATGTATTCAGCGAAATCTATTTTTTCGCCGAGCATTTTTTCTTTTTTCTTTTTCCATTCCGACGATAAGTTTGGGTTGTTAACTAAGTCGCTTAATAATTTGTATAAATTGTCTGGATTAGAAGTTCGAATACCATACGTGAGTGCGTAGCGATGTTCGAGTTCTTCCAAATAGCCTATTTCACCTACAAAATCATTGAATCGAATGGCTGGAGTTCCTAGTACGGCAGCTTCTGCCGCCATCGTTTGGCTATCGCCGATATACAGCTTCGCCATAGCCATTGCATGATGAATTTCGAGCGGGTTTATACTGATTCGATAGTTTTCGAGTTCTGGTTCTAACGCGCGCTCAGAAGTGATGTATACTCTTCCGTGAGGTTCTAGAATCGAAATTATTTTTTTTGCAATTATTAAATCAATTCCTTTTCTGCCTTCATCATGATGCGCAGTAAGTTTTGCAAATCGCATTATGAAAAAGTTTTCTTCTTGAATGTAAGCTTTTACTTTTTCGGCATTAACTATAAAGTTATTTGGATGTAAATATGCTAATTCATGATAACTATTGTAACTATGTTTTTTAGAATTCCATTTTCCGCAGTCGCAACAGTCTGGAGCTAAAATTTTTGTTGCCATGGGATAGGCTATCTTAGCGAATAAAGGAACAACAGCTGCATCATCTTCATTCACAACAATACTAGGAATGCCTAATAGTTTTCCTATATGGGTAATTTCGGCAGAGGTTCCCGCCATTAGTTGTGGTTTAAAATTTCTAGCAATTTTTAAAAATTCAAATTCTCTTTTAAGTAACGCTTTTGCAATTGAAAACTTGCTGTCGCCACGTTCTTCAGGATTGATATTCACATGATCCCACCCTTGGTTTTTTAATAAGTTTTCAAGGATATCTTTCTTCTTAATTAATATTTTAACTTCATGTCCTTCTTTTTTTAATAGAAGAATAGTGTTTTTAAATAAATGGAAGTGGGCAGGGTGGCCCATGTAAATTAAAAATCTCATTGTATTGTTGATTTTGCTTTCACTAATTCGGATAGGGCGAGAAACATCCAAGCTTGTCCCCAGCGAATATACTTTGTGTTATCACTGATATGTTTTCCTTTTCTATAGATAAAAGCGCCTGTTTTTTTATCCTGCATATTTTGTATAGCCCATATAGCCATTTTTTCTGCGACTGGTATATTTTTTTTCAATCCTGGAATATATCTGCAGATGGTAATGATACCTTGTGCTTGATGATGAATGTCGGTTGGGAATTTTTTTGGTAAACGGAAAAAGGATCGTCCTTCTATTGAAAATTGTTTTTCAAGATAAAATTTCATTCCTAATTCAAGACTGCTATCAATTGTAATATTGTTATAGTTTAATCTTGAAATAATATTGTAAATTGATTCAATTACAAATCCCTGGTGGAAATCAGTTTGCGTTCTTTCAATTCCTGTAATAAGGCTTTTACTGTAAGCCCAATGTCCGTCGGCATGTTGTTTACTTACTACGAAATTTACTGTTTGGATAGCTAGTTCTTTATATTCATTTTGATTTGTAAGTAAGTATAGGATTGATAAAATTTCTCCTGCTAACAATGATGCATTGTAACAACAATCTTGCTTTTTGGTGCTATAGCTGATGCAAATTCCTGATTCATCGTTTATTCTTCCTAAATCAATTAAAACAAAAGGAGCGACGGAGATAATTATGTTTTTGATATCCTCTCTTTGGGTAGATTGATACGCGGCAAAAAGTCCTTTGCAAATAAATCCAGTTACTACGCTAGTAGGCGAGTAGGGGGCTAGATATTTTTCTGGGCTTGCCCATCCGAAATTATATCCCCAGCAAGTTCCGGCGTAGCCATCTGTCTTCAATGAATTTAATAATTGAAGAAGTTCTTCTATTTGAATGTTGTAGTTGCTATTGTTGATTCCGGAAATTAAAGAATAGGAATGAAGCATTAATCCTAATCCTTTTGGATTGTAATCCTTTTTTATACCGATTGCGGGACGCAAGTTTAAGGGATTTCTTTTCTGTATTTGCGTTGCAATTATTGGAGCCCATTTCCCCATCTTTAGTAAAGGAATAGGACTGTTCAATACATCATAAGGATCATATCCTTTGAATTTTTCTGATTCAATATATGATCGTAATAAATGCAATGATTTTTCTATTTCTTTGTTGATCACTTTAAAGAATCTTTAATGGAAATACTCTTTCCGTTACTTCTAATTGATTCAATCGTTTTGAAAGTAGCCAACATGCTTTCCGCAATTTCTTCAAATGCTATTGGCGATTGACTTCCTTTATTTATTGCTTCGATGAATTCAACGAGTTCTTGTCCATGGCCTTTATCTTGATTTTCATTGAATACTTTTTTCGCTTTCCCATATACTGTTAGTGTTTTGAAATCTTGAAGTATATAAGCCGTTCCTGCTGAAAAAACTTCTAATTGTTCTTTGGGAAGTTCTTTTGGTCCGTTGCCGAAATAAGAAACCGTGGCCACGCTTCCGTTTTCAAATGAAAGATTAATAATTAATGTGTCTTCTGTGTTTGAAGGTGTTTTCATACAAGAAGCCGATAAATATAAAATAGGGCTATTGGCGATATGTCGGCATAAATCAATAAAGTGACAAACTTCTCCAATAATTCTTCCCCCTCCAATAGAAGGGTTTTGAGTCCAATGATCAGCCGCTACCGTGCCTGCGTTTATTCTATAATTTATTGAAACTGGTACTGAAGCATTTAATCCTTTTTTTATGTTCTTTATAAGCGGAGCAAATCTTCTGTTAAATCCAACCATTAGTAAGTTAGGAGAATTATTTTGCAGTTTTATAATTTCGGATAATTCCACTTCGTTCATACATAGTGGTTTTTCAACGAAAATATTTTTTTTGTTTTTTATTCCTTCAATTACAAAATCATAATGGCTATCATGTCGAGTTGTAATAAATACGGTATTGATATTATTATTATTAAAAATATCAGACGATTTATCTGTGCTGAATTTAAATCCGTATTTTGAAGCGATATTTGCAGAGTTATTGGGCTTTCCTGTTGTTACTCCAACAAATTCCACTGGCATTTTTTGCAATCGTGGTAAAATCATGTTTTGTGCAAAAGCTCCGGCTCCTATAAATGCAATTTTCGCTTTTTGAGGTGATGCAGATGACTTAGTAAATTGCACTGTTGATTTTAGTTCTTTGCTAATATCATATTTCAGTACAATTCCTGCAAATGCTTCTTTCTTTTCAAGAATCATGTCGTACGCTTTTTTAGCGTCATGGAAATTAAATTCATGCGAAATAACCTGATTAAGATTTAAGTTTCCCGATTGAATTAATTCAGTAAACGCCTGCATGTTTCTATTTTCTGTCCAACGAACATATGCGTAAGGGTAATCTAATCCTCCATCTTCATATTCAGCGTCATAACGGCCAGGGCCATAGGAACAAGACATTTTAATTTCAAGTTCTTTTACATAATAATTTTTTCGAGCGAAGCCAGTGGGTACCGCGCCAACAATTATAACTTTACCTTTTTTGCGACATAGTTCACCTGCTAAATCGATAGGGTCGGTAGAAGAACTGCTAGCTGTTATAATAACGGCATCAGCACCAAAACCATTAGTGAAATATGAAATTTGTTCTGCAAGTGTTAAGTCATTTCGTAGTATAGAAATGTCTGCTCCAATTTGTTTTGCTTTTGCAACTTGATTATGGTCGATATCAATTGCAATTACTTTTACGCCTGCAGCTTTAAGAAGCAAAATTGTTAATTGTCCGATAAGTCCTAACCCAATAACTACGCAGCTTTCTGCTAAACGTAAATCGGCCTGACGTAAACCTTGCAAAGCAATGGCGCCAACTGTTGCAAAAGAAGCTGATTTTAAATCGGCATGCTTCGATAGTTTAACACATAAATTTACAGGAATGGCAACCACTTCGGCATGAACTGCAGAGGATCCTCCGCAAGCCACAAGATCGCCAATGCAAAAATCTTTTACATCGTCTGCTACTGCGATAACTTCTCCTGCACTACTATATCCTAGTGCGCTTGGCGCATCTAATTTATTCATGACTAATCGGTAGGTTTCAATGAATCCGATTGTTTTAGCCGTTTGAATTACCTTTTTCACTTCGTCTTTACGCGCTCGTGCTTTACCTATATAACCTAATCGAGCATCTTTCACTGTTTTTCCTTCAGTTCCAGCGCTAATTAAGGAATAATGATTTCGAACTAAAACTTGTCCTGCGTTAAGAGCAGGGAACGGAACTTCCAATATTTCCATGGTGCCGTCTTTTAAGCTTTGAGTTAGTTGTTCCATCGTTTAGTTATTGATAACAAAATTAAAAATGGCGGTAAGTTTTTCAACCATTCTTTCTTCCGTAAATTCTTTTTTGTAATGAGCATTTGAAGCATCTGCCATTGATTTTCTCAAATTCTCGTTTGATAATAATAGTTTTATTTTTTCGGCGATATCATTTGGTGAATTTGACGGCACCACATAACCGTTATATCCATCAATTACTGATTCGATGATAGCCCCTTGGTTTGTGCTAATGATTGGCAAAGAAGAAGCCATAGCTTCTACAATTACCCAAGGATGACCTTCTGGTTCACGCGGAGGGAAAAGAAAAATATCTGAATTTGCCATGAGTTTAAATTTTTCTTGGCTTGATTCAGGAGGAAAGAATTTCACAGGTAATTTTTCTTTTTCTACTAAATTCAAACATCTTTCTTTAACATCTTCTTTTCTCCAGCCGCCAATAATTTCAAATTCGAAATCTTTTACTCCCGATTTTTTTAATATAGAGGCAGACTCAATTACATCTTCTATTCCTTTTGACGGTTGAAGGTTTCCTAAATAAAGAACTCGTAAAGGTAGTTTTTCTGTTTTTGTTCTAGATGGTATTTTATAAGTGCCACCATTTGGACAAACAAATATTTTATTATTAGGATAATAACCTTCAAATAAATACTTAAGATTGTTTCCAAGTACGATAACGCCAGCAGTTTTTGATAATGTTTTTTTTACAAACCACTTGGTAAGGTTAGAAGTTGAGTTAATCCATCGTTTAAAGTCGCTACCTCTTAAATGCAATAGAACTTTTTTTCCTTTTAAAATTCCTATCCAGATGTAAGCCGAATCTTTAATAAATCCTATAGTGCTTTGGCTAAAGGGAATTAGTATTAGTTTCGGATTATTGTTGTTAATCTTCCTAAACAAAGAAGAATAGATTTTGAAATTCTTATTAAGTTTATTAAAACTCCATTTGCCTATATTTCTTAAGTCGCTATTTACTTTTGTGTCGACATGTACTAAGTCGAATTGATTATTTAATCCTGATTTCAATAGCAATTCGGTTGCAATAGATGGTCCCATATATGGAGGAGGAACTTTCCCTAAAATCATTATTGTGTTTTTTTTGCCTGCCATTTTATTGCAATTTTTTAGGTAATAAAGCGTAGGCAAAAACGGGATAAGTGAAATAAAGCAAAGGTGCATATAATGTAGGAATGGTACTTACCGACCATAATAAAAGAGAAATTATTGTGGCTGACAACAGAAACTTTTCAGGCATTCGAAGCTGCGAATATCGCGTTCCAACCGCTAGTATAAAGAAAACATAAGCACCCACCCCAATAAATCCAGTTAGGAAAAGTAATCTTACATAATCGGAGTGCATACCTGCCCCTATCATATTATCTGTTTCAGGAAAGTTAGCAGTTGTTATACCAATAAAGTGATTTGTCATTGGCATTTGCTCCCATATTTCAAAATATTTTTCCCATCGGCTCATTCTTCCATTAAAAGCATGGCTTGATTCACTTTCTCCTTCTGCAACTTTTATTTCTTTACCAATTAGTGGTTCAATTTGAGCATTGTAAATATCTTCGGCAAAGAAGGCCGAAATTACAGTAAGTAAAACAATTACGAATACAAATCCTTTGGCATTTCTTAAATTATGCAGCATGAGTAATGCAAACACAACTAAGGTTACGGTCCAAGTGGATACATGTTTAATTCTAGTAAGTCCGTAAAAAACGAATACTAAAGCTAACCCAACATGAAATGCATTTATTTTTAGTTTAACTTTCCCATATAAATTCGACAAGAACCAATAACTAATAATAATAAAAAACAACTCAATGTAGATTGCGTAATTCATAATATCTGCATAAGCACCTCTGATACGTGATCCTCCACCTCTTCCTGTGCTGATATATTCAATTGCTATAGGATTAATGAATGATTCATATAATAGCATTGTAAAAGGGAAGATACATGCCAGTAAGCACGCAAATATTATACCTTCTAAATCTCGCTTTGATTGAACAAAGGCTCTGCAATAAAAATAGAGTAGAATAGGAGTTGTATATTTTACAATATCTCCTAAAGCCGTTACCGATAATTGAGTAGCATAAAAAACTAAACAATTTCCAAATAAAAAGAATGCAAATAATTTTATTGGGAAATCTTGAGCAGCTGGAATGGTTTTCGGAAATTTACTACCGGTAAAGCTAAATAAAATTAGAATGGGTGTTAATACCCCAACAATATACAATGGGCTAGCTAATGCGGAGGCTTCTTTTAGTTCGTAGAAGTTGTCGATGATAGGGCGTAAAAGAATAAGTACCACAAACCACTTTCGAGAAAGATGCAGTGATCGGTACCAACTTAACCAGGCGTTGAAATTCATAATTTATTTTCGTTCATTGGATGAAACAAGCTGAGCAAATTGCTTTAGTTTGAACCAACGAGGCTCTAAAAATAACGATTGTTTAGTTATTTCCCGATGCAATGTTAACGGCTTCTAAGAATCCGTTTGCGGCTGTTTCTAGATTTACTTGTGTACGTATAAATTCGGCTGCGCGTTGCCCCATTTGAGCAGATATTTTCGGATTTTCAATAAAAAATTCGATTTTTTCGACCACCATTGTGGTGTTTTCGTAGTTTATAGCGATTCCTGTTAAATTTTCATCGATTAAATCAGTGGTAGCGCCTGCATTAAAAGATGCCAAACATGGCACACCTGATGCCATTGCCTCATTTAATACCAAGCCCCAGATGTCGAAATCGGTTTGAAAAAGTAAGGCTCTACTATTTGCTAAGAAATTTGGCAATTCCTCTTTTTGACGAAATCCATGAAATTTAACCAAGTCTTCAATTCCATGTTCTTGTACGAAATTTTCGAGTTCAGGTTTGTCAGAGCCATCGCCAACAATATCAAGAATAAAGTCGCGACGCTTTTTTGAAAGTTGATATACGGCTTGTAAAAGTAGTTTTACATTTTTTCGGGGAACCAAGTATCCTAAATATAGAAAATGGGGTGTTCCCGTAATTGAAAATGAGTTCCGGATTTTATTAGTATTGTTATAATAAAAATCAGTATCTACTGTATTCATTGCAATTTTAACTTTTGCTTCGGGAGCTCCTAGGTTAATTAAATATTCTTTTGCCAGTGACCCGTATGCAACAAACGAAGAAGCACAGGTGGTTAGAATTTTACGCTGTAATTTTCTTATTATGCTATTGTTTTTACTTTCGTTTTCAATTGATCCACTCCAAATAATGTAAGGAATTCTTCTTGGCATTGCATGCCAAAGTACTTTCATTGTTGCTGATGAGAATCCTGAAACGATGATAGCATCTGGCTTCTCGTTTTTAAGAACATCCGATAATCCTTTGTAAAGGAATACTGATTTTTCGGAATCATTACTAAAGCTATGTGCCTGATCATTTAAGATTGTATAATCGAATTGCAGCTCTTCTTTGTTTAAAGTAAATAGTCTTCTTTTATATCCTTCAGATCCGAATATTACTTTCAAATGTAATTGTTTAGATGCAAAAATTTTGCTCATTACATTAAATAAGGGAACCCGATATGGATTAGGAATATTTGTAATAAGTAAAACTTTTTTCATGTTAAGCCGACATCCATTTTTTAAACCATTGCATCATAAAGTAAACAGTCCATAAATTGTTCGTGTATTGTTGATTTCCGTTTCTTATTTCTTTTACATGCTTTTGTAATCCTTCTTTTTTGAATATTCCAGTATTGCTACAAAAGGAATTCATTTCTCTCTCAACATAATCGAGCATTATATCACCCGACCATTCTTTCAAAGGTACACAGAAACCCATTTTCTTTCTATACAAAACGTCATTAGGAAGTATTCTCTCTAACGATTTCTTTAGGATGTATTTGGGTTCACCGTTTTTTGTTTTCATATTATAAGGAATAGATAATGCTAAATCTACCAAATTGTAATCAAGAAACGGATTCCTTATTTCAATACTATGTGCCATTCCTATTCTATCCATCCTGTATAAATATTTAGAAGGGATAATATATTTGTAGCCAATATAGCACATCCAATCGTTATGAGTGAGCCATGGGAATTTTTTCTGTAATTCAGTAAATCGATCTCTATGATGTTTTATTACTTGATACGAATCAGGTGTTGGTACAGATTTGATCCAGCTTTGCACTAAGAAACTTTTCTTAGTGCTTTCTTTAAAAGCTTTTGCTCCACCCCAAAATAATTCTTGTTGTAGAGATGCGCGTTGAATGATTTCATTTATTGGCGACTCTTCGTTTTTACTTTCAAAAATAGAGGCCATTGCTTTTCTTGCAAACGAAGGCATCGAAGATATTCTATTGTACCAAGGATATAACGATTGGTATTTTTTCCATCCACGATATCCAGCAAATATTTCATCTGCGCCATCACCGGTTTGCACTACAATAGTGTTGTTCTTACGTGCTAATTGTGAAATAAAATAAATAGGTATGCAAGTTGCATCAGCCATTGGCTCGTCAAATATATTTACTATTTCGGGAAGAAATGTTTCAATATCTTCTTTAGTTACAATTTTTTCATAATGTTCTGTGTTAAACATTTTTGATATTCGTTCAGCCCATATTCTTTCATCGTAGTCGGGTTGCCCTTCAAATCCTACCGAAAATGTTTTTATTGTATTAGCGCTGTATTTTCTCATTAATGCAACTACTGCGCTTGAATCAACTCCTCCACTTAAAAAAGCACCCACAGGAACATCCGCAACCATACGGTAATCTACAGCTTTGTCGAGAGCGTTGTACACCTCATCAGAAAGTTCATTTTCGGTTAGAGCTCTTTTGTCACTGTAATTAATATCGTAGTAACTAAAATGTTCAATAATACCTCTCTTACTTACCGTCATGCATTCTCCAGGCGCTAATTTTTTGATGTCATTGAACATCGTTTCTGGCGCATCTAGGTTGTTAAATGTAAGGAAATTATAAACCGCCTGATTGTCGGGTGTTGCTTTTATCCAAGGTAATTCTAGTAATGCTTTTATTTCTGATGAGAAGGCGAAAATTCCATTAGCGATAGTATAGTATAATGGTTTTTTTCCTGCGCGATCACGTGCTATTTTTAAAACTTCATTGGCGTTATCATAATATGCAAAAGCAAACATCCCATTTAGTAATTCAAGTGCTTTGTGTCCGAATTTGTTGTAGAGATTAAGTAAGACTTCGGTGTCGCTACCCGATTTGAACTTATGATCTCCTAGATGATGTTTAATTTCTTTGTAATTGTAAATTTCTCCATTAAATACAATACAGTTTCCCGACGCATCAAACATAGGTTGGTGTCCAGCAGCAGATAAGTCTATAATGCTTAATCTTAAATGACCTAATGCCAGGCCTTTTTTTTCATCAACCCATGTGCCGCTATCATCAGGGCCTCTATGTTTGATCGCATTGTTCATATGATTAAGGTGATCGCTTGCCTGTTGAGGCCAGTGACTACCAAGTATCATAAATCCATTTATTCCGCACATTATTTATAGAGAGATATAAGTTGAGTAAAACGCTGTTTCCATTTTTTCAATTGAAAATTGTTTAGCTATTATTTTTCGCTTTTCTTGTTTTTCGGCTGATGATAATTCATACTTTAAATGTGGCAAATTGTTAAATAATGAAGTAAGTTCCGCTATTGAAGTTATAATTAATTCAGGGTCGCAAAGTTTTACAATTTCTACCATTCCGCCACCATCCGAAAAAATAGCTACAGGTAATCCGCAACGATAGGCTTCGACTACTACTAGTCCAAACGCTTCTCCCGATGAAGGAATAACTGCAATATCCCATTTGTTGTAGTAGTCGTTTAAATTTGATTTGAAACCTTCGAATGTAATATGACTTGATAAATTATTTTGATTTGACAAAGCCTCTAATTTTTCTCTTGAAGGGCCATCACCTATTATTTCTA
>CAIRUC010000108.1 GCA_903881665.1 uncultured Bacteroidota bacterium | reverse complement strand
TCACTTACTAATTTAAAACGCTGGCCCGGTGTTAGGGGTCTTAATTTTTTTAATGCCATTTTAGTTTTTTTATTTTCACAGGTTACTATACCTGTATAGTTATTCTCTTATTTCCTCAGCAAAATCAAGTGTTTTGGTTGTATCTAGCTTTCGCTTTCAAGCACCTATTCATCCTAAATTTGCTTCCCTAGTTTTCTTAGGGAGCGCAAAAGTAGAAAATTTATTTATATAAACAACAGTTGATTGAAAATATTTTCTCTTTATTTAACATACCTTACCGTACAACACCCCAAAAACTAAAACTCCTTACCCATCGGCAAGGAGTTTATTAATACAATATTCGCGTTGCGTAAGTATGCAAACCGCAATACAGCTGTAGGTTTTATTAAGCTACTCTATTCTTTTATTATTTTCTTATTCACTCTATTATTATTCTCATCACTTAGTTGTACGAAATAAACCCCTTTCATTTCTTTGCTCAAATCTATCGTTGTATTGGAACTATTAATGTTTGCTACCAGCACAATGCGACCAAGCACATCCGTTACTTTTATTTCTTTGAGTTTATTGTTGCCAGCATCTATCCTGAAAACCCCTGACGATGGATTTGGAAAAACACTAATGGATGAAGCTTTGATAAATGATGGAACAACTACCCCCAACATAAATTCATTCGTACTTGTGTTAGTCTCAACAGGAGCATTATAATCGAAATAAATACTTGCACGATTATGTATCAATGTTCCTGCAGGAAGGTTGGCTAAAGGTTTTATTCTATACTGAACAAAACCCTGCGAGCCATTAAAATCGGTACTGCTATCAGCCAATTGAATATTTGGAAAGTTAAATGATAATTTATTACCAGTTAGCCAAGTTGTGTTATAATGACTATAATTTATTACTTGAAAAGTATTCAAATCTAAATTGGCATCCAGCGTATCTTGCAAATGAATATTGATAGCAGCCGCACTTCCTGTATTCTGAAAATGGATAGAATAAGTAAAGTAATTATTATAGCCTGGTTCCACATTAATAGGGTACGTGTCTTTATAATTGGGGTCATGAGAATTTCTTACGTAATAACAATAGTTAAAAGTATTATTACTAACATTGTTATCTCCTATTGTTGGTGTAACGGTTACATTTACACAAATTGTGTCTCCCGCAACAGCTGATGTATTAGTTGAAAAAATTAAACCAAATGCAGTTGAACTATTTATTATTCCAAAATCCGCAATGTTATAGGTAAAAATATTTCCTAATACGGAAGGCATGAGCGAACCCATCGTTATATTATTAAATGATACAGGCCCTGTTACTGTAATCACAACCTGTCCGCTTACGCCAGAGGCACAATGAAGATTATACCAGTTACTCATATCTCCAATTACGAATTTTAATTGATGATACGTTCCTGGAAAAACTATACCCGAGGTCCCTACGCCTTGTACACCAAGATCAAAGCCAGGTTTACAAGCAATTGGAAAATTAATATTCGTTTGAAGAAGAGATGAGGTTGTTAAAGAAATCGTAGAATCTACTCCAGGGAAGGGGCAATTTACTGTATATGGCTTTAACGCTGTATCTACCTTTATGGTATAAGTGCCTACAGGATTTGTAAAACTATATAAACCCGTTAATCCTGAAAAGGTATTGTCTAACAAAGCGCCTGTGTTGTCATAAAGTTTTACATGGATGTTCTTCTTTACAGAATCTAAAGAACTATAAGTACAATTCGCATTATTATCAATATAGATATTGCCATTCATTCCGGTTGCTCCAAGGCAATTATTTGGATTTGTGGCTAAATTACCACTTATGCATAACGGATGTGCTAATGCCACAGCATTCATCCCTGAAACATAATTTGGCAAACAAGTATATGGGTTGTTGGAAATATTTACACTATTCGCATTAAAAAGTGTGTTCGGAAACTTTGGAAAACACGTAATATTATTATCATTACATATTAAATTCCCTAAACTAGTTAGAACTGGCAAACTAGTCAGCAAATTATTATTGCATGTTAAATTCCCCATATTCATTGGCAAAGCAGGAATTGAAGTAAGTAAATTGTAGCTGCAATCCAACGTTCCAAGAGGCGAAAGATAAGGCAAAGAGGGCAAATTTGTTAATTGATTATGACTACATCTCAGATAAGTAAGATTAGTAGGAAGAGAAGGTAGTATTGTTAATTGATTATTACTGCAATCAATTGAAGATAGAGCGCTTGGTAACGAAGTCGGTAAATTACCTATCGGGTTATCTCCGCAACTCAAGCTAAAAATTGTATTTGGTAATGTTGGCAATGAACTTAATAAATTACTTGAACATCCTAAATCCCTTAAATTAGTTGGTAAAGGAACTATATTTGTTAATTGATTATGAGAACAAGTAAAATATACAACACTAGAGGGCAAAGCCGATGTAATATTAATTTGATTATAATCACAAATTAAAGTATCAAGTGAAATGGGAAAATTACCTAATGCCGTAATTGAATTATGTCCCACATCCATATATTCTACTGAATTTTGAAATGTTGGAGAAGATGTCAGATTATTATGCCACACTTCAATATGCTTAATATGGGTTAAATTTGATAATGCAGAAATATTGGTAAGGTACTGGCTGTTGGTGCAAATAAATCTCACCAGATATTGAGGCAACACAGGAAGAAAAGTTAAATGTGTCCCATCACATTTAAACGATTTTAAACTATCAAAATACTGAATCCCTGTTAAGTCAGCCATTAAACCAACTGATAGTAAATTCAGCGTTGCGGCATTCACAATCCCCGCACAAGTAGTATCCAACTGATTTCCGTTCATACACGATGGAAATAGCGTTTGTAATTTAGCAGCAAAAGTAGCATCCGGTATTGTTACCCATTGCGCTTTCGCGCCAAATTGAAAGCTTAATAAAAGGCTGAAGATGATGATGTTTTTTTTCATGATGGATTATTATTAGTTTATAATTACTGGTCGCCTTAAGTCTCGAAACCTCGTAATTAGCGCACTCTCGCAGCTAATTCATCATCCATTATCGTTGGTATATCATCCTAATCGTATACCTCATCATCTGTTTCGAGAAACAAATATACTAATAAAAATCTACCAAAATTCAACATGTTTCGTTTTGTGTTATGCTTTAGTGTTCTAAAATGCCTAATCACGAACCTTGGTATGACGTGTTGGGGATTATTAAACCACATAGCTTACCGAAGCATATCATCAAAAAAATAGTTGAGCCCTATCTGCAGCAGCAAACTATATTCAACCATGTGTGCGAGCTTAGTTGCTTGCAGCAGACTACACTCAACCATATGTGTGAGCCTTATCTGCTGATGCAGATTACATTCAACCAAGTGTGTGAGCCTTATCTGCTGATGCAGATTACACTCAACCGAGTGTGTGAGCCTTATCGCTTGCTGCGGATTACACTCAACCATGTGTGCTAGCCTTATCTGCTGCGGCAGACTACACTCAACCAATTGTGTGAGCCTAATTGCTAGCTGCAGATTCCTCTCAACCGAATTTTGGAACCTTTTACAGAGCTAATGAATGCATCAAAATTTCCTTTTTATGCATTCCGAGACATAGGAATACATCAAAACAGTTCGTTTGGCCTTATCGCTCATGACGGAATCCATCAAAACACTTGTGTGGACCCATTCTGTCATAAAGGAATGCATCCACACAACTGTGTGAGCCTATTCCCAGACGTGGGAATGCACCTAACCAAGTGTGCGAACCCATTCCGACACCAGGGAATGCATCCACACAACTGTGCGAGCCCATTCTGACATAAAGGAATGCATCCACACAACTGTGTGAGCCTATTCCGTCATGGGCGAACGCACCAAACTGAATTTTTCGACCTTTTTTCAATTCCAACATTTCATTACTGATTGAAAAATTACCTATTCCTTATTCCCTAAGTCAATCATTGCGTCTTCGTGTCTTTGTGGCAATTAGTACTTATTTTGAATCTCGGTTTAGAATTTAGCACTTAGAATTTAGAGTCTTTTCTTTGCGCCTTTCTGCCTTTGCGGTAACATCCCGACTTCAAACCAACACACCCAAAACTAAAAAAGAGGAACAACTTTCGTTATTCCTCTTTTCAGAAATTTTAATTTGGCAAATCACATCATGCCAATCAACAATTAAATACTAGCGTAAAAATCAATTGTTTCGCCTTCTTTCAACGTCACTATCGCTTTTTTCACTTGGTTCACTCTCCCTACAACCACCCCTTGCGTAGTGTTGCGGCTTTTCATTTTACCAAGATAGTTCTGTGTGTTTACAGATTCTACCGAAACACCGTAGAGTTTCTCCACTGCATTTTTAATTTGTACTTTATTAGCAGTCTTTTCTACTACAAACCCAAAGCGATTTGATTTTTCGCCTTGACTTGTCATTTTTTCCGTTATTATCGGTTTTACAATTATACTCATGTTTTTAGAATTTAGAAAATTAGATATTACGAATTCAATATGGCTTCAATCTCCTTCACCGAGCTTTCTACAAGCAATAGGTTAGTAGCATTCAAAATATCATATGTATTCAAATCAGATGCACAAACCACTTTGGCATTCGTAACGTTTCTTGACGACAAGAACACATTTTTGTTAGCCACGCCCAACACCAATAATGTTTTTTTATCAGCCAACTTAAGGTTATTCATCAAATCAATATATTTCTTTGTTTTCGGAGCATCAAAGTTAAAATCTTCCAACACAGTAATATTGCTTTCTTTGGCTTTATATGCCAAAGCCGACATACGCGCCAAGCGCTTTAATTTTTTGTTCAATTTGAAAGAATAATCTTTCGGGCGAGGTCCAAAAATACGACCACCACCTACTTTGGTTCCCGATTTAATGCTACCAGAACGAGCACCTCCTCCACCTTTTTGTTTACCCAATTTTTTAGTCGAACCCGATATCTCATTTCTTTCTTTCGATTTATGAGTACCTTGACGTTTATTTGCTAAATGTTGTTTAACATCCAAATAAATAGCATGGTCATTCGGCTCGATACCAAAAATTGCATCGCTTAAGCTTACTTTCTTAGCAGTAGCTTTACCGCTTATATTTGTTACTGATACTTCCATTTTCTTTTAATTTTAATTGTGTCAAATCTCATTAGAAAGTCATAATACTCTCTACCTAATACTTGATACCTTTTATTTTTCTATTGTTACGTAACTACCTTTGGCACCTGCTATCGAACCTTTCACAATCAAAAGATTTTTTTCGGCCAATACCTTCACCACTTCTAAGTTTTGAATCTTCACTCGGTCGCCACCGGTTCTTCCCGCCATTCTCATTCCTTTGAATACGCGCGAAGGCCATGATGATGCTCCCAAAGAACCTGGAGCACGTAACCTGTCATGTTGACCGTGAGTAGTACCTCCTACACCCGCAAAACCGTGACGTTTTACAACACCTTGAAAACCTTTACCTTTTGATGTTCCTGCTACATCCACAAAATCGCCTTCTACAAATAGATTCACATCCACAACACCACCAAGGGTTTGCTCAGTTTCAAAATATTTGAATTCAACAATTTTACGTTTAGGAGTAGTTGACGCTTTCGCAAAGTGACCTTTCATTGCCGAAGAAGTATGTTTTTCTTTCTTCTCATCAAAAGCCAATTGTACTGAAGCATATCCGTCTTTCTCCAAGGTTTTTACTTGCGTTACTACGCAAGGACCAGCTTCGATTATTGTGCATGGTATATATTTACCATTGGCACCGAAGATACTAGTCATTCCTACTTTTTTACCTATTATTCCAGACATTATTACTTATTTATTTATTGATTAATCTATTTTAGAATTTAGAGCTTAGAATTTCTCTTACGATGCTTTAATTTCAACTTCCACACCACTTGGCAACTCCAATTTCATAAGAGCATCCACTGTTTTAGATGTTGAGTTGTAAATGTCCAACAATCGTTTGTAAGAGCAAAGTTGAAATTGCTCACGAGCTTTCTTGTTTACGTGTGGCGAACGCAATACAGTATAGATTCTTTTGTGAGTTGGCAATGGAATTGGTCCACTTACAACAGCACCTGTCATTTTTACTGTTTTTACGATTTTCTCAGCCGACTTGTCTACCAAGTTAAAGTCGTACGATTTTAATTTAATTCTAATTTTTTGACTCATAATTTTTCTTTTAAAGAACGCTATTTTATTTTGATTAAATTACTATTTCTTATCTTAATACTCTGTACTTAATACTATTTAAACTTTTTCTGATTTTGCACCTTTTACTTTAGCAATTACTTCTTCCGAAGTGTTTTTTGGAGCTTCCGCATAATGTGAAAATTCCATTGTAGAAGTAGCACGACCCGAAGTGATAGTACGTAAAGTAGTAACATACCCAAACATTTCCGACAATGGAACTTTAGCTTTAATTACCTGCGACCCTGCTCTCTGATCCATCCCTTCTATCTGGCCTCTTCTTTTATTTAAGTCGCCTACCACATCGCCCATATTTTGCTCTGGAGTAAGAACTTCTATTTTCATAATTGGTTCCAACAAAATTGGTTTTGCTTTTGGCAATGCCTCACGGAACGCAGTACGAGCACAAATCTCAAAAGATAGAGCATCCGAATCGACATTGTGATAAGAACCATCCAACAATCTTACTTTTAAAGTATCTACAGGGTAACCTGCCAATACTCCATTTACCATTGCAGCTCTGAATCCTTTTTCAACAGCAGGAATAAATTCACGCGGAATATTACCACCTGAAATTTCATTTACAAACTGCAATCCTCCAGCTTTAGTAGTTACATCAAAGTCAGCATCAATTGGAGAAATCACAACTTGAATATCAGCAAATTTACCACGACCACCAGTTTGTTTTTTATAAACTTCACGATGTGATACTTGTCCAGTAATAGTTTCCTTATATGCCACCTGTGGTGGACCTTGATTAACTTCAACTTTAAATTCTCTTCTTAAACGGTCAACGATAATTTCCAAGTGAAGCTCACCCATTCCACTTACAATAGTCTGTCCGCTATCCTCATCTGTTTTTACACGGAATGTAGGATCTTCTTCAGCCAACTTATTTAATGAAACACCTAATCTATCCAAGTCAGCTTGAGTTTTAGGCTCAATCGCAACTCCGATAACAGGCTCAGGGAAATTCATTGCCTCCAATACAATCGGATTTTTTTCATCACATAATGTATCTCCTGTTTTAATATCTTTAAATCCAACAGCAGCTCCAATATCACCAGCTTCGATAAAATCGATAGCATTTTGCTTGTTAGCGTGCATTTGGAAGATACGTGAAATACGTTCTTTATTACCGCTACGAGTATTTAATACATAAGAACCTGCATCCAAACGACCTGAATACACACGGAAGAAACACAAACGACCAACGAAAGGGTCAGTGGCGATTTTAAATGCCAATGCAGTGAAAGGTTCTTTCACATCTGGTCTACGAGTTACCTCTTCTTCAGTATCAGGGTTGATACCTGTGATGTGCTCTTTGTCCATCGGACTAGGCATTAATTCCATCACCAAGTCCAACATAGTTTGAACACCTTTATTCTTGAATGCTGAACCGCAAAGCATTGGTACCACTTTATTAGCAACACATGCTTGACGCAAAGCATTTAATACTTCTCTTTCTGTAATTGAATTTGGATCTTCAAAGAACTTCTCCATCAATTTATCATCGAATTCAGCAATCGCTTCCAATAACTTCCCTCTCCACTCTGCCACTTCATCCAACATATCTTCAGGAATAGGAACTTCTTTAAAAGTCATTCCTTTATCTTCTTCGTTCCAAACAATACCTCTGTTGTTAATCAAATCAACAACACCGATAAAATTTTCTTCCGACCCTAAAGGTAATTGTAATGGTAAAGGATTTCCTCCCAATACTTCTTTCACTTGTTTTACAACAGATAAAAAGTCAGCACCCGAACGATCCATTTTATTAACAAACCCTAAACGAGTAACGTTATAGTTATTAGCAAGTCTCCAGTTAGTCTCTGATTGAGGCTCAACACCATCAACAGCCGAAAACAAGAAAACCAAACCATCCAATACACGCAACGAACGATTCACCTCAACAGTAAAGTCAACGTGACCTGGAGTATCAATAATGTTTACTTTGTATTGTTCGCCTCTGTATTTCCAAAAACAAGTAGTTGCAGCTGAAGTAATAGTAATACCACGCTCTTGCTCTTGTACCATCCAATCCATGGTAGCTGCACCATCATGCACCTCACCTATTTTGTGGTTTACTCCTGTATAATAAAGAATACGCTCGGTGCAGGTTGTTTTACCAGCATCAATGTGAGCAGCAATTCCAATGTTTCTTGTATATCTTAAATCAGCCATTTCTTTTATTAATCCTAAACTCTTTTTCTTTTCCTTCTATAATTAAATTAACACCAAAACCATATCCTCCAAATTCTAAATCCTAGTTTAGAATTTAGTGATTGGAATTTAGACTTTGTTTTAGAATCTAAAATGAGAGAATGCTTTGTTAGCATCCGCCATTTTGTGAACATCTTCCTTCTTTTTGAAAGCTGCTCCTTCTTCTTTTGCACCTGCAATAATTTCTCCAGCTAATTTCTGAGCCATCGATTTTTCATTACGTTTACGTGCATATAGAATCATCCATTTAATACCCATTGAAGTTCTTCTCTCAGGACGAATTTCAGATGGAATTTGGAAAGTAGCACCTCCTACTCTTCGGCTACGTACTTCAACCAAAGGAGTAATATTACCCAATGCTTTTTTGAAAACTTCTAACCCATTTGTATCTGGAGTTCTTTTTTCAACAATTTCTAATGCTTCATAAAACACCTCATACGATTTGTTTTTCTTACCATCATACATCAAATTGTTTACAAAACGTGTAACTAATACATCGTTGAACTTTGGATCAGGTAAAAGGATTCTTTTTTTTGCTCTGCTTTTTCTCATTTTTTACTACGAATTACAAATAGTTTCGAATTACGAATTATTTATCAATAATTATTTTTTCTTTGCTGGTGCTGCTTTTGCCCCTGCTTTTGGTTTTTTAGTTCCGTATTTACTTCTTCTTTGATTTCTTCCATCAACACCTGAAGTATCTAATGCGCCACGCACAATGTGGTAACGAACTCCTGGTAAATCTTTAACCCTTCCTCCACGTATCAAAACAATACTGTGTTCTTGTAAGTTATGTCCTTCTCCTGGGATATAAGCGTTAACTTCTTTTTTATTTGTCAAACGAACACGCGCTACTTTACGCATTGCTGAGTTTGGTTTTTTAGGAGTTGTGGTGTAAACACGTGTGCAAACTCCACGTTTTTGAGGACAAGAATCCAATGCTGCTGACTTACTTTTGTTAGCTGCTTTTAGTCTTCCTTTACGCACTAATTGTGATATTGTAGGCATTTCTTAAAGTTTAATTTTTATTCTTTTTTTGTTGAAATAATACACTCCCCCATTTTTTTAGGGACGGCAAAGGTAATAAAGTAATTAATATAAACAACAAGCGGTTGAAAATATTTTTTTCAATTACCTACTGATTCTGTGTTGAAAATACCGTTTTTGATATCAATTTGTTAGAATTATACCGTGTAACAACTAATTACCTATTAGAATAAGCTGAAATATCACCACCTACTTAACGGATTTAATACTAACTTTCCTTCTTTATTTTTAACTCTTTCGGGAAATCAGATTTTAGAATATACACCCCATCCATTGGGTTTTCGAGAGGGAATTTATCATGGAGATAAAAATACAAATGCGTGTCACCCGTTGGTTCGTCCACCACTTTTTCTGTTTTTTTAATGAGCTTTTTAGAAACCGCAAATTTCATTTCTTGTCCACCTTCGGTGAGGCAATCGACCAAGGTCATATCCCAAATTTCAAAGCTAAAGTTTGAATTGTCGGGATAGTAACCGGCAAGAGTATAAATGGCATTGTTCTTAATTTTAAATTCCTTCACCGGCTCCGAAACCTTCATTTCGTCTTCCCAAAGGTGTTTTATATTGTCTTCGGTTTCCTGTCCTTCGTATAAATCATCGGCTAAGCCCTTGTTAAATTCAGAATTGACAAGTATAAAATGTAAAATTAAGTTCATTTGAAATTTAGGATTTAGGATTATTTGATTTAGGATTTGAGGATTTCCATGTCTTATAAATATCTTGCTGTTTGGGTCTGTTAACTTCAACCTCTCTCAATGGCTCGCATTGCTTTAATGTTGCGTGGCAATCGGCAGGCAATTGCTGATAAAGTTTTGTGCCTGCTGTTTTCCATTCAATCATAGCATCAGTTACATCTTTTATAATATTAGCCGGATTGCCAACTGCCATTTTTCGTTCGGGTATCACCATATTGGCAGGCACCAAGCACAACGCACCGATAATGCAGTTATCGCCTATCACAGCATTATCCATAATAATTGCATTCATTCCAATCAGAGCATTTTTACCAATCGTTCCTCCGTGAATAATGGCACCATGTCCAACGTGTGCCGCTTCTTTCAATAATACCGTTGTTCCGGGAAACATGTGAATGGTACAATTTTCCTGAACATTGCATCCGTCTTCAATAATGATTTGCCCCCAATCTCCTCTAATAGCTGCTCCCGGGCCAA
The DNA here is from genome assembly GCA_903881665.1 of uncultured Bacteroidota bacterium. GTDB lineage: Bacteria > Bacteroidota > Bacteroidia > AKYH767-A > OLB10 > CAINEC01. Next base: position 1,138 of record CAIRUC010000108.1, on the reverse strand, counting down.
TGTAAACATCTTTGCCGATAATCACATTCCCCGTTACCGCAGCTTGCGGATGAACAAAAGCACTTTCGTGAATAACCGGTTTGTATCCGTTGAATTCGTATATCATTTTTAAATTTAGGATTTAGGATTTTTAGATTTAGGATTTATGCCAAATAATCTCTTACTGCTTTTTTTATACTGTTCTTCACACTTTCCCATGTTTCCCCATTTAAACTCATCGGATTTTCGCTTTGTTCAGCATCCTCAAAATAAGTTATGGCATGAGGAATAGAAATTGCCAGCATTTGCGAAGGATATTTTGTTTGATAAAACGCCATCATTTGTTTTAATGAATACTTTTTTAAGAGTTCTGCAACATCAAAAAAATCTTTTTTCTGCGCCCTTCTCAAAATGGCAGTAATTTTCATGGCGATAATATCTTTATCGCCAAACATTCTTATTTCTTCCAAGTTTATTTCTTCATCAATCATCTTAAAATTATGGTGTCTCACAAAATCAACCTTTACATTATCAATGAAACAAAATAAACCTACCGGATTAGTATTGCTTTTATAACTTAACCCTGTAAAATTAGCTTCCAGAATCTTTATCAATGAATTAGTGTCAAAGTCTTTAGTCGAGAACAAATCAAGATCAACAGATATTCTATGCCCATACCGCAATGATAAATTAGTTCCGCCTACTAAATAAAACGAACTAAGTTCAGGAATTGCAATTAGTTTTTTTAATATAACCAGTGTTGCGGGTTCGACTGTGCTGTTATGTAACATCTATAATCGGTTAAGTTATTCTCTAAAATTGCACAAGCTAAATAAACAGTAGATTTATTTAAAAACTTAGCACTTGTCAACGCCTCCCTCACTTTCTCATCACCATAATACCTTCTGCATTGCCTTATATCTTCCACATCTCCCCTGTCGAACACACGTTCAATCACCCAATTTGGATGTTTGTCATAATCCAAATTATCAAAATCTACATCCCAAAAGATGCGTTTTTCGAAAATAGGTTTTGGTTTATTCATTTTATTATTTAGCATTTTTCTATAATAACCGCAAACCCTTGCCCCACTCCAATACACAAAGTAACCAAAGCATAGCGTTTATTTTGTTCGTGCAATTCAATAGATGCCGAATTT
>CAIRUC010000107.1 GCA_903881665.1 uncultured Bacteroidota bacterium | reverse complement strand
TTTTATTTTTTATTTTTATTCCGGCATAATCAACCATTCCTGAAACGCCGGAATTAATGATTTTAAATCCATCAATCGTAACGTGAGAAGAGGTTACTGAAATAATTTCAAATTTATTTTCACCATCAAGTGTAGCATGGTGACTTAAAAACACAATAGGTTTATCGATAACGATATTTTTTTCTTTGTAAACTCCTTCACTTACGGTTATGGTATCATAATCGTGCGCTATAGCGATTGCTTCTTTAATGGTAGGTGCAGTATTCTTATTTACGAATATAGTATTTGCGGAAACCGTAAAGTGGATAAGTAAAAAAAGAAAAACACAGGTTGCTTTCATTATTCTAGTTTGCTCCAGAGAATGATTTCGCCCTGCATTTCATGGTTATACTTTAAAGCACTATCGTTATTAGCAAACGACGCTATATTTCCGTTCATTGGACTTCCGTATTTTTCGCTGCGCGAAAGCAAGCAATTTGATATTGGTATTAATGTATTTGGACTACAGAAATCGACGAGGTAAGTAGATTCGATTTCGGAGGTTTTAATGTTGCTGGTATCATTGGTATAGCTTTTTAAGCAACCAATATCATCGAATTTATAAATCCTGCCTTTTCTGGTAATAATTTCTGCTCCAAAACGAGCATCACCAATAGTCATTTTGCAATTTTCACAGGCATCGATTCCTACTTGCATGGGCGAAGTCTTTGTTGCGCAAGAAGAAAGATATAATGTAATTAAAAATAATAACGAACCTATTTTCATTTTCTTTTTATTTCGTGTATGGTTATAGATAAAATAATAATTCCAGCTGCGATGAACAAACAACCACCTATATCAGGAATAGAATAGGCTCCGAAATTTAGTAATTGTTTGTACCCAATTAAAGGAGGTTGATAAGACATGCCAGGAACCTTAATGGCTGCGTCAGGATTAAGATCGTGGCCATAATTGAATTCCCATCGATAGAAATCAATCATAGCTACGATCCCGAAAAATATAAATGAAAAAAGACTAAAGAATAAAGCTGACTTTTTATTTATTACAGCCGACAGAATAAATAGTACTGAGAATGCTACAATTAAATAAGGTAAGGCAGTAAACTCAAAAAAATCTTTATTATGAAGCGTTTTCATTCCAATATAATGATTTAATCCGTTGATGATTTCAACATCACCTTTAATTCCGTCGGCGTGAATAGTTAATGCTAACCCCTCTGGATATTGCGGTGCATTTAATTCAATGCGCCATATAGGAACTTTAACAATAAACAATAGAATTACTCCTGAAAGAAATAATAAGATGCGTGAGGATTTTAAAAGTCCGGAGCGTTTCATGCGTTTAATTTAAATTACTTTACTTATTCGGTGGTAATAGAACGCCATCAATAACATGGATAATACCATTTGATGCTGGCACTGAAGCAATTATGGTAGCCGAGTTGTTCAGCACGATTTTACCATCTTTAATTGTTACAATTACGTTATCGCCATTTACCATACCAAGCACTTGGCCATCATGAAGATTTTCTGCTTTGATAGAAGAAAGTGTAACATGATATTGTAAAATGTTTTGCAAAGCTTCTTTGTTTTCATTTTTCATTAATGATTCAAGGGTAGCCTTGTCAACTTTGTTAAATGCATCATTGGTGGGAGCAAAAACAGTAAAAGGGCCAGCGTTAGATAAGGCCGTTACAAGCTCAGCTTGTTTTAGTGCAGCTACTAGTGTAGTATGATCTTTTGACCCTATGGCTACTTTAACAACATCTTTTTGTGATTCGTCATCATTTACGCTCTCTTGTCCGCCAGCAGTTGAAGCTTCTACGCTTGGCGCTGAAGCCGAATTTGTTTCAGTATTTCCGCTATTACACGATGTGAAGAGGATTGAAATACCAATAGAGAATAGGATTAATATTTTTTTCATAGGTTTTTTTGTTATTAAAATCTGTGCTGCTGCTTAACTCATCTCAATAAAGCACAAGCAGCAACACAGATTAAACTGTTATAGCTTATTTTTTTGCTGCCGCTTCTTCTTTAGGCAAATTAGTACCTGTACTGAATGTTAATGGAACATTACTTCCTGCTGGGCTAACCCGTATATATCCTTGCATTTCTTGATGTAAAGCGCTGCAGAAATCGGTACAATACATTGGAAACATACCTACACGATCTGGAACCCATTTTAAAGTTTGTGTTTCACCTGGCATAATTAGTAATTCTGAATTAACAGCACCTTTAACAGCGAAACCATGAGGAACATCCCAATCTTGTTCAAGATTTGTAACATGGAAATATACTTCATCTCCTAACTTAACGCCTTCAATATTATCTGGAGAGAAGTGAGAACGAATGGCTGTCATATACACATCTATTTTTTTCCCAGTACGAACCACCTTTGTATTTCCTTCTCCTTGCGAAACATAAGGATTAGTGTTTTCTTCAATCTTGAAAAATTTAACTGAATTATTTTTTATTAATTCGGCTGGAATCGCTTGAGCATAATGAGGCTCTCCAATGGTTGGGAAGTCTAGTATTAATTGCATTTTATCGCCACTAATATCAAACAATTGCGCACTTTGAGCTAATTCGGGTCCCGTCGGAAGATAACGATCTTTTGTAATTTTGTTATAAGCGATCATATATTTGGGTGATGGTTTTCTACTATCGCCACCAGGAATACATAAGTGACCCACTGAATAATAAGTAGGAACACGATCAAGTACTTTGAGATCTTTGATATTCCATTTTACTACTTCACTCGATACAAAGAAAGAAGTATACGCATTTCCTTTTCCATCAAACTCAGTATGAAGTGGTCCTAGGCCAGGTTTCTTAACTTCGCCATATAAAGCAGCATCATATTTAATTACAGGAATACCATCAAATTCGCCTTCGAAAGCTTTATCGGCAATCGCTTTTTGAATTTTATCAAAACTGAATACAGGAATTAATGCCGCTAATTTCCCGCTTCCTACTATATATTCACCTGTAGGATCTACATCACAACCATGAGGAGATTTTGGGCAAGGAATAAAGTAACAAATGTCCTTCAATTCTTTTGTATCTAAAATAGTCACTTCATGTCTCATTTCAGATATTGCAGTATGGGATTTTTCGTTGTAATAATTATGAGCATATTTTACTATTTCTTTTTTTCCTTTTCCTGCTTTCAAATATTCTTCAGCTTTTTTCCAATTTACTGCCATGATAAAATCTTTATCACGTTGCGAAGCGTTTACTTCTAATAATGTATTCGCTTGTTCGGTATTGTAACAGCTAAAGAAGAACCAACCATGTGATTTAGCTTTACCCGCATGACTTAAATCGAAATTGACCCCAGGACATTTAAGCTGAAAAGCAATATCCATTTTACCATCTTCTTTACCAACACTTATAAAGCTAATATAGCCTTTGAAATTCTTTTTATACGTGTTAATAGGAACATCGCCATTTTCATTATCGCCTGGAACACTAAAGCGTGTGCCTGCAACTACATATTCAGTATTTTCTGTGATAAAAGGAGAAGAGTGATTTCCCGCGCTATTTGGTAATTCAATTATTTCGGCTGTTCGGAATGTTTTCAAATCGATACGGGCAACACGCGGAGTGTTATTCGCATTACCAAATATCCATCTTCCATCAACTTCGCCATTAGTTTGAGAAAGTTCAGGGTGATGTAAATCGTCCCAAGGCACCATTCCATGAGAAGTATTTAACATGGGCTTTGTTTCCTCGCTATAACCGTATCCTTTTTCGGGGTCAACACTGAAAACAGGAATAACACGCAACAAACGACCAGAAGGTAGTCCGTACACACTCATTTGTCCACTAAATCCGCCGGAAAGGAAGTTGTAATACTCATCGTATTTACCGGGAGCAACATAAGCTTTTGCTGCTGCATCACCACTTACCGCATTGTTTAGGTTTTTTGGTTTGCAAGCAGAAAAAAAGGTTACCGTGACTATCGAAATCATCAGTAACCGGGTAGTTAAATTTTTCATAGAACTATGTATTGATTAGGTTTTTTTATTTAACGCCATCATTTTGGCGCATGAACTCATATAATGAACGAGCATTATTATCACTTAAATTTTGGTTTGGCATTCTTACTAAGCAGATTTCAAGCTGAGCTTGAGCCTTTGGATCTTTATTAAGCATTTCATCGGTATTTGTAATAAAGTTCATAATCCATACTGCAGAATAACGAGAGGTAACGCCTTTCCAACCCGGACCTACTAATTTTTCACCTGTTAATTTGTGACAACTGCCGCATTTAACACTGAAAATGGCAGAACCAGAATCAGCTAAGGAAACATCCAGTTTTGGATTAATGTCAACGCTAGTGAATTTTCCTGTTCCTCTTTTAGGATCATACGATGGGTTCCCATCGCTAGTTTTTTCGATCGAAGATTCGCCAGTGGAAGGTTCATCGGTTTCTGATGTCTTGCCACCGCACGCACTCATAAAAGCACTAATAATGCAAATAGCGAATAATTTTTTCATAGGTATAAGGATGTATAATTAACAATGCAAGATTACTGCGGCTATATTTTTTAGTTTATGCTTGCAGTCATAATTAAATGCATTTGGCAGACGGCTTGAAAAACCGATTATTATTTGTTTTATAAACACTAGATTAACAATCATTTGAAAATTCTTTTTATTTCAAACATGACTTAAGTCACATTAAAGCTTGTGTTCAATCATAATTCTGCTGTACTATGAGTGATATTTTAGACAAAAAATTATCATGATCGATATCAATCTCCTATTGTCCTTTGGAGCCTCTTATAAAAAAGTGGCTGCGAATGATATTATTTTTAATGAAGGAGGGGTGTGCAGCTATTATTATCAATTAGTAAAAGGACGCGTGCGTTGGATTAATTATACCAACGACGGGAAAGAATATCTTCAAAGTATTATTGAAGCAGGAGAGTGTTTCGGAGAGCTTCCATTATTTGATGCGGGCGGATATGCTGCAACTTCAATAGCCGACGTAGATAGCATTTTGATTCGATTAAATATGTCGGCGTTTACTCAATTGCTTATTGAAAACCCTGAAATACATTTTAAGTTCAGTAAACTTTTGGCCAATCGATTAAGGTTTAAGTTTTTTATACTTAAAGAAATGGCATTTAACGATCCGGCTAAACGGGTTAACGCATTGTTTCATTATTTGCGCGATGGGAAGAAACATATATGTCTTACCTGCAGTCAAATAAAGTTAACTCGACAGCAAATTGCGGACATGACAGGATTGCGCGTAGAAACGGTGATTCGAGTGGTTAGAAACATGTATAAAAATGGCGAATTAAAAATAGTGCGCGGTAAAATTTATTTTAATGTTATGACTCCGGTCATAATGAGTGAGCAAGAATATTAATTCATTTGCGAAGTTTTATTGACAATAAATTGTGCGCTGGATTAGAATTTCTATTATTAATTTTACGCTATTAGCATTTCTGGGATGTATTCTCAGATATAAAATAGCATTTTCGCTTCCATTCATTGATCAGAAGCATTTGCTACATGCGCATTCTCATTTTGCTTTTGCAGGATGGGTTTCACAAATATTAATGTGTTTGCTTTTATATGCAATAGATAAAGGCACATTAGCATGGAATATAAAAATTAAAAAATTCGAAAAATTATTACTCTTAAATTTATTTACAGCGTATGGAATGCTTATTTCATTTACTATTCAAGGGTATGCATTCTATTCAATCGTTTTCAGTACAGCTTCTATATTTATATCCTACTGGTTTGCATATAGTGTTTATCCCTTAATTAAAGAAAGTAAAATACATCCTATCACCCAAAAATACTTTTTGACGGCACTTTTTTTTAATATCATATCATCTATTGGTCCGTTTTTACTTGCGTTTATGATGGTTAAGCATTCATTAAATCAAGATTATTTACTTGCAGCCGTCTTTTATTATTTACACTTTCAATATAATGGATGGTTTTTGTTTATAATTTTCGGAACAATGAATCAGCAAATTGCCGATAAAGGAATTGCTTTTGATTTTAAGCGAAAATTTAATATACTTCTTGCTGCAGCATGTATAACTTTGTTATTATCGGATCCTTGGGTCAATAAACAAAACATGTTAGGAATTGTATTATTTGTAATAGTAATTCTTCAGTTTAATGTTTTTATTTCTTTTCTGCGAAACATGAACGGTGGAGATGTAGCAAAATTGAAGTTAGGAAATAAAATTAAAGTCTCTTTAA
>CAIRUC010000106.1 GCA_903881665.1 uncultured Bacteroidota bacterium | reverse complement strand
TAAAAATAAAAAATAAAAATCATGCTGTTATTACGAACAATCTCTTAATAAATTGTTACTTCGGTATATACCTTCAACAAGCTGGCCGTTGTATTATTCGTAACAATATAGTTATTGGCGGAAAGACAGAAGAACAACAAAGTGGCAATGGAATTCATTGCTGGAAAAGTTCACAACTTATGATTACAGGCAATGCGATTACCCGACAAAGGGATGGTATTTATTTTGAATTTGTTACAAATTCTGTAATTAAAAATAATTATTCTCATGATAATTTAAGGTATGGATTACATTTCATGTTTTCTAATAACGATACTTATTTATCTAATCGATTTGAAAATAACGGTGCTGGAGTAGCTGTTATGTTTTCACATGGCGTTCACATGTATTATAATCGTTTTTTTAACAACTGGGGAGATTCGGCATATGGAATACTATTGAAAGAAATCTCAGACAGTAAAATACTTTATAATAAATTTGAAAATAATACTTCAGCGATATACATGGAAGGAGCCAGTAGAGTTCAGATGGAATTGAATCTAGTTAAAAATAATGGTTGGGGAATTAAAATTCAAGCGAGTTGTATGGATATAGCCGTTCATCATAATAACTTTTCCGGAAATACATTTGATGTTAGTACAAACGGCACACTTGTATTGAATTCGTTTAATCATAATTACTGGGATAAATATGAAGGGTACGATATCAATAAAGATAAAATGGGAGATATTCCATTTCACCCAGTAAGTTTATACGCTACGATCATCGAGAATAATCCTCCAGCCATCTTTCTTTTTAGAAGTTTCATTACTGCCCTGATGGATAAAACAGAAAAATTACTTCCTGGAATTACTCCTAAAGACCTCGTTGACGAGCATCCATTTATGCAACCCATTAAGTTATGATTAGTATTGAAAATATTTCTAAGTCGTTCGGCAAACAGGAAGTTTTAAAAAACATTTCTGTTTCAATGAATAGTAATGAGTGTATTGCTTTAATAGGTCCCAATGGTAGCGGAAAAACAACACTAATAAAAAGTATATTAGGGATGGTTCCATTGGTTACAGGCCAAATATTAATCGATAATAATTCAATTATAGGCAGTTATCAATATCGAAGTCTGATAGGATATATGCCTCAAATTGGCCGTTACCCTGACAATATGAATATCGGACAAATTATTCAACTGATGAAAACCATTCGTGGCAATCATGTAATAACCGATGAATCGTTGATTGATGACTTTAACTTGCGCCAAATCTTCGAAAAGAAAATGAGCACATTGTCGGGTGGAACGAGACAAAAGGTAAGTGCTTGTATTGCATTTCTTTTTAATCCGAAAATTCTTATTCTCGACGAACCCACTGCAGGTTTAGATCCACTTTCATCTGAAATACTTAAAAATAAAATTCTGGTTGAAAAAGGAAAAGGAAAATTAATCATCATTACCTCTCATGTATTGAGTGAACTAGAAGAAATGATTAGTCGCGTAATCTATATGCAAGATGGTCATATTCGAATAGATGCCTCTATTAATGAATTATTGGAGCAAACGGGAGAGAATAGATTAGGAAAAATAATTTCTAAAGCGTTAAATTAAAAAAAATGATGCGAATGACTAAATATATATTAACTGATATTCTCCGTAACAAAACACTGATCGTTTATACTTTTCTTTTGTTTTTGCTTTCGTTTAGCGTGTTCAGCCTTGAAGATAACCCGACAAAAGGAGTACTAAGTATCCTTAATTTATTATTGATTATTGTACCGTTAATCAGTAGTATTTTTACCACCATATACATTTATAATAGTTCAGAGTTTATTGAATTATTGGTGAGCCAACCGGTAAAAAGAAGCAGTATTTGGATTAGTTTATACTTTGGATTAGGCTTTTCGTTATCGCTTGCCTTTATCATAGGAGCAGGAATCATTACCATGATTTATCAAACCGACAGCACAGGTATTTTACTTATCGTAAGTGGTGTCTTATTATCACTTATCTTTTGTTCAATTGCTATGCTTACTACTGTATATAATCGTGATAAAGCAAAAGGAATTGGCGCATCTATACTAACATGGCTTTATTTTTCACTTTTATTCGACGGTGTACTGGTGTTTTTATTGTTTCAATTTTCAGACTATCCAATTGAAAAAGCAATGATGGCAATGAGCATGTTAAATCCTATTGACCTTGCTAGAATTTTAATTTTACTTAAACTTGATGTGAGTGCCTTAATGGGTTATACGGGCGCATTATTTAGAACATTTTTCGGAAATGGCTACGGACAAACAATTTCGTTCCTTGTATTAGGTATATGGAGCCTTATTCCTTTTCTGATTTCATTACATAAGTTTAAACATAAAGATTTATAATTAAAACCCTAATGAATAAGGATATTAAAACCCGAGATGATCTTAAATTGTTGGTGGATACTTTTTACGAAAAAGTAAATAAGGACGATGTCATTAAACATTTCTTCTTTCATGTTGATTGGGGAAAACATCTTCCATTAATGTATGACTTTTGGGATAACACTATCTTTTATTCAGGAGCTTATACAGGAAATCCGTTGAATGCTCACAGAAAACTTAGTGAAAGCTTCCCGTTAAAAGGCGAACATTTCAAACGATGGGAACAGCTGTTCTTTACCACAGTGGATGAACTTTTTGCGGGAACAAATGCCGAATTAATTAAACAACGCGCAGCGAGCATCGGAACTGTAATGCAGATTAAGGTATAATTATGTGTTGTTTTCTAATTGTTACATTTGTAAAACTAACCAATGATAACGATGGCCGGAAACCCTATTATAAAATCAATTCTTGTTGCCTTCCTTTTATGCTTATGTAGTTTTGCTATTTCAGCACAATCTTTAAAGAGAGGATTTAACAAGGAAGAATTTCTAGAAATGCTAAAAATTTCGGGCATGCAAGTGAATCGCGCTATTAGCGACTCTACTTTCCCTCAGCCTCAATATCACAAAAAAATTTATCGATCGGCAGTAATGGGACTCGACAACCGTTGGGACCTCTGGAACGGGCCCAATGATGCCGTTATTTCAATTAGAGGAACTACCAATACACCTACTAGTTGGTTGGAGAATTTTTATGCTGGCACAGTCGCGGCAAAGGGCAGCTTACATTTGAGCAATAGCCTTACCTTTAATTACAATTTATCTGATGACCCGAAGGCCGCTGTGCATATTGGATGGCTCATTGCAACCGGATATTTATCAGCAGATATTTTACCTAAAATAGATTCACTTTATAAAACGGGGCAAAAAAATTTCATCATTACTGGACATAGTCAAGGGGGGGCTATTTCTTTTTTAATGACGGCATACTTGACTAATTTAAAAAAAACAGGACAATTACCCAGTGACATTCAATTCAAAACGTATTGCAGTGCGGCACCAAAACCTGGCAACTTATATTTCGCATATAGCTATGAAAACATAACTAAAGGCGGTTGGGCCTATAATGTAGTAAACAGTGCCGATTGGGTTCCGGAAGCTCCTATCACCATTCAGAAAGAAACTGATTTTAATGAAGTAAATCCTTTTGTAAACGCAACTACTATTATCAAAAAACAAAAATTTCCAATGAACTTCGTTTTGAGATTTGCGCATCGTTCATTATCACATCCATTATACAAAGCGCAACGAAAAAACGAAAAGTTATTAGGAAAAAGAGCTACTCAACTTATTAAAAAATCGCTTCCCGAATTTGTGGCCCCTACATTTATGCACACCTCCAACTACGTTCGAACAGGAGCCACCATTACATTATATGCAGATGAGTCCTATTATTTTTATTACCCAAACAACTCCTCTAAAATATTCATGCATCACCTTATCGCGCCATACATTTATCTTGTCAATAAAATGAAAGACGGTGATTACTAATTACACATCACTTCGGTTTAACCACGCAGGAAGCGGAGGAGCTTGGTAATTTATCATTTTATTTAACAAACTTTCGGCATCATCATCCACAATAATCATTGATCGATGAATAT
>CAIRUC010000105.1 GCA_903881665.1 uncultured Bacteroidota bacterium | reverse complement strand
TCAGGAATTGTTAATATTAAGTTAGGTGACTCATATCAGCAAGATGCTCAACTCGAAATTTTTGATTCAAGTTATAGAAAAGTTTACATTCAAAAAACAAATCTATTAATGAATAATCAAATTGATTTAAGCTTTTTGTCAAATGGATTATATGTGGCTGTTTTAAATTATAATAATAATTCAATTTTACGGAAATTTGTAATTGAGAAAAATAATTGAAATTTATTATAATCAGTAATTTATGTTACTTCCATTAATAAAAAAGGCTGACAAATCTTGTCAGCCTTTTTTATTAATGATGTTCTTTATCGTCATCATCTTTCTTAACCGGTTCCACATACGGAATTCCTAATTCTTTGCTTAGGATTTTCTCCATTGTATCCTCGTCGATTTTCTTTGCTATTATTCTCTTGTCTTTATCAAGAATGAAAATCTGTGGAGTTGTAGTTATGTCAAATTCGTGGCGGAAGTTATTTTGTGTTTTTGGGTCTGCTACGTTAATCCAGTCGAGGTGGTTTTCTCTGATGTATTTTCTCCATTTGTCCATTTCCACCTCTGTACATGCTGCATATACTTGAACACCTTTTGTTTTTACTTTATCGTAAAACGCTTTTACTTTAGGAGTTGCTTTTTTACAGTGACCACAGTCCGGATCCCAAAAATATAAAATGGTGTATTTTGAATTAATGGAATAAAGCGATTGGTAATTGTCGGTTGAATCGGCAAGGATTAAATTCTTTACTTTCTTACCGATTAATATAGGTTCAAGAATACTTGCTCTGTCTTGTATTTTGAAGAGTGTAGCATCATCTACCCAATAAGCTAATTCTTTCGTGTAATACTTATTCACTAAATGAACGAAAACAGCATCCATACCCATTATATTTGATGTTTCATGTGTATTGGTAAGATACCATACCATAAACTTAAATGTTTCTTTGTTAGCTTTTGCTTTAGCAACGAGTAGATCACATTCAGGAATGAGAGAATCGGGTATTTGAAGTACCATGTTTTTCATATAGTAATTCAATTTGCCGTTGTAAATAGGAGTTCTTAATAATCGTTCATCACTTAAATCGATATTATCGAAATAATGTGCTTTATAGTAATGATAAGCAAACATAGAGTCCTTTGCTCCATTAGCTAAAATAGGGGCTTCCGGAATTCCAGGTTCTTGTGATGCTTTAAATACAGCAGAAAGAAAAGAACCTTTATTTTTTAAGATGTAATCATTCTTGTAATTCGCAACCGACTCGTCTATTCGTTTCATTGAAGCATCGATACTATCGGTGGGCTGTTTTGTATCAGCTAATTGTTTTCGTTGCGCCTTTAACGGTTCAATTTCTTTCGATTGTTTTTGAATAAATTGTAGGTAAGAATAAAATTGAGCGTTTTCGTCACAATCTTTTACTTTCATACTGGTAATTACATCGTTCATATCGCATTCCATACTGAACCGCTGAACTTTGTCTACTAAAATTTCAAAATACGTTTTGTTCGGGAAAACGAATAGATAAATTCCGCCAGGTAACGCTTCACTTCCTTTGAAATTGATTTTTCCGTTACTATCAACGCGAGCAGAATCTTTTATGTATTGCTTGTCGCCATAGTAATTTGCAAGGTAACATAAGGTATCTTTAATGCCGGAAATCTTAAATTTTAAATCGTATCCGGTAGCAGTAGCAGTAGGAGCAGTACCGGCTTTCGACAGGGTGCTAACCCCGATTAGCAGAATGAAGAATAGATTTTTGATTTTTTGCATTTCTTTCGATCTTTTGATGTCGCTAAATTAAGAATGAATTATGGTATTTTACTAGTGTTTGAAACGATGTTTCAACTGTTTTGTGTTGGCAATTTTCAGATTTTCATTATTATTTCATTTCTTTAGCGGGTCAATTGCTTATTCATTTTGCTTCTTTAGGTTATAATTTGCTGCTGATTTATCCTGTTATTTCAATATAACTCAAAGAATTTAAGCAAGATTTATAGTGTTGAATGCTACATCGGATAAAGCATGAATTTATTTATCTGCTTTATAACGAGTTAGTTGTAAAATAATGGGCTGATATTTATCCTCCAATAAATGGGTGTTAACATTAGGCTTATTTAATTATTTATTTCTATTTTTGATTTCAAGTTGGTACGTTTAAAAGTAAAAACAGGAGTATGAAAGAACAAAAAACGATGATGGAGCTGGTTCGACGATACGAATCATATCCATTAAGCAATTTCGAGAAATTGGGAATAGGCGTCACAATCATGTTTTTTATCGCCATGATGTTTATGTTTTTCATAAGCCCTAACTTATAAAGTTAGGTTAATCTATTTCTTATTTGTTGTATTCGCCGGTACTTATTCGCTGTCGTTTTCGTTTCTTTTGAAAAAGTACGACAATTTTATTCCAATAATTGGTTCTGCACCGATTAGCTGTCCTTTTAAATAATCATTGTATTCAAGGGCTATTCCAATATTTCGGTTATAATTATAACTTACGGTAGCGTTAGCTATCAAATAGCCCGCTTGGTTACAATATAATCCGTAATGTCCTAAGGAGTCATTCCCATTTTCGAAAGGGAATAAACCGTTAATGCTAGTTGTTAAATCAAGCGAAGGCAATAGATGACAACCACCGAGCACTTCACCTAAAAAATCATCGCTAAATCCTTTGTTTCTATTTCTAACACCTGTAGATCCTGCAATAAAAAAACGCGTGTTTATTTGGTAATGTATATCAAAATAAAGAGCAGTGGCATTATCGCCGTAACCAGTGTTTAAGCCTTTTTCTTGATTGTTATTGCCAAATCCTAAACTTTGCTTTAAAGTAGCGATAGCAATTATTTTATTTTGCTGCGGAAAAGCATAGGATAGGCCTATTTCAGGGTCGCCTATACCACTATATTCAAGATCCTGAGGGATGTTAAAATTGACATCGCTGTTTACTTTATTTTCAACACTTACCGGCGCGTATAAACTAACATTGAATTTATTGGATAGGCCATAATTACCTGTTATAATCCATTGCGAAGTGCTTGTTTTAGGTAATGATTTAATTTCACCATCAAGATCAAAAACAGAACTATAGGTTGTCATTTTATTTGCCATTCCAATATGCCCTTCTCCTTTTTTTACAGGATAGTTAATACTAAATCCCGATTGACTAATCATAAGGAGTCCGAATACAATACCATTAAATTTCATTTATTTCATAGTTTAAGAGACTAAATTAACAAGAAGCGCAGTTGAATTCAAAGTAAATTTGGGCAAATGGTTGAATTTATTTGATTAATGAACCGAATTAACATTTTGAATGGTCATTGAAGGCTTGAATTAGGGTTATAAGATGAATCATAAATTATACAATTCATTTATTATTAGAGATTGCAGATATTTGCCAAAATAAGTGATGTATGCAAAAAGTTAAAAGAAGTTGGTTAATGAATGCTTCTATGTCGTATTCTGAATACCGTGAATTGCTCGATGATTTATTATTAGCAAATAAAACTACCGGGAATGACCAAACGGAAGAGCGAATTGAATATGCCAAGTTGAATCAAAAGAGAATGAAACGCCTGGATAAGGCTACAATGCCTTCTGGACATGCTACTTATAAATTGAATTGTAAAGTAGGAGTGATGGTTATTACCGAAGGATGGTGTGGCGATTCAGCTCAGATTGTTCCTTGGTATGAACAATATATTGATTTGTATCAACCAGAAGTTAAGTCTTATTTTATTTTGCGCGATGATAATCCAGAGGTGATGAATAATTTTTTAACCAACGAATTAAGAGGTATTCCGAAGTTTGTTTTTTTTAACGAAGATAATTTAGATGTTTTGCAACTTTGGGGCCCTCGGCCTGAAAAAATTCAGCAATGGTTTATGCAGATAAAAGTTGATCAACCTGGTTTAACGAAAGAAGAATATAGTTTTCAATTACATCAGTTTTATACAACAGATAAAGGTGCAGAAATTATTGCCAATCTTAATCAAATATTTTCTGGTTTATCTGATTCATTTACGATTTAGCATTTGGTAATCGAGGTAATAAAGAAATTTAATACTGAAGATATTTGTTTGCGGCGCATTCAATAAAACACTAAAGTTTTTATCGTAGCTATTGTTCATCTCTCGCGTATAGCTATCGATTCCGTTTTTGTAAATAATATTAATTACACTTCCTGGGGAGAATCTCCATTCATACACTACATCCACATTGAAGTAATTTTGGTTGAAATTATTATTTACATGATAGTTTTCAATTGGTGCCAATTCTCCATTTTCTAGAAGTGTAAAGTACTTTTTATATTGGCCTGTGATCCAATAGTGGCGTCCTGTAACTGTTAAATTGGCTTTGTCATTAAACGTATATGATATTTTTAATTCTGAATTATACGTATCCAATCGTCTTCCTCCAAAAACAATATCACCGTTATCGGCTTCTGCAGCGTAGCCAACATTAAAGGGGTCGTAATTGTATTGAAATAAAGGAATAATAAATAATTTATCATAAGGTCGAATGCGAAGACTTAAAGTATGATTAAATCCTTCATGCTTATATTCATCAATGAAGTTCGACATATTTAAATTATAATCGACAGCTATTTTTTTTCGATAATCGGTACTAAATCCTATGTAGCTGAAATAATATCGTAATCCATGAAAAACTCTTCCAGCTGTTCTTGCTTCATAATAATTATAATCGCGTTCTGGTGTTATTCCTCCGCCAGTAAAGATGGCATTGTAATTCATTAAGCTACAAAATAAATTTGCAGTTACTTGATTATTGCCCAACTTTCCAGTTGTAAAGTCATAACTTCTATTGTAGATGAAATTGTTGCTAGCGTCTCTAAAAATTTTCCATGGTTGAAATAAATAATGATCTAAATGTGCCGAATAATTGATGATGCCCGGCACGGTAAAATATCCCAAATCGGAGGTGTTATATTTGCTATCAATTACTTCTCGGCTGATTCCATATTTAATATTCCCATTTAGTTTATCGGCCTTAAAATTGTAGCTATAACCTATAATTTTTTCATTAGTTGTTACGTCGTGGACAGATGGTAAAAAACGTTGCGTTAATACTCCTTTTCCACTGAATGAATAAGTAGATTTTGTATTACTTAATGTAAATCCTGCCCCAGTAACATTTGCATCTGTATATCCTTTTCTTCTAATGGTGCTGGTGTTAATTAAATACAAATCACTGTTATTTTTAAATTGCTGATCAATAACTACGATATTGTAATTGGTTAATGGCTCCGTTTGTATTTTTCGTTTTTCTCCAGCCGTATTTTCTACCGTGGCGTACATATTGTTAGTTATGGCATTGAAAAAACCAATACCTAATCCTTTGTTTGTGCGTCCCGAAATTTTGGTAGCGTTCAATAATTTTGTTTGCGAAGGATTTTCAATTATAACTTCATTTGAATCGAGTTGAATGTTGTCATATCCCGTAGGAACACGCCCTATCCTTCGCGAGTAAAACAAATTTCCTTTGTTAAACAAATCAACTCCTTCTTGGAAGAAGGATCTGTTTTCATCATATACAATTTCGTCGTATCCTAAATTCTTTACTAACTTATCGGTTTGTACTTGTCCGAAATCAGGAAGCAATGTCATGTCTAATGTAAATCGATCGTCGATTCCATATTTGATATCGGCTCCCAAACTATAGCTGTAGGAATTGCTATAGCGAAATTCGCCTTTTTCATTGTAATCAGGACTCTTTTCATAGTTTATAGCTGCATAGGGCGTAACGGATAATCGAACGGGAGTATTGATATGATGAATGCCCTTTAATCGCGCCCAATACATTAATGGGTTCGCCGACTCAGAGGGTGTTAATGAAAACTGATCATTCTCTCGAATTCTTCTTAACGAACGTACACACTGAAATGCCCAATTTTGTTCTTCTGTTTTAGGAAAGCGGATGGCAGAGTAGGGGATTTCCATTTCAATGTTCCATCCCTCTTTATCAATTGTAACAGCACTTTTCCATACACCATTATACGTTAAGTCGCTAAATTTACTATCCATTTGTATTCCTGAGGCATATACCCCAAATTGAAAAGCATCTTGTCGATTATCATACGGATCAATTTTGAAATAAAAATAATCGCCGTTTAATCCGTAGTCATCTCGCTTTCCTAGTTGTTGTAGGATGCTATCGGGATGTTCATCTTTTAATTTAGCATATACATACACAGCATAATCGGTATACGCTATTTTTACTTCTGTAGGAAATGTAGGTAGGGCTCCTTCGATTGGTCTGCTTTGAATAAAGTCGCTGTAAAGATTGGCCGACTTCCATACTTCATCGTCGAGTTTTCCATCTATTTTTGGTGCCGCTGATAATCTAACGGCAATGCATGTTCGTAATGAATCCTTATTATCTTCTGCTTTCGCCGATAATGATAACAACAGGGAATAACAAAATAGGTGTAACAGTTGGTAACTTTTAAGCATAAGCCGATTGTTTGAAATGCAAAAGTAATCGCTATTTCAACCGATTGATTGCATTTAATCTTGAATTATTCGGAAATGTATATGTTTATATTCTGCGTCAACTAGATTTCGATTATATCATTCCTGTTTTCACGAACACATTTACATTGTTTTAAACAATAACACATAACTTTTGATTGCCTAAAAACGAAAGGCCGATTCTGATTAGAACCGGCCTTATTGAGTTTTATTATTTATTACTGCAAATTAGGAATATCTGCGGTTGTTAATTCAAAGGTATCTTCTTCTTCTTTGTATTTCATTACTTGTTCTAACGCATCAGGAACAACGTCACTACAAATTATAATGAATGATCCCTTCTTTGCATTTTTGAATGCGAAATCGATAGCTTCTGGTTCACTTGGAATTACATGAATTTTTTTGTTTGCATCAACAGCATGAATTCCTTGCAACATTAAGTCTATAATTTCTTGTTCCGATCGTCCTCTTAAGTTTCTATCTTGACGTACAATAATTTCGTCGAACATTTTCGCTGCCAATGTGCCTAACAATAAAATATCTTCATCGCGTCGGTCGCCTACTCCGGCAATAATTCCGATTTTTGGTTTTGCATCAATCTTCTCTAAGAATCGTGCAATTGCCTGGAATCCTGCAGGGTTATGAGCGTAATCTACCATAACATTGAATTTCTTAAATTCAAACATATTCATTCGTCCAGGTGTTTGAACAGGAGAAGGAATAAATGTCTCTAATGCTAAGCGAATATCTTCAATTTTAAAGTTGCGAATAAAACCAGTTAATACAGCAGGAAGAATATTCTGTATCATAAATACGGCTTTCCCTCTAAATGTTAACGGAATATTTACAATTTTCTCTACTCGTATTTTCCAGTTTCCTTTACAAATCGTAATATATCCATTTTCAGCAATGGCTGCTAATCCTCCTTTTTCGCAATGAACTTTTACCAATGGATTTTTTTCATCCATCGAGAAGTAGGCAATTTTTGATGTAAGTCCTTTGGCCATATTCGTTACCAATTCATCATCTGCATTCAGAATGGCATAACCTGTTGGCATTACGGCTTCAACAACTACCGACTTCACTCTAGCCATATCTTCAAGTGTATTGATGTCTTTTAATCCGAGATGATCGGCTGCGATATTGGTAATAATACCAATGTCACATGTCCCAAATCCTAATCCTGCTCTTAATATTCCACCCCGCGCACATTCAAGAACTGCAAAATCTACTGTAGGATCTTTCAATACAAATTCAGCACTTGCAGGCCCTGTACAGTCGCCGCGTTGCATCATGATGTTTTGAATATAAATACCATCCGTTGTTGTAAATCCAACTTTATATCCTACCGTTTTGGCAATGTGAGCTATTAGACGAGTAGTGGTGGTTTTACCATTGGTTCCGCTCACAGCTACAATCGGAATACGGTATGAAGATCCTGGAGGGAATAACATATCAATAACGGGCTCTGCAACGTTACGAGGTAGTCCTTCGGTAGGCGCGAGGTGCATACGGAATCCGGGAGCGGCGTTTACTTCTAGAATAGCTCCGCCTGTATTATCTAATGGTTCGCTAATATCATCTGTCATAATATCGATACCACAAATGTCGAGTCCTACAATACGTGCAATACGTTCTGCCATAAAAACATTATGCGGATGCACTAAATCTGTAACGTCGGTAGCGGTTCCTCCAGTTGAAATATTGGCTGTTGATTTCAAATACAAAACTTCATCAGCTGGCAATATACTTTCAAGTGTTAGTCCTTTTTCTGCAAGAATATTATTTGTGTTGTCGTCTACTTTTATAGCGGTTAACACTTTCTCGTGACCATAACCTCGCCGTGAGTCTTTATTTACTTCATCAATTAACTGTTGAATGGTATTTTTCCCATTACCTACTACTAATGCAGGTGTTCGTTTTGCTGCAGCAACAAATTTGTAATTGATAACTAAAACACGATGATCAAATCCTGTGATGTATTTTTCGCAAATAACACCTCTCGAAATTTTCTTAGCCGCCGCTAATCCTTCAACAGCTTCTTCCCAACTTCTTATATTGATTGTCGCTCCGCGGCCATGATTTCCGTTAATTGGTTTTATCACTATGGGAAATCCGATGTACTCGATTGCATCTTTTAAATCATCTTCGTCGTAAATGATTTTGCCTTTTGGAACCGGAATATTTGCTGCTTCTAATAAGTTCTTGGTATCTTCTTTATCGCATGCAATTTCTACCGCAATACTTGAAGTATTGGACGTAACGGTTGCCTGGATTCGCTTTTGGTTGACCCCATAACCCAACATTACTAACGAATGTCGGTTCAATCGGATCCAAGGAATGCCTCTTCCTTTGGCTTCATCAACGATAGAACCCGTACTTGGTCCTAGTCGCTCATCTTCGCGAATTTCACGCATATTCTGAATATCTTCCTCCAAATCGTAAGGTTCATTTGCGGCAAGGGCTTCAGTAATTCGAACAGCGGCGCGGGCAGCAAAAATCCCGACTTTCTCTTCCATATATGCGAAAACAACATTGTAAACGCCATGCTCAGAAGACGATCGAGTTCGGCCAAAGCCAACATCCATTCCTGCTAACGTTTGTATTTCCAGTGCTATATGCTCAACCACATGGCCCATCCAAGTGCCATCTTGTACACGTTTAAAAAAACCACCTGGATGACCTTCCGAGCATTCGTGCGCATACATGGTTGGAAACATTTTCTCCACTCTTTCTGAAAATCCATCGATTTTATTGCTTGGAAGTTCTTCCATTTCTTGCAAATCGAGTTTCATTACAATTAGCTTATGACGACGAATCGACCAGTAATTTGGTCCTCGCATCGCTCTGATTTCACGAATTTTCATCTAGTAATAGGATAGGGGTTATTCAATTTTAAATGTTAATAAAACCGCAAGAGGGTTCCCATTGCCCGATGAAAATAGGAATAGTTTCGTACTTCACAAAGAAATTAAAAAAGGATTTTACTTGTCGCGGGGTATTTCATTAAAATACCCTTGCTTAATTATCAGAAACTCATGACAACAATTAAAGGAAAACTTATCGCAATTGGGGGGAATGAAGACAAGGGCACGGAGCCTGAAGCAAACTTTCAGCAGAAGAATAACCTCAATTTCTTTGAGTTGCAGATTCTAAGCAGAATTGTTCATGAAACGAAGCATGGTCGTGATTCTCATATTGAAGTAATTACTACGGCCAGCAGTATTCCGGTTGAAGTAGGTGAAAATTATATTCATGCTTTTTCAAAAGTAGGATGTACAAATATTCAAATAATGGATATTCGCAATCGTGAAGATTGTTTGAACCCCGAATATATTGAGCGCATTAAAAATTGTGATTGCGTAATGATGTCTGGAGGAAATCAACTTCGATTGAGTACCATCTTCGGAGGTACTGAAATTTTAAAGGTTCTTCACGAGCGTCTCCAAAATGATGAGTTTGTAATTGCTGGTACTAGCGCTGGAGCAATGGCGATGAGTAATACAATGATTTATCAGGGTTCATCAGCAGGTGCGCTTATTAAAGGAGAAGTAAAGATTACTACTGGATTAGCATTTATTAAAGATGTAATTATTGATTCTCATTTCGATAAACGTGGTCGCTTTGGTCGATTAGCTCAGGCAGTTGCCTCGAATCCAAGTTGTATTGGTATCGGATTGGGAGAAGATACTGGAGTTATGATTACAGGGAATAATCACTTAGAAGCGATTGGTTCGGGATTGGTAATTATTGTAGATGGTCACGGTATTCGTCACTCGAATATTGCAGATTTATCTGACGGACAACCTATAAGTATCGAAAATTTGGTAGTGCATGTAATGACAAAAGGTAATGCATACAGATTAGAAGATCGTAAATTCTTAATAGAAGACGAAGCTCATTCTTGATTATTTTGAAAGGCCGCTTCAATCTTTGTTTGAAAACGGTTTGATGCATCTGCAAGCAATTCCTCGGATAATCCGGGGAATTGTTGCTTTGTGTAAATACCTCTAATGGATCCGTTTTCGAGATAGCAAATTTTATCGCAAGTATCGGTTAAGGTTGATAAAATATGAGAGGTAATGAGTATTGTTTTTCCCTGTTGTTTTAAAGCGGGTAAAATAAGTTTAACAATTTCTACCGACTCAAGATCAAGTGCGTTGAATGGTTCGTCGAGCAAAATTAGCTCCCGATTCAATGCTATAATTCCCATAATCGCAAGCTTTTTTTTCATGCCCGATGAGTAATTATCGATTCGTTCGTTCAGTGGGAGATGAAAAACTTCGTTCCATTTATCTATTGCAAATGCAGGATAATTCGAACCAACAAATGCAAGGTATTCATTCCCGGTGATGTTAGCGTAGAAAAAGGGTTGTGTTTCTAAATATGCGCAATGTTGATGCTGAATCGTGATGGTTCCAGCAGTAGGTTTTAAATATCCCGCTACTATTTCAATGAGAGTCGTCTTGCCCGCTCCATTCATTCCTGCTAAACCGAAAATTTCACCTTTCTCGATTGTTAAATCCACGTTGTTTAATACAGGGATTATATTGTATTTAAATTCTAAATTATTTAGCTGAATCATAAAAATAAGGGGTAAGTCGTTTTATGGCTTTTCGGTAATGGGTAAGCGTTAGTACGAATGGAACCGGAACCATAAACGGAATAATGAAAGAAATGAGTCCGATTGTTAAATAGATTTGATGAGGACCTGTGGTTGCTACTGGTTGATAATAAGCATATTTTGATATTATTGTAAATGCCAAGAGAATTAAGAATAAGCTCAGCGCAGCAAATGAAATAATCAATTGGTTATGATGCATTATGGTGTAAGCAATGATGATGGGCGTTACCAAAAGCAAGTAATACTTAATGCCATTTTTAATTTTGCTGTTCAAGTATTTCTTTGGTGAAGCGTGATGAAATCGAAGTTGATCGCGAGGTTCAAATATTTGATAAAATCCGGTAATGATTGCTGTAAGTAACCAGCAAATGAATAAACTAAAATAGGGTAAAGGAGAAGCAATAATTGCTAATAAAATTAAACTTAAAAAAATGTATTTATTTACTTTTCGAATACCCGATTTCCACTCAGGTAAATAATCTGGAATAAATTTGATTTCAGAATTGGTTTTGATTTGTGATTTTTGAATAGGAGGAATAACACAAATAGTAGTAATAACCATTATAATAAGAAGCGCAGCCACAAATCCATGGCAATAAATTAGCAACGAAATGGGAATTACACTTAAAAGAATATAATCAGATAAAAGAAAAATAAATTCGTTTTTTTGAGTTCGTTTTAAAAATGGAATATCCTTTCTTGAAAAATGAATGGTTAACAACAGAATCGACCATATTAAACAAAATGTAAGTTGAGAATTTAAAGTAATCAACGAAACGGCCGCTACTTTAATAAAAAGTGTTAAAACAAATAAAACTATAATGGAGTAAATAGGGCCAAGCGCAGCGATTTCACGACTAACTTGTTTAAGTCGTATTTTCATTAGATAAGCCTTAAGTGAATGCATTTTTTAACAAATAGTTTTAATTATTTCGTCACCAGTAGATGCGATGATGTTAGCGGTGATTTTTTTCCCGTTTTCGTTCATAACAATCAATATTCTTATTTTTTAAACTCCATTTGGTAGATCTTCTTTCAAATGAGGCATTGTGTTAAAGCCCACTAATGCAAGCAATAGGTTGGGCATGGAGTATTTTAAAAGTTCATTTTTTTAGTGATTTGAATTGCAATAATACACTCATTCTACTAAACTTACTGTAAACAAGATATTATTTAGCGTTAATTTACGGTTAATGCTTGTAAATACTTGGGTTGATTTGATAAATTTGACCTGATGAATAAATCACAGTTTCGCTTCATAGTCATTTTGATGAGTCTGGCATTAGCCGGCCTTATTAGCTTGCAAGTATATTGGATAATACGTGATTTGCAGGTCAGGGAGCAGCAATTTGATCAGTCGGTAATGATGGCAATGAATGATATTGTTGCTAAAGTGGAGCAGCAAGAGAATATGAAAATTGTGGTTCAGAATTATATTACCAATGGTGATACTTCGGAAAATGAGGCTTGCTTAACAGATAGTTTATATGATCAACTTGCCTCGATCGTGGATGCGCCAATATCAGCAGCGCCCATCCTGAATGGCGAGTCAACTAAACTGTCTAGTGCGTTATTAAATCGTGTTCAGGAGTTAAGGAAACTACGCAATGCGCCACATCGTGAAGGTGGATATCCTATGTTAATGGACTCAACTGTTGATATTCGGATTGAAAAAGATATTCAACAAAATGAAGTAGTCGCTATTACTGCCCGAAATGAATCTGATTTAATTGATTCGATTGAAAAAGAAACGGCAAGACGCATGGAATCCAAATTTAGTAAGTTAAATACAATGATGAGTAAGCTTACTTTTCAAATTAGCGATAGAAGTCGAAATTTACTAGATCGCATTCCTCCAAAGGTTCTGGATACCATTATAAAAATGGAATTTAAAAATCGAAATATTGATGCTAATTGTGATTATGCAATTACTAAATTAAATCATCATGGGTATTTGTATTTAAAACCGGGTTCAGATTCTTTAAAGCTTACAAAATTGAATTATTCAATTGCTCTTTTCCCAAATGATATTTTTAAACGTAATGAGCAATTGGAGATTTCTTTCCCTCATAAATTTAATTATTTGATAGCAGAAATGTGGCCATTGATACTCTTTTCAATAGTATTCACATTGATTATGATACTTGGATTTATTTATGTTATGAGGGTTGTTTTAAGGCAAAAGAAATTAGCCCTAGTAAAGAGTGATTTTATTAATAATATGACACATGAGTTTAAAACGCCTATTGCTACTATTCAAATTGCAAATGAATCAATAAAAAATCCGAAGGTGTATTCGGATGCTGATAAGATGGATTATTATACCAATGTTATTAGAGATGAAAATTACCGAATGCTTAAACAAGTGGAAGCTGTTTTGCAGATGGCACAAATTGATAAAGGTGAGCTTACGTTAAGTTTATCGGAATTAGATTTAAAGGATGTTGTAGAACATGCTATTGCTATTGCTAAATTAACGGTAGAACAACGCGATGGAAAGCTTATTTATGAACCAAAAGAGGATTTAATTCCTTTTATTGGTGATGGCAACCATTTGTTAAATGTGTTTACTAATTTAATTGATAATGCCAATAAATATTCACCAGAATCCCCTCTTATTTCTATCGGAATTCATACCACTTTCGAGCAAATAGCAATTAGTATTAGTGATAAAGGTATAGGAATGTCAAAAGAAACGCAACGAAAAATATTTGATACTTTTTATCGGGCAACAACTGGAAATATTCATGATGTAAAGGGTTTTGGATTAGGTTTAAGTTACGTTAAAGCAATTGTAGAAGCACATGGTGGATCGGTAGAAGTAGTTTCGGTTCATGGTGATGGCAGTACCTTTATTGTTTATTTACCATTAAAAAATAGTAATTGATGTATGAAAGCAAAAATCCTTTTAGTAGAAGATGATGTGAACTTCGGTAATGTGCTGAAGAGCTTTTTAGAGCTTGATGAATACCATGTTACACTTGCTCGCGATGGTATGGCGGGTAATGAAGCCTTCGATGGGAAGTCGTATGATTTGGTTATTTTGGATGTAATGATGCCTAAGATGGATGGGTTTTCAGTAGCAGCAGCTATTCGTGATAGAGATAAAAAAGTGCCTATTATTTTTCTTACTGCACGAGGAATGAAAGAGGATATGCTAAAAGGATATAATGCTGGCGCCGATGATTATTTAACGAAGCCATTCGATACGGAAGTGTTGTTGCATAAAATTAATGTGATTCTTCGCCGTTCAATGGGGATAATGGAGATGGAAGAAAAAACTGATTTCGAAATCGGTATCTATCGTTTCGATTATAAATTAAGAAAAATTCACGAAGGCAATGAAAGTGTTAATCTTTCGCCTAAGGAAGCTGAGTTGTTGCGCTTGCTTTGCGTTCACCAAAACGATCTTTTGCCACGTCAAAAAGCTTTGAAATTGATTTGGGGTGATGATAATTATTTTAATGGAAGAAGTATGGATGTGTTTATTACCAAACTTAGAAAATATCTTAAAAAAGATTCGCGTATTGAAATAGTTACGCTACATGGAAAAGGAATCAGGTTACTGATTAATCAATAACCTGATTCGCTTATTTTATTACAGTTGCTTTAAAATATCAACATCCAACGGTCGCACTTTAGAGCGGTATCTTCTAATTAATTTTCCGTTTTCGTCGATTAAGAATTTTTCGAAATTCCAGTTAATATCACCTGTGAAATCAGGATTTTCTTGGGTAGTAAGCCATTTAAACAATTCGTTAATATCGTTTCCTTTCACCGATACTTTTGATGCCATTGGAAAACTTACTTTATAAGATTTGCTGCAAAAAGTTTTAATGTCAGCGTCAGTTCCTGGTTCTTGTTCTCCGAAATTGTTTGCGGGAAATGCAAGTACTACTAATTTATCTTTATAGGTTTCGGAAAGTTTTTGTAATGCTTCGTATTGCGGAGTATAACCACATTGAGAAGCAGAATTTACAATAAGGATTTTCTTCCCTTTATATTGACTTAGATCGATTATTTTTCCGTCGATCGATTTTATTTTAAACTCATAAATAGTTTTGGGAGCTGTAATAAACAACATCATACTTAAGATTAGGTTGAACATTTTTTACGGTTTTTATTGGTTTTGTTTATTCGTTTCCGGGATTAAAAATAGAGCCTACTAAATCACTGAATAAGATCGTGCTTTCCATGCGGCGTTTACTAATTTGAGAAAATTCGGCAAGGCCATGAAGTATAAATTCACGAAGTAAAAGACTATCTGCTTTACTACTGTTTTTATGAAAGCTGTTAACGATAGTTTGAAGTGCCTTTATTTTGTCGAGTTGTTTGATATGCTCTTTATCAGCTGAAGAATGCATGAGGTCTATTTCATTGCCTTCATTAAACCATTCAAGAATTTCTTTATATACATTTCCTTGTTTCGATTTTTTAGCTCTTTCGGGGTCAGGAAAATAATTGATAAACTCGTGTCGAATAGTTTTACTTATTAGTGTATATGCCACATTTGAAATTCCTTCTAATTCGCCTTCGTATACTAATTCTACTTTTCCTGTGATTGAGGGAATTACTCCGTATAAATCATTGATTCTGGCTACTCCCGTTGTTTCATTATTTAATAACATCCTACGTTGAACAACGCTAACTAAATTCTCATATGCACTAATTGTTAATCGTGCAGACACTCCACTTTTCTGATCAATATATTCACTCTTTCGGGCTTCAAATGAAATTTGTTCTAGTAATTTCTCGACTAATTGAGGAACGGAAATACAGTTTCTTTGATCATCGCTTAATTGCGCTTCTTGTTTGGTGATGGCTTGTGAAATTTCTACCGATTTCGGATAATGCGTTAAAATTTGACTTCCGATACGGTCTTTTAATGGAGTTACAATGGAACCACGATTTGTATAATCTTCTGGATTTGCAGTAAAAACAAACTGAAGATCTATTGGTAAGCGAACACGAAATCCTCTGATCTGTATATCACCTTCTTGTAAGATATTGAATAACGCTACTTGAATTCTTGCTTGTAAGTCGGGAAGTTCATTGATAACAAAAATACTTCTATGCGAACGAGGAACTAAACCATAATGAATCACTCTTTCATCAGCATAGCTAAGTTTTAAATTGGCTGCTTTTATTGGGTCGAGGTCGCCAATTAAATCGGCTACTGATACATCTGGTGTGGCTAATTTTTCTACATACCTTTCATTTCTATGCATCCATGATACAGGAGTGTCGTCGCCTGCTTCAGCAATTAATTGGCGAGCAGCTTGTGAAATAGGATGCATT
The DNA here is from genome assembly GCA_903881665.1 of uncultured Bacteroidota bacterium. Lineage (GTDB taxonomy): Bacteria > Bacteroidota > Bacteroidia > AKYH767-A > OLB10 > CAINEC01. Next base: position 24,923 of record CAIRUC010000105.1, on the reverse strand, counting down.
GGATCTTCGTTGAGTTCGCTTCCTGTAATTACTGGAATATAATCGTCGAGTAAATGAATCATCATTCTCGAGAGTTTTGTTTTTGCCTGACCTCGTAATCCCAATAAAAGAATATTATGCTGTGATAAAATGGCCGTTTCTAGTTGTGGGATGACCGTTTCTTCATAGCCCTTAATATTCTTGAATAGAATGGTTTTATTTCGTAAAGCATCTATTAAGTTTTCTCTTAGCTCTTGCTTAATACTTCGCGCCTTATACCCCGATTCTTTTAATTGTGCGAGTGTAGTAATTTTTTCTGGTGATGATATCTTTTTCAATTAGCGTACTGTTTTTTTACGGTTTTTAATATAATCTTCAAACATAAACTCTCCCAGTCCATTGAGTGAACTGTAAAAGGCACGACCGTTATTTGTTCGTGTAAAATCTCTTACGAACTGTTGTAGATAAGGATCTTGAGCAATCATGAATGTAGTAATAGGAATGTTTAAACGACGCGCTTGTCCTGCCAAGTTTAAAACATTATTCAAAATTTTTTTATCGAGTCCGAAACTGTTTTTATAGTATTGTCCTGCAACTTTCATACAACTGGGCTTGCCATCTGTAATCATGAAAATTTGTTTGTTCGGTGTCTTTCTACGTCTTAATAAGTCCATTGCCAATTCTAATCCAGCAGAGGTATTTGTATGATAAGGGCCCACTTGCAGATACGGCAAATCTTTAATGCTGATTGGCCAAGCATCATCCCCAAAGACAACAATATCAAGCATGTCTTTTGGATATCTTGTTTTAATAAGCTCGGCTAACGCCATAGCTGTTTTTTTGGCAGGAGTTATTCGGTCTTCGCCATACAGAATCATACTATGAGAAATATCAATCATTAAAACAGTAGCGTTGTGTGATTTATGCTCACGCTCTTGAACTTCTAAATCGTCTTCAGTCATCGAGAATTCATCCACTCCGTGATTTACTTGCGCATTACGAATTGAATTGGTTAGATTTACCTGTTCGTGACTATCACCAAACTGCCAGGGACGAATTTCGGCACTCGTTTCATCGCCAATTCCGGTTTTTGTGGTTTTATGAGTGCCCTTACCGGCTTTTTTTAGCTTTCCGAAAATTTCATCGAGTGAAGATTTGCGAATACTTTGTTCGGTTTTAGGAGTTATGGAAAAGTTTTTATTTTCATCTTCATTTAACAAACCTTTTGATTTAAGGTCGTTAATGAAGTCGCCAATGCCATATTGAGGTGTAGTAATCGTATATTGTTTATCTAATTCGGTAAGCCATGTAATAGCTTCATTAGCATCACCTGCGGTGTATTGTAATAGCTCTATGAAAAGCTTCTCTAGCGATTCATATGAACCGTTCTCTTCAGGAGGGATGAATTTTGAAAATTTGATATGATGCATATTGTCCTTTTTAACAAAAGGTAACTGATAAAGTTTAACGATTACACATATAAAGACCGATTAAGTAGCCTATTTTAATTGAAAATACTGTTTTTTTACCAAATCTGATAGAAAAATAAAATTTATCTGTGATTCCACCTGATTTGATTTTACCTTTGTTGTATAATTTAAAGATAATATTCGTTTTATGAAGTTTTTAGTGAAAGTAATGTCGATGGCATTAGCCATTTTCTTAATTGCCTCCTTTATGCCTGGCGTTGAAGTTCAAGGAATGTCGGCAGCTATTTTAGTTTCCTTTGTGATCATATTGCTTAATATTTTCCTGAAGCCCGTATTGATATTTCTTACTTTGCCTATTACAGTGGTTTCGCTTGGTTTATTTTTGTTGGTAATTAACGCAGGAATTATTCTAATTGCAAGTAATATTCTTAAAAGTGGTTTTAAGGTGGATGGTTTTTGGGTGGCATTATTGTTTAGCATTCTTCTTTCGATCTCTAATTCCTTTATTGAATCATTATCGAGTAGAATGGACGCAAATGATAGAAATGCTAACTAATTAATTTACGCGGTTACAGATTCGAATAAAATCACAGTATCCACATTTCTTTATATCAACCGTTTGTTTAAAGTCGATTTCTGTATTGAAAATTTCAGCAATTAATTGTTGAAGGCCGGTGGCATAATCCGAAATTAACAAATCATCTACTGGAGCATCATTTGTTAAGAATACTACTTTTTCTGCCGATTTGCGTACTTGATAAATTCCTGCCTTCACTAAAGCGTCGGGGTGTAGCGATTTGTAAATGAGTACATAGAGCAATACTTGGAATGGTATTTTTCGTTTGGTGTCGGTAAATAATTTTGCAAAATTTGTTGGTAATGTAGGGTCGTCGCCACCCGTTTTGTAGTCGAGAATATGCGTATAATTTCCATGTGTATCAATTCGATCGAAAATACCTTTTAATCGAACGGTTAGGAGGGAATCGATAGTGTATGGAATAGTAAGTTCTTGTTCTAAACCATGAATTAAAAATGGAGCATTCGATTCATCATAGCTAAGTATTCGTCTAATTAATTCGTCAATTACTCCTTGTAATAATAAATCATTGCCCGATAAATGTCCTTTTCGAAATTCCGATGCTGTTGCCTCTGCAATTATTGTAGTTAACTCTTTTGTGATTTCATTAATAAATTCAACGGTTATTTCACCTTTACCTTCGTAAATTTTTTCCATGCACTTATGAAGTATTTTTCCAAAAACCATAGGGTCTATTTCGGTACTTGTTTCGTTGATGCGTAGACCTGCAATTTGTTCGAAATAAAACTTAAGACTACAATGAATATATGTAGATAAAGAAGATGCAGAAAATCCTTTTCCTTTTAGATCTGTAGAGTCGCTATAAACATATTTATTCGTCATGAAAGAAACGATCTCTTCTGTTTTTTTAATAGTGATTGTTACCGGAATTGATGGTTGAGGTTGATAGTGGGCTTGTAAATAATGGATGTTAATATTAGGATTTGCTTTTGCTAATTCCATTTCCATCTGTAATAAATATCTACTTTTTTCACCGCCACCTAAATCGGTTATGTCATTATTGTAAAATAGATGCACTTCCGATGTTCTTTGTAATAATCTATAAAAGTGATATGCCGTAACGGCTTCTTGTTCTTCCTTACAAGGTAAATGATATGCTTTTCTGATCGAGTAGGGGATTAATGATTTTGGGATGCTGTCGCCAGGTAAAGTGCCTTCATTAAGTGAGGCAATAAATACGTTTTTGTAATCGGCAACTCTCGTTTCTAGAAATCCCATTATATGAATTCCTTGTTTGTCGGGGATTAGGAAAGGCAATCGTACTTTTTCGAGTTCAGCGAATACTAATTGCCAATACGATTTGATGGTTAAATATTTAAAATGAGGTATTAATTGCGATGAAAATAACTGAATTTGTTGAACAATGCTTTTGTAAATGCCTGGGAAAATAGGGTCTGTTAATGATTCAAATAATTTTGCAAACTGATTTAAATTATTGTTTTCTTCTTCTACTGTTTCGAATACCGTGGTAAGATGTTTTAGAATTTTATTGTTAATGATGGCTGTGGTGTCGCTATTGTTGTTTGTCAATAGCAAAGAGAGGATAGGGTGTTGCAAAACTGTTTTGACAAACTCGGAATGAGTAATGTCGCTATTATTCATAAGTAATTGCGTTCGAATAATTTTTACCGTTTTAAGCAAATGCATGAAAGGGAACTGCGCAATTGGGAATCCCATGGAAGGGTTAAATGGGACAGCATTTTTAGAAAGCGAAAGCAGGAAAGGATACAGTAAAGAATCATCTGGTAGTACTACCACTGAGGCATCACGTTCTTCGGGTGAAACATGCTGCAGCAATGCTGAAACTTTAACAGCCATTTCGTGTGCCATGGCCGATTTTCCAGGCACTCCTGTAACACTAATATTTTTTGTTGTTGTGGTAAGATAATCTGAAGTCCATTGGTTTTGATAATTGGCTAAATACCCTTTTCTGAAAAACATACCAGCTTCCTGATATTTCGGTAGGGCGTAATAGTTATCTGCATCTACCAAAATAACCAATTTATTTTGTTGCTGTAGAAATTCTGCAATTAATTCTTCAGTTTTTGTCATTGCATAAAATCCTGCGAAAACAACTTTGCTAAAGTTTTGAATTTTATCATTTGTTGAAATGTTTTCGGTCGCCCATTTCCATGCCATTCCTTCATAAGCAATATTCTTCGATGCTAATAAATCATTAAAGTTGTTGTATAAGGTTGGCAAAATTTCCCAATACCTTAAGAATTCCTCTTTTAAAGGTGAAAGAGGTTTCATTGAGAATTGTTTCCAAAATACATTTAGTAATTCAATCTCTTCCGAATCTGGCTGAAAAAATTCTTCAAGTTCTTTTAATCCGGCTACCTTTTTAAAAAGTCCGTTTGCATTAATTAAATTGCGATCAATTTCGTTGAAATCGTCGAGTACTTGACCTCCCCATTTCAGAAAATCATCAATTGTAATTTCTGGTTCCGATTTTTTATAGGCTTCAAATAGTAATAACAATAATGTGTTGTCGTCGGCAATTGGCAACGGACATAACAATGAAATAAGGTCGGCAACGGGAGTAAAGGTGGGAAGGAATCCAGCTGTTTTCTTCTTTTGAGCCAATTGCGTTTTCAGCAATGTAGCAGCACGTCGCGTAGGCACAATAACTAATAATTCTTTTGTAGCGTACGGAAAAATTTCAAAGATTACTTGATCAATAAATGTTTGCATAATATATTACTTCAGCTTAGAATAAATTAATTCGTCATAAAAATGTCCCTGTTTCATTAAGGCTTTTTTCAATGTGGCTTCATGAATATAATCACATTTTTCCAATATTCGAATAGAAGCAAAATTAAATGGCAAGGGACGAGCAAATAAACGTTCGATAGGAAAGTTTTGGAAGGCATAATCGGTCATGGTATGTAGTACTTGTGTGCCTATACCTAAACCCCAAAATGGTTCTGCTATCCAATAGCCAATTTCGGCATTAAAGCGATAAATATCTTCTCCTATATATATTCCAATACTGCCAATAATTTCATTCATGTATTCGATCGCTAAAACGGTAGGCAATAATTGTCCTGAAGCCGAATGAATAAATCGCTCGGCATCATCAATAGTATAAGGTTTCGGGAATGCATCACGAAGATGATCGGAAACATTACGATTATTAGCATAAGCGGCAAAGCCTGCAGAATCAGTAATTTGCAGCGAACGTAAAGTAAGTTTAGGCGAAATATTTATTTTCATGATAGGGTAAAAATAAGAAAGCCTTCGCATTTGCGAAGGCTTTCTTAAACATAAAATAAGTATGATTAGTGTTTCACTACGAATTTCTTCACAATTGATTTTTCACTTTGAGTCATTTTCAAGAAATAAACTCCATTGCTTAATGATGTAATATCGAAGTCTTGAGCATTAAATCCTTCTAAACTATTGATTGTTTTAGTTGCAACCACCTTGCCAATCATATCATATACTTCAATTGAAGATGTTCCTTGATTTGGAGTAAAGAAATTAATTGTTAAAGCTGTTGAAGCTGGATTAGGGAATAATAAAAGTTGATCTAAAGAATTCATTTTTTCAATAGTTGCTTGCGAATTAACATCTGTTTCATCAGCCATTACCTTCCAATTAGTAGCACTAGTGCTTACTTTTAAGTGGTAACATGATGTAGCATTAAATGCACCACCATATCCATAAACTTGAATGTAATATGTAGCAGCAGTTGTAGACGTATTGTATTTAACTGTTTCAGTTGCAGTACTTGCTAAAGCCGATGATGTTAAAGTAGTTCCTGCAGAATTGTAAAGCGCTAAATCGTAGTCAGCTACTAATTGATCTAAAACTACTTTTACTTTAGGTGCAGTAGCAACTGTTGTGATTTTAAACCAATCTTTATCGGTAGAAGTTCCAATTTTAGCATATATATCAGTATTTACAGCAATTGTTTTAGCCGCTGTACGTGATTCATTTGCTTCATAAGAATCCGTGCAAGTTGTGGTAGCTGCTGATGTTGTAAATGTTCCTAACGCAGAAGTCGTTCCTACAATAGCCGAACAAGTTGCAGTAACTTGGAATTGATAATTGCTAGCAGCAGTTAAACCTGTAACATTTAACGAAGCTGTGGTGCTAGTTCCTGTTAACCATGTAGCAGCTCCTACAATACGATATTGTACTGAATAACTAGAAACACCTGAAACTGCTCCCCAGGATAGAGTAGCTGTTGTTGATGTAATTGCTGAAGAAGTAACAGTAGCAGGAGTTCCGCATGAGGTTACAACTGCTGATGTAGTAAAGGTACCAATTGTTGAAGTTGTTCCAACAGTTGCCGAGCAAGTTGCAGTAACTTGGAATTCATAAGCAGTAGAAGCAGTTAAGCCAGATACAGCTAATGAAGTGGTAGCACTTGTTCCTGCCGACCAAGTAGTTGTACCTACAGCACGGTATTGAACGCTATACGATGAAGCGCCAGAAACAGCACTCCAACTTAATGTAGCCGTTGTTTGTGTAATGGAAGCAGCAGTTAATGATGCAGCAGTTCCACATGTTCCTCCTGTTGGTGCTTGACATCCTAAAGAAGTCAATAAGCCTGTACGAGAAGTATTTATTGAAGCAGACATACGTGCTGATTGTCCAACAGTAAACATATACATACAAGCATCATCCGTGTAGTCCATATAATTCATAAACATATCACCATTAGGTCCATTGCTGCAAGTTACGTGAGGAAATGCAGGGCATCCGAAATTTGAAGTGGATGAAGTAGGAGTGTCGGTAACCTGATCATTTCCGCAGCTTGCATCCCCCCAAATATGGCGTAAGTTTAACCAATGACCTACTTCGTGAGTAGCAGTACGTCCTAAATTATAAGGCGCATTTGCTGAACCTGAATTACCAAACGCTGAATAAAGAATTACAACACCATCTGTAGAAGCGGTTCCGCCAGGAAATTGGGCATATCCTAATACACCACCACTTAAGTTCGCCGACCATAAATTCAAGTATTGAGAACTGTTCCATGCATCATCGCCACCGTTAGCTGTACGCTTAACGTTGTCGTTTGTAGAGAAAGAAGTTGTAGTTGTAGCTTTTCTTACAATACCTGTGGTTGCATTACCATTCGGATCGCGTTGTGCTAAACAAAATTGAATTTGACAATCAGTTGCTAAACTTGCAAAAACAGAAGGTGTTAAAGAAACATCTGCATTTAATTTTCTGAAGTCAGCATTTAATACTGCAATTTGCGATTGAATTTGTGCATCCGAAATATTCTGAGCAGTACTACTATATACTACGTGTACAACTACAGGGATCGTAATAACAGCACCAGTTCGGTGTGAAGGATCTGAAATCCATGATTGGGTGGCTGATTCAATTTGTTGCATTCTTTGCTCTAAGCCTGGATCCGCAGCAAATTGTTCATTCAAATGATCCATGGTTCCGCAATTACGATGAGTTTGTGCTAATGCTGAACCAGTAATACCTACAACAAGTGCAAGTGTCGCTAAGTAGCTTTTTTTCATGTTTAATAATTATTTAAGTGGTTAGTTTTGTGTAATTTGAATCTAAGAAATAAATAAACTTAATAATCGCAAACTTAGAGTCGGTGAATGCGACAAATTTGCTTTTAAACAACGATTATTAATACTTGAATTAAACAGGTATTTTAATAGTCTATTTATTTTTTTGCAAATCAAATTTAATGAATTAAAAAGAAATAGTCAAGCTTAATTTTAAATATGATTCCGTTTCGCTAGTAAGTTACCAACATTTGCTTTGAAAATGCAATAATATTCATACTTAAATAGTAGCAAAATACAATTTCCGAGTTGTTAAATAGTTTCCGGGAAATTTGTTCGGCAGTTTATTCGATAAATTTGTATCCAACTCCTCTTACCGAGTGAAAATGTTTAGGATTAGTGGGGTCCGTTTCAAAGTATTTTCGAAAGGAAACAATGAAATTATCGATGGTGCGAGTGGAAGGGTAGATGTCGTATCCCCAAACAGTTTCTAATATATGTTCTCTAGATACTACCTCGTTTTTTCGTTCAATCAATAACTTCAATAAAGCATTTTCCTTTTTCGTGAGGTTAATGGTTTTTCCGGTGGGAGTAGCTACCATCATTTCCGTAAAATTGATAGAAAACTCATCGAAAGTGAAATTGTTTATACTTTGCTTGGTTTCAAAAGTAATATTGCTCCTTTTCAGTAGAATCTGTACTCTAAGTAATAATTCTTCCAAATTAAATGGCTTTGTTAAGTAATCGTCGCCCCCAATTTTTAGTCCGTTTATGCGATCCGCCGAACTGTTCTTTGCTGTTAAAAAAAGAATTGGAACTTGCTGGTTTTCAAGTCTTATTGCTTCACAAACCGTAAATCCATCAATTTCTGGCAGCATCACATCTAAAATGATAAGATCGAACCGTTCTTGCTTAAATGCTTTTAATGCTTTTTTGCCATCGTTTGCGGATTGCACTTTATATCCTTCTAACTCAAGGTTCAATTTGATCGTTTCGTGTAAACTTTGCTCGTCTTCAACCAATAAAATGCGCGTGCTCATTGAATAGTATTTTTACAAAATTACAATTATGGTTGAAAATTAATGATAGTGAGGCTGAAATATAAAAGTCTAAATTAAGAATGCTGATAGCAAGCATGTTAAGCTTATTATCGTAAATACGTTATTGTCCAATTAATTCTTTTTTTAGGTGTTTACCGCTAGTTTTTATTCTTAAAATGTCGTTTGAATGTAAATAGGAAGTGATATTTATTACTTTTCAATTCATCTCTCTTCAATTGTATCTAAAATTCATTAAATTTGATCTTCCAAAACAAATTCCATTTAACTTAAAAGCAAAATAAATTCTAAATGAAAAAAATCTTACTACTTGTAATGGGTGTGATGATGCTAGTTGGTTCTGTTTCTGCCCAACGCAAAATGGCTCCTAAAGTATCTTCAGTACCAGCTCACCGTATATGCGGCACTCCAACTCTTCCTGATGATTTCGAAAAATGGATGGATGATCAAATTAAAGCCGATAGAGCCTCGGGTAATACTGGCAAAGCGCATGTCGTTTATACATTGCCTGTTGTAGTTCACGTGATTCATAACGGTAATGCTTTAGGTGCAAGTTACAATCTTAGTGATGCACAAGTTTTATCTCAGATTGCTGTATTAAATGAAGATTACAGAAAATTAAACGCAGATGCCTCTTTGGTTCCTACAGTATGGCAAGGCGTTGCAGTTGATTGTGAAATTAATTTTTGTTTGGCTAAAAAAGATCCAAGCGGTGCTGCTACAACTGGTATCGATCGTATAAATCGTGTTACAAAAAGTTGGACGGCACCTCCATTTTCTCAAACTTATGTTGATGCTACTATTAAGCCCAATTCAATTTGGAACGTAAATAAATATCTTAATATTTGGGTTTGTCCTTTAAGTGGTGGCTTATTAGGGTATGCTACATTTCCTCCTGCAAGTACATTGTCAGGTTTAACTGGATCCTATGGTACAACCACTACTGATGGAGTAGTTATTCAATATAATGCATTCGGACGTGTTGGAACATTAGACGCAACTTATAATAAAGGCCGTTCTGCAACTCACGAAATTGGTCACTGGTTAGGTCTTCGCCATATTTGGGGCGATGCAAATTGTGGAAATGATTATTGTACTGATACACCAACTCAACAAACATCTAATTTTGGATGTCCTAATTTTCCTCAAGTAACATGTAGTAATGGCCCTAACGGAGATATGTGGATGAACTATATGGATTATACTGATGATCCTTGTATGTATATGTTCTCGGCAAATCAAAAAACACGTATGGTTACAGTATTAACGCATACGCCTTTCCGTGTTTCTTTAGCGGCTTCTGATGCATGTAATCCTCCTGTTGTGGCTGTGAACGAAAACAGTGAATTAGCTAAATTAGCGATCTATCCTAATCCAACTCGCGGCGAATTAACCGTATTAATTGCTGAACAACGTTCAAAAGGAAATGTGAACTTCCGCGTAGTAAATACCATCGGTGCTGAAGTATTTAATTCTTCAGTTCCTGCTAATGCTTCAGGAAACTACAAATTAAATTTAACTAATCTTTCTCAAGGTTTCTATTTTGTAGAAATTAGAACTGCTGAAGGACGTAGAATTGAGAAATTCCAGATTGCTCGTTAATAGGAATTTTAATACATCATTTAAAAGGGGCTGCTTGATATTCAAGTGGCCCCTTTTATTTAATAGCGATCTAATTTTATTTATCCATAATCAGTTAGGATTATTGTACCTTTGTATAGCTAAACCCAGCCTCCTATGCAATTTCTACGATTAAGTTTTATCCTCTTTTTAACATGTGTAATAAATGTTTCTTTTGCGCAGGATAGAAATTGTAAATCATTTGAGGTGCATCAGTCGAAAATGTTCACTGATCCTGCTTACCGTCTTTCCTATGAAAATCAAATAATGCAAGTGCTTGCTGAGCAGGAAAACGCAAGAACAACTACGAATGATACTACATATACTATTCCTGTAGTGATTCATGTTTTATACCATGGAACAAAACCTGCTGAGAATATAAACAATCAACAAATTCAAACACAAATTGATGTTTTAAATGAGGATTATGCAGCACTGAATTCTAATATATTGGATGTGCCAACTGTGTGGAAAAATTTAATAACCGATAGTAAAATAAGATTCAAATTGGCCACTCGTGATCCTCAAGGTAATTATTCTAATGGAGTTACTAGAAGTGAGGTGCCTTTTGCAGAAGCATTTTCTGTTTTAGATGCTAGAATATTTTCTACTTCATTAGGAGGATATGATGCATGGAACGTTGATAATTATTTAAATATTTGGGTTTGTCAACTCGAAAATAATGTTCTCGGATTTGCGGCTTTCCCAGGTTCAAATCCAGCGTCAGATGGAGTGGTAATTAATTATAAATCGTTCGGTCGTTATGGATCAACCATCAAGCCATATGATGTGGGACGAACTGCTACTCATGAAGTAGGCCATTGGTTAAACTTAGTTCATATTTGGGGCGACGATAATGGTGCCTGTTCGAATGATGATGGCATTTCGGATACTCCTTTGCAAGCGAATTCAAATTCACGTTGCGGAACTTTCCCCAAAACAGATGCTTGTACAGCGGTTGCGCCCGGAATCATGTACATGAATTATATGGATTATACCGATGATAAATGCATGATGTTTTTCACGCCGAAGCAAATTGATCGTATGAAGGCAACGTTGGCTACAGTGCGCCACTCTTTAAAAAATAGCAACGGATTATCATTGCCAACCTTCAGCGGAATGGAATTGTCGATTGATTCAATAATTGATCCTGTGAAATGGACATCCAATAGATGTTTTACACCTTCTTTGGTAATACAAAATCAAGGCGATACTGCAGTTAGTAACATCGGGTTTGTTTATGGAATTTCGGGTGGAATAAAAAGAGTTTTTAATTATGTAGATACAATTGCTCCACATACTAAAAGTGTTATTTCGTTGAATGTAATTTCGGGCGATGAAGGCGATAATATATTTGAAGCAAGAATGAACATAAACGACAACAATAGCGTAAATAATTACATAACATCTTCTTTCAAAATTAATAGCCAAACAGCCTTTAATTGTGCAGATGATTTCATGAAAAATATTTTAGTATTTCCTAATCCCGTAAAATCGGCAGGAAGTATTTGTGTGAAAACTTTTTTCGATAAAAGTCAAGATGCTGTAGTTGATATTGTAGATGCGATGGGTAGAATTTGTTACTCAGAGAATTTAAAAATTAATCCGAACGATATATTCCCGGTAAATACAAAACATTTATCACCTGGAACTTACTTCGTACATATATCGAGTGCATTGTATAATGAAAGTGAACTATTCTTATGTATTCCTGATATAGCAACAAGTGCTGCTGAATCGGGATGCAATTAAAAAATATAAAGTATGTCAGTTGCAATTGATCAATTATTAAACTCGCCTGTTCAACAGGTAAGCGTGATAACTAAAAAAGTTATCGACGGTATTCGCATTTCTGAGGAGGAAGCCGTATGGATGTTTAAACATGGAGAGCTAGCAGCGTTAGGAGTGCTAGCGAATTATGTTCGAGAAAAGAAAAACGGAAGCTTTACTTATTTCAATCGTAATTTCCATATTGAACCCACTAATATTTGTGTGTTTTCATGTAAATTTTGTTCTTATTCGCAAGAATATAAGCATAAAGAAGAGGGATGGGAATTAACAATTGAGCAAATGCTAAACAAGGTAAAAGCATACGACGGACAATCGATTACCGAAGTACATATAGTAGGAGGAGTTCATCCTAAAATGGATCTTGAATTTTTCGGGACATTATTAGAGAAAATAAAAGCACATCGGCCCGATTTACATATAAAAGCATTCACTGCTGTTGAATTGGATTACATGTTCCGCAAGGCGAAGAAAACCACAGAAGAAGGAATGAAATATTTAATCGCTAAAGGATTGAATTCAATTCCCGGTGGTGGTGCCGAAATTTTTGATGAAAAAACGAGATTGGAAATTGCTGGGGATAAATGCAGTTCTGAAGTTTGGTTAAGCATTCACGAAACAGCGCATCAGCAAGGCATCAGAAGTAATTGTACAATGCTTTATGGGCATGTTGAATCTTATGAGCATCGTGTAGATCATATGCGACGTTTACGCGAATTGCAAGATCGATCGAAAGGATTTCAAACATTTATCCCATTGAAATTCCGGAATCACGATAATGATATGAGTAATGTAGCAGAAGCAACATTAGTAGAAGATTTAAAGGTATATGCTATTGGACGAATTTATCTGGATAATTTCGATCATGTAAAAGCATATTGGCCAATGATAGGAAGAAGTACAGCGCAACTTACTCAATCGTTCGGAGTAGATGATCTAGATGGAACAATTGATGATAGCACTAAGATTTATTCAATGGCTGGAGCTGAAGAACAAGTGCCTGTTTTAACTACTGATCAGTTAGTCGATTTAATTCGTTTGTCAGGTAGAATTCCTGTTGAACGTGATACCTTGTACAAAAAAATAAAAGTGTACGATGAAGTCGTATCAGCCTAAGTTTATAATAATATGAATATACTATTTCATCGCTGAGCGAAGCAAGTAGGCCGCAACTATGCTAAAGAAAATATTGGGTATCCAAATTGCCAAAATCGCAGGCATATTACCATTGGTTGCAAAAGTTTGACTCACTTGCATAAACATAATGTAAGTGAAACTCAATAATATTCCAGCACCAATTTGAACGCCAATGCCACCTCTTACTTTGCGACTCGATAATGAAACACCAATTACAGTAAGAATGAAGGTAGCGAAAGGGATGGCTGAACGCCGGTATTTTTCTAACAAGTAAAAAGGAACTTCTTCAGATCCACGACTTTGTTGTTGTTTAATGTATTTATTCAACTCTCCAGTATCCATGGTTTCTATATAATTCGATCGTCTACTAAATTCATCTGGTTTAAATGCGAATAAGGTATCTTTATGAAAACCCGATTCTATGCGTTCGTTCATGCCATCAATATGACGGATGAAATAACTTTCAATAGTCCATTTTGTTTTTACGCTATCCCAAATTACTCTGTCGGCAAGCATCTTGTATGTAAGTTTTCCATTCTCGATTTTTTCGAATGAAAACTGATATCCTATTTTATCTATATTGTTAAAGCTTTCAAAGTATATAAATTCGTTCGGAGCGATTTGGCGATGTACATGTTTGTTTTTATAAATAAACGGATTCTTTATATACTTCGTTTCGAAAGCAATTCGGGTTGAATTAGAATGAGGAATAACATAATTATTCAGGTAAAACGAAATGGAGGCCAAGATCGCCGCTGCAACCATATAAGGTGCGAGTAATCTTTTAAAGCTAACTCCGCTGCCCAGAATCGCCACAATTTCTGTTTGTGAAGCCATTCTCGAAGTGAAATAAATCACTGAGATAAATACAAACAACGGACTAAAAAGATTGGCAAAGAAAGGAATGAAATTCATATAATAATCAAATACGATTTCTCGCAACGGCGCCTCTTTCTCGAGAAAATCGTCGATCTTTTCAGAGATATCGAAAACAATAGCTATTGTAATGATTAACCCTAAAGCAAAGAAAAAAGTGCCTAAGAATTTCTTAATAATATACTTATCGAGAATTTTAATTTTCATGCTATAGCCTTCTGCTTACTTTTTCGACCGTGATGCGTTTCCAATCTTTGAAAGTTCCGTCAATAATATTTTTACGCGCTTCTTTCACTAACCAAAGATAGAATCCTAAATTATGTATCGATGCTATTTGAGCAGCTAATATTTCTTTTGATATAAGTAGGTGACGGAGGTAGGCTTTTGAATAAGTAGTGTCAACAAATGTAGCTCCATTTTCTTCTATGCTACTATGATCATCTTTCCACTTTTCATTTCTAATATTGATAATTCCTTCTTTTGTGAAGAGCATTCCATTACGCGCATTTCTTGTCGGCATTACACAATCAAACATATCGACGCCTAATGCAATTCCTTCTAAAATATTAGCAGGAGTACCAACGCCCATTAAATAACGTGGTTTATCCTTTGGAAGAATATCGGTCATTTGATCGGTAATCTCGTACATCATCTCCGCAGGTTCTCCTACCGAAAGGCCTCCGATCGCATTTCCTTCTCTTCCTAATGATGCCACGAATTCGGCGCTCTGCTGACGTAAGTCTTTATAAGTACTTCCTTGAACAATCGGGAATAACGCTTGTGGATAGCCGTAAAGAGGAGGTTGGCTATCGAAATGCTTACAGCATCTTTCCAGCCAACGATGGGTGAGTTCCATCGATTTTTTTGCGAGGTGATGTTCGCAAGGATAAGGTGTACATTCGTCGAAAGCCATAATAATATCGCCTCCGATACTTCTTTGGATGTCGATGGCACGTTCAGGAGTAAAAAGATGTTTCGATCCATCAATATGTGAACTAAACTGAACGCCTTCTTCTTTAATTTTTCTGATGCCTGATAAAGAAAAAACTTGGAATCCACCGCTATCGGTTAAGATAGGGCGATCCCAATTCATGAACTTATGTAGGCCACCGGCATTCTCGAGAATTTGAGTTCCGGGACGCATATAAAGATGATAGGTATTCCCCAATATGATTTGGGCATTGATATCATTTTTAAGTTCGCGTTGGTGGACACTTTTAACCGTTCCGGCTGTCCCCACAGGCATAAAAATGGGCGTTTGGATGATTCCGTGGGCCGTTTCAATTTCTCCTGCGCGGGCTTTAGTATTTGTGTCGGTTTGATGTAATGTGAATTTCATAAATGAGCGGGTGCTCTTTCGAGAACCTTATATTGTGCAAAGTTATAAAATAGAGAGCGTTTTATGGTTGTTCCATCAATCCGCGGAGCGCCACCGAAGCACAAGTAGCTCCGAAAGTAGCGGGAAGGTAAGAGATAGTGCCATACGCCGACTTCTTGAAATTGGTGCCGTCGGTAAGCATCAGCGACTCTTTAACCACCATTTCAGCCGAGAAAACAACCTTGATTCCCGAGCGGATATCTTGGGCATGTAAACGCTTACGAACGTATTTCGCTAATCGGCATGTATGCGTTTCGGAGATGTCGGTTACCTTTAAACAAGTAGGATCGAACTTCCCGCCGGCGCCCATCGAACTCACCAAATTGAGTCCTTTGCGATATGCCAATGTCATCACCATGATTTTGGGAGTAATCGAATCAATAGCTTCAATTACATAATCGAAATGATTGGATAGTAAATTATTTACCATTGTTGGTTGAAGAAATGATTTAACTACTGTTAGCTCCAAATCGGGGTTAATTGAAAGTAATCTTTCTTTCATTATTTCGGCTTTCGACTGACCATGATTAGTAGCCAAAGCAGGAAGTTGTCGGTTGCGATTGCTTGGATCAACCACGTCGCCATCAACAATGGTCATGCGTCCAACACCACCTCTGCAAATGAATTCGGCAGCAAAAGAGCCGACGCCACCCAGTCCGACAACCAACACATGTTTATTTTCAAGAGCTGCGAGTTTTTCCTTACCGATTAATAATTCGGTTCTCGACAGCCAGGAACGATCAGCCATAATTAAAGATTTCTTTAAATCTGCCAAAAAGGTCGTCGGACAATACATGTTCGTTAACGCCTCTGATTTTAGCAGCGGCTGCAAAAATACTATCTAAAGGCTCATGACTTTCATCGGTTTCTAAAAAAATTCGATCGGACGGCATTTTCTCCAGTGCTAAGGCAGCGGCAGACTTATGATGCAAGATGGCACTTCCGAACGAAAAATAGAAATCCTGATCGAGCAAGCCTTTGGCAATTTCCCAGCGGATATTAAATCCGTGGATGAACCATTTCTGTTTAGGCTTAACTGCTCTATGCAACGAAGCTAGCTCGGCGAACGACCGAACGCAATGAATGATCAACGGTTTTTGGGCCTCTTCCGATAACTCAATCATTGACATAAAAACATCCTGTTGAATATTTAGAGGAAGGTCGATTAAACGATCGAGGCCGGCTTCACCGAGAGCCAAAATTTTCGGATTAGCCATATTCTTTTTGATGATAGCGATATCATCCTCCCAATGATCGGGATGAATATGCCAAGGATGAATTCCAACCGAAAACAATCCTTCACCCGCAATATACTCCTCCAAGCGATCAACATTTAAAATATTACTGATACGAATTACATCGTGAGGAGAATTGAAATGATGAGAGTGGATATCGGTGAGCATAGAGAGAACTAAAGTAGTAATATTAGTTGAGGATTTTAGGGCAGATGCAAGCTGAAGGGAAAAAGATACAGGAGTTGAATGTGCTAATCTGCTAGTTTGCTATTGCCCCATGATGAGTTATAAGATTATTGTAGAGATATAATGTGGGCAAAATGGATGGGAAAAAGATGCAAGATGAATGATTCAAGATGCAGGAAGATTTTGGTTCAATAGAAGAAATTCAAAGGCGACAAATTCAAAATTCAAAATTCTTCAAAATTCCTTCCGCGTTCTCCAACGAATTGTAGGTCCATTTTGCCATGATGTTGAACTTTTCTTTTTCGCTTAGGTGGTAGTTGATTGATGATTCGCGTAATCGTTTGTTTAGTTCGTAAATCATGATGGAAGCTGCTACAGAGATGTTTAAACTTTCAGTGAATCCTTGCATCGGAATAACAACAAACTCATCGGCATGTTGTTTCATCAGTTCCGATACGCCGTCACGTTCTTGTCCTAGTACTAATGCAATTGGTTGCGTGATGTCTAATTCGGCTACCGATTGTTGTCGCGTATGAGGTGTAGTGGCTACTATTTTAAATCCTTTATCTTTCAATTGACGGATACATTGTAATGCACTTTCTTCTCCCGGTTTATACTTGTAAAGGTCGACCCATTGAACGGATCCGCGCTGGATTTTTCTTGCTGCCTTAAAAGGACGATCGGTTTCTAATAGATGTAAATCTTGAATCCCGAAACATTCAGCTGTTCGCATCACCGCACTTATATTGTAAGGATCAACTACATTGTCCATTACAATTGTTAAGTGTCGTGTTCGCTCTTCAAGCATCTCCTTGAAACGCGCAATTCTTCCTTCCAACATAAAGGATTGGAGGTAGGTGAGTTCTTCGGGACTAATATTCGGAATTTGATTTTGCACTTGCAAAGATAGCATCACTAACATTAATAAGTTAATAAATGCTTGGGAGGGCTTGTTAAATACCTGTTTTAAATTACGTTTTTTGTATAACGCAACACACGTAATGGCATGAACCTTAACGACACAATCGAAATGACCACCGAATCAATCACTTTTTATAATCGTACAATTGAACAACAACGAATACTGGATGCAATTTCAAATAATATTTCAGTATTAATTACCGGACTACGTAGAATGGGTAAGACAGAGTTGATAAAATCTTCTTTGAAAGAGTTAGAGAAAGAGAAGCAAACGCGTGTGTTTTATTTGGATTTATATCCAACAGGAAATACAAATGAATTTATTCAATCATTAGCGAAAAATACCTTAGGTAAACTCGATAGTAATCACTTGAAATTAATGCGTGAATTGGCGAATTATTTCTCGTATTTACGTCCCGTTATTCAGTATGATATGATTACAGGAACTCCGTTGATCGGTTTTAATCTCGATAGTAATTTTCAAGCGGAGCATACCATTGAACAGATCTTTACGTACCTCAACCGCCAAACATTTAAGGTTGTTTTAGTATTCGATGAGTTGCAACAAATGATGAGTTATAAAGAGAAATCAACCATTCAATATTTGATTAGCAACATTCGTAAATCGAATAATATTACTTGTGTCTTTGCGGGTAGTGATTCTCAAATGTTGGATCAATTGATAGACGGTGAATTTAAAAATTATTTTGAATCATTAGATAATATTTATGTTCCGGCTTTTGAACATGACGTGCTTAGAAGTTATTTGATTGATCAATTTGCGGCTGCTAAAAAAGTCCTTACCGAAGATGTGGCTGATTTGCTGCTCGATTTATGTCGTCGACATACGTATTACGTTCAATATTTCAGTAATAAATTAATGTCGAAATCAGTAAAGCAACCCGACACTTGGATGGTTGAAAGAATGATGGCGGAGATAATAAAAGAAAATGAAGCGGTGTATTATGCCTATCGTAATCTATTAACGGTAAATCAATGGGAGCTTTTAAAAGGAATTGCAAAAGATAAAGGGGCAAGACAAGTTTTGAGTGCAGACTTTATTCGCAAGAATAATTTAGGAAGTACCAGTTCTGTTCAAACGGCATTAGCAGCATTATTTGAGAAGGAATTAATTTTCGTTGAAGAAGGGCGAACATATGTGTATGATGTGTTTTTAAGTCGCTGGTTAGAAAATTAACTAATTTAAAAAAAGTAATATACTAGCCAATTATAACAGAAGTCATTGCTATTGATCCGTACACTAATTTATCATTGAAGAAAGTGACTGAATCATTATCTTCTTTCAATGCTAATGTGTAGAGTAGTGGGAGGTAATGCTCAGGAGTAGGCACCGATAATTCCACTGCCTTTCCCAATGATTTGTATTGCATCAATTGTGTGTGATTACTCACTTTAATAAAATGCTTAAATCCTTCGTTAGCTTCTATTGCCCAGTCGTATCCAGCGTTGGGGTTATTCCAGTTGAGGATACCTAAATTGTGGACTAAGTTTCCGCTGCCAATTATTAAAATTCCTTTTCTTCTTAACGATTGCAATTGCTTTGCTAAGTCATAATGGTAACGAGTACCTTGACGATAATCGAGACTCATTTGAATAATCGGAATATCTGCATTGGGGTACATCGTTTTTGCAAAGCTCCAACAACCATGATCGAGTCCCCAAGAATGATCATCTTTCACTTCGGTAGAAGTAATTATTTTCTTAGTTTCGGAAGCTAATGCACGACTTCCCAGTGCAGGATATTCAACATCAAAAAGGGCCTTCGGAAAACCATAAAAATCATGAATTGTTTTTGGATGATCCATTGCTGTAACGAAAGTGCCCTCTGTTTCCCAGTGCGCCGAAATGCACAGGATGGCATTCGGTTTCGGGATTTCTTGTCCGATTTTTCGAAACCCCTGCACGAATTCGTTCTCCTCAATTGCATTCATGGGACTACCATGGCCCAAGAAAAGCACAGGCATTTTAGCAGTAGGAGGGAAAGAAGAGGAAATTTTACCGAGATCGTTAAGTTTCATGGCAGTATTACCGAAAGATATAGGTTAATCAATAAAACCAAATTGAAGAGAAAGCCGTTTGTAAATACTATTTTATAGCTTAACTAATCATACAAACAATAATAATCTTTGGGCCATTAAATTTAAACTTAAATTTACATATTTCGTCGATACTGTCCACCCACTTCAAACAAGGCTTTCGTTATTTGTCCGAGGCTGCAATATTTAGAAACTTCCATCATCACATCAAACATGTTTTCATTGCGGATGGCTGCTAATTGTAAATCGCGGAGCAACTTAGCAGAGCGATCGGCATTACGAGCATGCAAGTCATTAATCATATTGATTTGATATTCTTTTTCTTCGGTTGTTGCACGAATTACTTCTTTAGGAGTAACAGTAGGCGAGCCTTTCGATGATAAGAATGTATTTACTCCGATAATTGGATATTCGCCTGTATGTTTCAGCATTTCATAATGAAGCGACTCTTCTTGAATTTTACCGCGTTGGTACATTGTTTCCATTGATCCCAATACGCCACCCCGTTCGGTAATGCGATCGAATTCTAGCAATACTGCTTCTTCTACTAAATCAGTAATTTCTTCAATGATAAACGAGCCTTGTAAAGGATTTTCATTCTTCGCTAATCCTAACTCGCGGTTAATGATTAACTGAATCGCCATCGCTCTTCTAACCGATTCTTCAGTAGGAGTGGTAATAGCTTCATCGTACGCATTTGTATGAAGTGAATTACAGTTATCATAAATAGCATACAATGCCTGCAAGGTTGTTCGAATATCATTGAAGTCAATTTCCTGTGCATGCAATGAACGTCCCGATGTTTGAATATGATACTTCAACATCTGACTTCTTTCATTCGCATTGTATTTATTCTTCATTGCTTTGGCCCAAATTCTTCTTGCCACACGGCCGATTACCGAATATTCAGGATCAATTCCGTTACTAAAGAAGAAACTAAGATTGGGAGCAAACGCATTAATATCCATTCCGCGACTTACATAGTATTCAACATATGTGAATCCGTTAGCTAATGTAAACGCTAACTGAGTTAAGGGATTCGCTCCTGCCTCGGCGATATGATATCCGGAGATAGATACCGAATAGAAATTACGTATTTTATTTTTAATAAAATGATCTTGCATATCACCCATCAAACGCAACGCAAATTCAGTACTAAAAATACACGTGTTTTGCGCTTGATCTTCTTTCAAGATGTCAGCTTGTACAGTTCCTCTTACTTGTGCAATTGTATCTATTTTTATTTTGTTATAAACTTCAATTGGTAATACTTGATCACCTGTAACTCCGAGAAGCATTAATCCAAGGCCGTCATTTCCTTCAGGTAAAGGGCCGTTGTATATAGGTTGATGTGCCTTTTTGTTTTTGTAGATTTCTTCAATTTTTTCATTGATGAGTTCTTCCATTCCATTCTGCTTAATATACAACTCACATTGCTGGTCGATTGCGGCATTCATAAAAAAACCGGTTAACATAGCAGCAGGACCATTGATGGTCATACTCACCGATGTTTTCGGATCAGCCAAGTTAAATCCGCTGTACAATTTCTTCGCATCATCTAAACAACAAATGCTCACACCTGAATTACCAATTTTACCATAAATATCGGGACGATATTCAGGATCATGTCCGTATAAGGTAACTGAATCGAATGCAGTACTCAAACGATGCGCTGGCATACCTAACGACACATAGTGGAAGCGACGATTGGTTCTTTCCGGTCCACCTTCACCTGCAAACATGCGTGTTGGATCTTCTCCCTCACGTTTGAACGGAAATACTCCAGCTGTATAAGGGAATTCACCTGGAACATTTTCTTGAAGCATCCACTTCAATTGATCACCCCATGAATCATAACGCGGAGTTGAAACTTTTGGAATCCGCGATTTCGAAAGCGACTCGTAATACGTTTTAATTTTGATTTCTTTATCACGCACTTTGAAGATGTAATAATCCTCTTTGTAGGCTTGCATTTTCTGTGGGAACTGTTCAATCATTTTTCGA
This sequence comes from uncultured Bacteroidota bacterium, assembly GCA_903881665.1. Taxonomy (GTDB): domain Bacteria; phylum Bacteroidota; class Bacteroidia; order AKYH767-A; family OLB10; genus CAINEC01. The sequence continues at coordinate 3,167 of CAIRUC010000105.1, read as the reverse complement.
TTCGTTCCATCGAGGCGCAATTCCCATTCTGCGTAAGCTGATTTTAAAGTTTCAATAGCAGCATTTTTTTGTAGCAAATCGAGACTCTCGATCGCTTCCATTGCTTGTTTAATTCCAAACAATTTCTGCGCAACAGCCGACTGATCTTTTGCCCATTTATCGTACGCACGATTGTTCTCAGAAATTTCGCTGAGGTAACGCGTACGATGAGGAGGGATGATATAAATCTTCTCTGACATTTCATCAGAGATATGGAAATCAGATTTTAATCCCGCTTTCGTATTTTTATCCAGATGATCCATAATTGCTTTATACAAGCGGTTCATTCCAGGATCATTAAATTGAGAAGCAATCGTTCCAAAAACAGGTAGCGCATCATCATCGGTTTCCCATAATTGATGATTACGTTTGAATTGTTTTTTCACGTCACGCAAAGCATCCAACGCACCGCGCTTATCGAATTTATTGAGTGCAATAATATTGGCAAAATCAAGCATATCGATTTTTTCCAATTGCGTAGCGGCACCATACTCTGGTGTCATCACATAAAGACTCATATCGCTATGCTCGGTAATCTCCGTGTCACTTTGTCCGATGCCTGAAGTTTCTAGAATTATTAAATCATAACCCGCAGCCTTTACCACATCCAAAGCCTCTTGCACATACTTCGAAAGCGCCAAATTACTTTGACGGGTAGCCAGCGAACGCATATACACACGATCATTGTTGATAGCATTCATGCGAATACGATCACCTAATAAAGCTCCGCCGGTTTTACGTTTCGACGGATCAACAGAGATAATAGCAATGGTTTTATCTTTAAAGTCGATAATGAAACGACGCACTAATTCATCCACTAAAGAAGATTTTCCTGCACCGCCGGTTCCAGTAATTCCCAAGATCGCAGCATTTGAAGCAGAAGCAGCTTTTTTAATTTCATCGTAATGCTTCGCAAACTCATCGTGATTATTTTCGGCAGCAGAAATTAATCTCGCAATAGCATAATGATTTTTAGTTCCGATTTTCTTCACCTCACCATTCAGATTTTGTCCGGTAGGGTAGTCGCATTTCTGCAACATATCATTGATCATTCCCTGCAATCCCATCGAGCGACCATCATCAGGGTGGTAAATACGTGTGATACCATAATCCATTAATTCCTTAATTTCTTCGGGAAGGATGGTACCACCACCACCACCGAAAATGCGGATATGTTCGCAACCTCTTTCCTTTAGCAAGTCGTACATATACTTAAAGTACTCAATATGACCGCCTTGATAAGAAGTCATGGCAATTGCATTCGCATCTTCTTCAATAGCACAATTCACTACTTCCTGCACGCTGCGGTCGTGGCCCAGGTGAATTACCTCGGCACCACTGCTTTGCATGATACGGCGCATGATATTGATAGAAGCATCGTGACCATCGAACAAAGAAGCGGCTGTAACGATACGAATTTTATTAAGAGGCTGATATGGAGCGGGGTTATTCATAATTATTTTTCTTACTATAACTCGCAAAAATAGTAAAAGAGGAGCAGCAAAATCTCTAAAAAGCACTTCGAATTAGGGTTCTTTAATGATTGTTCAAAAATAGTTAACGATGAAAAGATGGATACGCAATGAACTATGGCTTGCATGCTGATTTTTTATAAATTTGCAGCTCTTAAAATAGCACTATGAGCGTATTAGTAAATAAAGACAGCCGAGTTATTGTACAAGGCTTCACAGGGAACGAAGGAACGTTTCACGCTACTCAAATGATTGAGTACGGAACCAATGTAGTAGGAGGGGTTACTCCCGGAAAAGGTGGATCGACTCATCTCGACAAGCCTGTTTTTAACACAGTTGCCGATGCTGTTAAAATTGCAGGAGCCAATGTTTCTATCATTTTTGTGCCGCCTGCTTTCGCTGCGGATGCAATTATGGAAGCTGCTGAGGCTGGAATAAAAATTATTATTTGCATTACAGAAGGAATTCCTACGCGTGATATGATCACGGTAAAAGAATATTTAGATGGACGTGATTGCCGCTTAATCGGACCAAATTGTCCGGGAGTAATTACCCCTGGTGAAGCGAAAGTTGGTATTATGCCAGGCTTCGTATTTATAAAAGGCCGTATCGGAATTGTTTCTAAATCGGGAACATTAACGTATGAAGCAGCTGACCAAGTGGCGAAAGCAGGGTTAGGCGTTTCTACAGCTATTGGAATTGGCGGTGACCCGATTATCGGAACTACAACACGTGAAGCTGTTGAATTATTCATGAATGATCCTGAAACGGATGCTATTATTATGATTGGTGAGATTGGCGGTGGCTTAGAAGCTGAAGCCGCTCGTTGGATTCAAGCAACAGGAAATAAGAAACCAGTAGTAGGATTTATTGCTGGGCAAACTGCACCTGCAGGCCGTCGAATGGGACATGCGGGAGCAATTGTTGGAGGAGCTGATGATACAGCTGCAGCAAAAATGAAAATTATGCGTGAATGTGGAATTACTGTTGTTGATTCACCTGCCATGATTGGAGCAACAATTGCTCAAGTATTAGGAAAAGTTTCAGCGTAATTGCTTAAATTTATAAGGAGAGCCATAATAGGCTCTCCTTTTTTATGGTGTTAAAACGTTAGTTAATTGTATACAGCATTTTTGCACTTATTGGTATTAAAACGTACCAATGAAACTATTAATTTATAATAAAAAGAGGCCTTCTTATTTATAAGAAGGCCTCTTTTTATTGAATCGATGAATAATTTACTTCAACATATAAGTTAAGCCGATATTTAATCCTGCCCAAGCACGTGTAGTAGGTTTATAGTCGAAATCTCCATTTTTATTATTGTGATTAAATATTGCATTCCAGCTAACATCAGGTAATTCTGAAGCTTGAGCTTCTGAATATTCGGTTGTTGCATCCGTAAACATATACCCTAAACGAAGACCAGCAGTTAATCCTAATTCATCAGTTAATTTAATATCAGCTCCGAAACCTAAAACGCCTGATAACCCAAATCCTTTGAAATCACCTTTATAGTTTTTATTTGTATAATTAAGAGTTGACATTTCATTGTAAGTAAATGTTTCTTTAGCACTACTTAAGAATGAAAATTGAGGACCCACTTCGAAATAAGCACTATGTCCATTGCCTAACTTAAATAAAACAGGAATGTCG
>CAIRUC010000104.1 GCA_903881665.1 uncultured Bacteroidota bacterium | reverse complement strand
TGATTTGGCGATTTAAAAAAGCTATAACGCAAAGGAATTAGGCTGTTAGGCTGAAGACTATTAGGCTGAAGGAAAAGGAAAAAGGCTTGCCGGTGGCAAGCCTTTTTCGTTTATGATCTGATGTAGGAACAAGGATTTTTGATTAAAGAAGATTAGGTGGTTGGGGGAGTGGGATCGGCTGGTGGGGTTGTGCCGGTTGGAGGAGTTGTTTCTGTTGAAGGAGTAGTATTTTCAGGAGGGGTAATTCCAGGTATTGGTAATTTTACGAGCTTGATAGTGAAACGCACTATTTCATTTTCATTTACTCCAATATTTGTAAAGACTTGACTGATGTAGTTATTAAATTCGATAAAGATGGTCCAATTGCCTGTTTCTAAACTTAAGGCACGTATCCAACCTTTTTTTGAACTATATATTACAATGGTTTTTGTTCCGTTTGTAATGGTGGCTTTTACTTTTCTAAGGATTGATTCTGTTTCGGAATCAATAACATTCAAAGCCATTGAGGTGTGACGTATACCTGTAGGTTGTCCTACTTTGCTCACTTTATCCCAGGTTTCAATTAAATCTTTTTGTTTTGAATGAATGAGTTTGCCAATTCTGTTTTTGGGTTCATCCAATTGGTCCATTAAGTCGGGAATAAGACTGGTGGTTTCTGCTGCTTTATATTCTATTTCCAATTTTGGTTGAACGCGAATATTTTTAAATGCCAGCACTTTTTCTTTTGCATCGATGATGTTCTGAGCAGTAATTTCGGTGAGATCAGGATTATCCAACAATTTCACCAAATCTTCGGCACGACCTGCTGCGTCTGTATCGTTAGCATCTGATAGATAGCCTAAAGATTTATCGAGTTCAAGGGAAAGTTCAAATTTGTGCAATTGATGTGCCTGAACTGATCCTGTAAGGCATAATTCATAAATAAATTGCGACATATCTTCTTTTACGACTGCCTTGTCGGCTGCCACAACGGTAATATCATGGGCTTCTTTATCGACTGCTGTTTGCAGCAGTAAAAATATTGCCATGAATTCGGCTTCTTCGACACCGTAGAGGTTTAATAAGATGAGGATGTCGTGATAATCATCGAGGAATTTTTTAACTCTAAGAAATGCATTGTTTCTGGTTTGATTTGGTTTATCCATTTTATTTAATATTTATATGTGAATGAAAGTAATTAATAAACGTAATATCTTGAATAAGAATTGTTATCTGAAAAAGTGATTCAGTTTTTCGTTGAAATGCACGGAAGTCAATCTTAGCTACACGGATGAACGTCCGAGCTACACGGAAGTCAATCTTAGCTACACGGATGAACGTCCGAGCTACACGGAAGTCAATCTTAGCTACACGGATGAACGTCCGAGCTACACGGATGAACGTCTGAGCTACGCGGATGAACGTCCGAGCTACACGGAAGTCAATCTTAGCTATACGGATGAACGTCCGAGCTACATGGGTGAACGTCCGAGCTACACGGATGACTTTTGAACGATTATGGCTAGTTTTATATGAGAAAAGCCTGCTAAAAAGCTTACTATTAGACAAAATGGTAGCAGGGCAATTTGTATTGTAGGGAAGAAGAGCGGGTGATATGTGAAAAAACAAAATCATTTTTGATGCATTAAATTCTTTTAAAATTAGGTCGGGGAAAAAACGGGAAACAAACAAAATTTAAGAGCGTTATTTAGATAATAAAT
>CAIRUC010000103.1 GCA_903881665.1 uncultured Bacteroidota bacterium | reverse complement strand
CAAAAGAAAATATGGAAATGCTAAATATGGATGAGACGGATGTGAGCTCGACCGAAGAAAACGAAGCCGATGCAACCGCTGCTCCAGAAAATCCTATTACTGAATAATCTAAATACTGTTAAAATAACTCATCATCGAATCTTTGGAATCTATTTTGAATAAAGCAAAACATTTCAACCTCTATATAAAATGAAATTACTCAAACACGTTTTTATTAGTGCGTTACTAGCATTAACCTTTACCGCAACAGCCCAAAAAAACAATATTGAAACTGCAAAAATAAGTTTACGCGATGGCGACTTAAAAGATGCTAAAAAATATATTGATTTAGCAGCCGCCAATGAAGAAACAAAAAACAACCCTAAAATGTGGTACACTCGTGGAGATGTATACTTTGCCATTGCGTTAGATACCACACTCACAGGGCAAGCACTTCGACTTTTCGAACCTGAACCTTCTTATCGATCATTAGAATCGTACATCAATTGTTTAAAAACGGGTGATGAGAAATTCAGCAAAGCAGCGCTGAACCAAATTGCAGGAGAGGCTGGTAAAGTTTTAGGTATTGCTCCGTTGGTTTATAATGATGGATTAATAGCGCAACAAAAGCAAAATGATGGTAAAGATCCTAATGGTTATGCTACTGCGATACGCTACTTTGAACTTATTTTAACTGCATTCCCTTACGACAAAACCAATAAAATTAAAGCAGCCAATACCGATTTATCAGAAAATACGGTGACTAAAAACACCGGAAAAATTGCCTACTTTAAAAAGGATTGGCCCTTGGTAACAAAATACATTGGCAAATTGGCTAGCGAAAACTTTTTAGATGCTGATGTTTATATCACGCTAAGTAAGGCGTTTCAGGAGCAAGGCGATACGGCTACTGCCATAAAATATGTCGGGCAAGGACGCGATTTATTACCCGAAAATCAAGATCTCATTACAGAGGAACTGGTACTTTATAGTTTAACTCATCAAGGCGACAAATTAGTTGAAAAGCTCAGCAAAGCCATTGATGCAGATCCTAGCAACGCTAAGTATTATTACTATAGAGCCAATACCTATGAAGGCTTATTTAAAAATGACCCCAAGAGAGTTGATTATCTTGACAAAGCCGAAGCCGACTACAAAAAATCACTCGAACTTGAACCCAATGATGCCGATGTAAATATTATGCTAGGTATTATGTATTTTAATAAAGCGGTGCCTGTTATCAATGAAAGAGAAAATACTGATAACGTTAAGCAAAAAAAGAAATTCGATGATTTAAATAATCAAGCGAATGCACTTTTAAATATAGCACTGAAGTATTATGAAACTTCGAATACGCTGAAAGCCGACGATATTGAAACACTGACCTATATAAAACTTTGCTACGCTCAATTGAAGAATGAAGAGAAGGTGATGGAGCTGACTAAGAGGATCAACGAATTAAAGGCAATTCAGAAATAAAAGAAGGAGCCGGAATAATTCATTTGTTCCGGTTTTCTTTTGATTGTTTTATTTAACATAATATAAATTATAAGACAATTGTATAAAATTCAATAATCGCTATAAGGCAATATTTATATGGGTTGTGAGCTAATCAACAGAAACATGAACGCCTATAATAATAACAGGCTGCTTTCGGTCGGAAGAAATTATAGTGATGAGTTTGTGATTATCACCACGCACCGCTCCAGCAGTATTATAAATCACTTTTAAGCTGGCCGATTTGCCTGGAGCAATTTTATCAAGACTTAAAACAGACTCAGTGCAACCACAGGAAGCTCTAACCCTGCGAATGAATAAAGTATCTAAACCAATATTCTTTATATCAAAAACATGCGTTTTGATATCACCTACTTTTAACTTGCCGAAATCATAATCTTGTTCTCTTAATAAAATATGACCTCTGTTTTGTATCGTTGAGTCGAAATATTCAAGAATATCGGCACTCGCATAGAGTAGCTTATCAGGCATCTCAAGGTCGTTGGTTCGCATTACAATTTTATCAAGCTTGAATCCAAAGTCGGGATTCATACTGGCATTATAGTTAATTATAACAGAGCCTAACTGATGAGGAAGAATGATATTGGGTGAAGAAGCGCATTGAATATAGGAAGGCGTATTAAATTCATAAACAACGATCGTATCGTCACTTGCATTGAAATACTGCAGCTGCTTCTGAACCAAGGAAGAATTATTGTAAAGAAAATCGAAATTTGAGTGTGTGCTTTCAAAATTCAGTTTACCTAAAGGCTGTGAAAATTTTTCTTTCGTAGCTTTATAAATGTCGACGCATTTCCCACGGATATCAATATAATATAAGGTTGATTCGGCGCTGCTCTCCACAGTGATTGTTTTACTAAAAATTTTCTCCAACGGGAAACATTCAAAAACAACGGTAATACTTCCCTGACTTCCTGGCGCAATCAAGGTTGAATCCCAGAGAGGCGTGGTGCATCCGCAACTAGCCGTCACTTTTTTTAAGCGTAGTGGTTTCTTGCTCGTGTTGGTAAAATAGAATATATGGGAGACTTTGGTATTGATTTTCACATTTCCAAAGTCAAATTTATCTTCCTCGAAATTTAAAGAAGCTCCACTATGATTTTGAGTATATGATAAAAAAGGAGTACAAACAAAGAATAACAGAAAACTAGTCCGAATCATAATTTTCAAATTTAGGGTAATTGAGCTCACCATACGTTGTTAATAGATTTTAATAATGCATATTATTCAACACCTGAAACAATAACACAACATAATTACCTAAATTTGCTAAGAAATATGATACAATGGAATAACCTTACTGATATAAATCAGTTGGAAACATTAATCACTAACTCATTTAAGGTACCTCAAGTGATTTTCAAACACAGTACCCGATGTAGTATTAGTTCGATGGTTTTGGCACGATTTGAGCGATTCTGGAATCTAGAAAGTTCACTTGTAGCTCCTCATTTTCTCGACCTGATTGCAAATCGATCCTTATCGAATACAATTGGAACAAAATTCGATGTGATGCATGAATCGCCTCAGCTTTTACTTATTCAAGATGGTGTTTGTATCTATCATAGCAGCCATAATAACATAAGTGTTGAAAGTCTGAATTTACATCTAACAAGGAAATAAATGCGCAAAAGCACCGTACGACTCATTATTGTACTGGCATTAGTGTCCATTATTGGTATCACGGTGACCCAGTTGTACTGGATGGTTACGAAATACAAACAAGAAACAAACGAATTTGAAAGAAAAGTTGAATTAGGTTTACGTAAAGTAGCTGAAGATATTTTGCAGGTTAAGAACAAGGAGAGTAAACTGCAATTAACAACGGTAAGGCAATTGGCCGGCGACTATTATGTAGTAAATATCAATGATGAAATCAACGCCAATGTTCTTGAGTTTTATTTAAAGACCCATTTTTTTGATCTAAGCATTCATTCTTCATTTAGTTATGCCATTTACGATTGTGAAGGCGATCGCAT
>CAIRUC010000102.1 GCA_903881665.1 uncultured Bacteroidota bacterium | reverse complement strand
ATCAGAGTGAAAAAAGAAGTATGATCACCGTTGCATTCATTGTTCTTTTATTGAATCTGTTTTATGCTTCGCTGCTAAACGGATATCGAAAACAATGGAGTTTAATTAGATCAGGAAGAAAAAGGGAGGAATCTGAACTTCCCGATGTTACAATGATAATTCCATTCAGGAATGAAAAACAAAATTTACCGAATTTTATTTCATGTCTGCAAAAACTGGATTATCCTCTCGATAAATTGAAATTGATTTTCGTGAATGATCATAGTGACGACGGTTCAGAAAATGTACCTGAATCGGCAATAATGAAATTTCGAAAAGAAATTATCGCTGCCAATGGAGAAGGAAAGAAAGCTGCGCTGACTACTGGAATAGAAAAAGCAGAAACGGAATGGATCGTTACGACAGATGCCGATGTAAGGTTTGAATCTTTATGGCTGAAGAAATTATTTTCAGTCGATCACCTCTCTGAAGTGGAAATGATATGCGGTTTGGTGTTAATTAGAAATAGCGAAGAAAAATCAAGTTTGCTATCTGTTTTTCAAGAGATGGAATTTGATATGCTGCAAGCGACAGGAATGGCCGCACTTTCAATGCATCAACCTTTGTTAAATAGCGGCGCAGATTTAGCATTCAAGAAAAAGTCGTGGCAAGAATTGGGAGGATATTCATCTCACTCAAACATCCGCAGTGGCGACGATACCTTTTTGATGTTTGCAATGCAAGAACGATTTGGTGATGTAATAGTTGGAAACGCTGAATCCGTTGTGGAAACAACGCCGAGCAGAACATGGCATGAATTTATACATCAGCGACATCGATGGGCCTCGAAAGGCAAATATTACAAAAACAAGTATGTGAAAACGGTCGGAGCCATTGTTGTGTTATCATCACTATTGCTGCCTGTTCTTTATTTTGAATCCTCAATTCCCGAGATAGGAATGATACTGACAACATCAATTATTATAAGAGCAATAACTGAAATCCGATTGATTAGAATTTTCTCGAAAACCACAGGTAAAACCTATGCTATTTCCCAACTTATAGGGATGTCGGTGTTTTATCCCTTTTTCCTTCTTTTCCTAACACTTTCAGCACCTTTCAACAAATCCGAATGGAAAGGCCGTAAATTGTGAATAAATTCTCTTTAAAGAAACGAGAATATTATCAGATATACCTGCTTTTTTGGTTTATTTTGCACTAATACAAATTTACACTCATGAAAAAGTTACTGATGTTAGTCTTAACGGTATTACCGTTACTATTAAACGCACAAACCAAGCAGCCAGCAATAAAGCCTTTTTCGGCAGATGAAATAAAGGAACAAAAGGGAATGGCTGATGCTGCTTTTAAATCTTCAGGTTTTGGCGATGCTTTAAAAATTTATGAAAGACTGGTCGTCACAGATCCTCGTAGTGCTGAATACAACTATAAGCTTGGTTTATGTTACATAAATACGAATGTGAATAAAGCGAAAGCAGTTACGTATTTAGAATACGCAGCTAATGCAAATGATAGAGACAAGCCGAAAGATGTTACTTTCGATTTAGGTCGTGCTTATTTTTATGCAGGTCTTTATGATAAAGCACTTGATACTTACGAAAAATATAGGGTAGAAAAGCATAATTCAATCGATGCTAAATTAAAATTTGATACTTGGGTTGATTGGGCGGTGAGTGCAAAGAAATTAACTGCAACACCTGTTGATGTCACTTTTAAGAATATGGGTAAGGGTATTAACTCAAACGGAGTTGATTATCGTCCGTTGATGGGAATTGCTGATACTATCATTTATTTTAATTCGAAGCGTAAAGGAAATACCGGTGGATTAGTAGACGACTTAGGTGAAATCCCCTCTGATGTTTATTATTGGTTGCAAAATGATTCAACTTTGTCGAAGGCGAAAAATGGTGGCATTAATATCAATACAGCTTTTTATGAAGACGCTTTGTATGTTAGTCCGAATGGCGATCGAATGGTAATGTACATGGAAGGACCTGAATCGAACGGTGATTTGCATATTGCAAAGCAAGCAGGAAAAAATTGGGATAAGCCTGTAGTCTTAGGAAAAGATTTTACTACAAAAGCGCTTGAAACAGGAGCTACAATGTCGCCAGATGGATTAACACTTTATTTCTCTGCTGAAGTTGTTGGAAGCAAAACGGGCAAAGATATTTATGTGTGTACACGAACTGAATCAACTTCATGGAGCAAGCCAGAGCGTTTAGGTGATAATATTAATACT
>CAIRUC010000101.1 GCA_903881665.1 uncultured Bacteroidota bacterium | reverse complement strand
CCCACCCTATATTGTAAATGATTCTATTCAATCGTTGAAATCTTTACTAAGGGAGGATACATTGTTAAGAAAGGTATTTATTTATAGCGTTAATACGGAGTACTTATTATATGACTTCAATGTATCAGATGGAGATACATTACAAAATTATTATGGATCATCTTCGTCAATATTAGTTGTTGACAGTGTTCGCTCGATCAATTATCAGGGACTTGGGTTACGAAGAACCGTTTTTGCTAACCCTCCTGGTGTTTATCTTGGTTATTTTTATATAGAAGGTATTGGGGGGCATTTTGGTTTGACTGACAATGGCTTTTCTGGAATTGGAGTTTGGAATGAATTGACATGCGTTAGGGATTCGAATAACAACTCAATATGGGGTAATTGCATGTCTAGCTTTGTCGGACTTGATAATAATGACAGTTATACTCCAATGAATTTTCACTATTTAAATAGCACTAAAGATTTTTATGTTTCCGGTGAAATTAAAAGTGGTGTTGCTGTTGAACTTATAGACGTTACAGGGAAATTAATTTACTCAAATTCCACAGTTAAGCCGGATGAAGCAAAATCGATTTCCTTTATTAAACCCGGGATTTATTTATATGCAATTCATTACAATGGAAAAACTAGTTCGGGAAGGTTTATTGTATACTGAAATATTAATATTCTGTAAAATAAACTAGCATGAAAGTACTAAAAATAATTTTCGTTCTTGCACTATTTAACCAAATTACATTAACTAATGTAATGGCTCAGGCATACCACCCTTTATTAGGAAATAAATACAAATGGGAGCAGTTTCAAGGAGGCGCAGCAACGTTATGTGGGCTAACTCAAGGCCAAATAATATATGAAGGCAATGATACCAATTACTTTGGAATAAATTACAAAGTATTGATGGGTGATACCGTATCTGCTACATATAATCAGTTGCCCTTTGCTTGGTGTCCACCATACTATGTAACAGGCGGACAGTACATTATTCATTCTTTTGTGCGTGAAGATACTATTTCAAGAAAAGTTTACATTTATGATTTTTTCAATAATACTGAAAAAACTTTATACGATTTCAGTTTGACAGATGGAGATACTTTATTTAACCCATTCGATTCTTTTAACAATTACTATGTTGTTGACAGCGTTCGATTTCAAATGATTTCAGGTTTGGGGTACAGAAAATTTTTCTATTTGCATGAAGCCACACTAACTTGTGGGCTATATTACATAGAAGGAATAGGATCTATATTAGGAGTTGATTTGCCATTTGATTGGTGCAATGGGTCTGCTCTATTATATTGCATTAAAGATTCAATGAATAATTCTATATACGGGAATTGTTTAACAAATGTATTTTTACATGAAATTGACCCTCTAAATAGAATTGAATTTCACTATCTAAACTCGGAGAAGATTTTTTTTTATAGCGGGTGATTATTCAAATATATCAGTTGATATATTTGATGTAACCGGCAAGTTAGAATTTTCTAATTCCAAATTAAAAGCTAATGAAAGACAACCACTTTTAGCAATGGATCCAGGAATATATTTATATTCTATTCACTGCAATGAAAAAACCAAGTCAGGAAAATTCATTGTCTATTAAACATTAACAAAACATCACTCTCTTAAAAGAATAAAACTTAGACCGGTAATAGTCGTTTTTTTGCTTCGGCTCCGATCAGCGTTCGTTTAACAGTATAGCCCGAAGGGCCTATGCGTCAGAAATAATCCGCTTCGCGTAAACTGTAAACATCAAACCCCAAACCCCGATTTCTTATAGAAACAAAAAAAGGCGCTTGTAAGCGCCTTTTTTTGTTTCTATAAGAAATTCAATCTCGCCATAAAGGCTTCTTTGTATGACTTTCCTATTGGGATTGTTTTATCGCCAATGAGAACGGTATTCTCATCAAGGACATTGATTTTTTCGATCGGGATAATATAAGATCTGTGAACACGAAGGAATCGTGACGTAGGTAATTTATTCTCGATGTCTTTCATCGTTGAGTGAATCACGAATTGATCGACTGTTGTTTGAATAATAACATAGTTATCCATCGCTTGAATCCACTGGATATTATCGAGGTAAACTTTCACCAACATCGATCCTTTCTTCACGAAGAATGAATTCTGGATTACTTGGTTATCGAGGAAACTCATTTGTAATTCGGCATTCGCCACAGGACGCTCTACTCCAGCTTGCTTGTCGCCGATTACTAATGCTGCTCCTAAATATTGATTTTTTTCGTCGTGTACCGATGATGCAGAGAACGATGATGCCACGCTAGTATTATCGCGCTTCACAATAACAAAACAATCTTCGAGTTCAATCGCTTCGTCTTTCTTCATGGCATCGTATAATTGCTCTTTGCGCAATCCGTTGCTTCCTTCCATTTCTATCGACATCAATTGAAATAAATCGAGTCCGATAGCTGATGCAACGCCGTATCCTAATAAATTTCCTGCTTTTTCGTTTAAGTACGTTATTCGGCCTTCGATATCAGTCACAATAATTGCTTCTTCTACTTTACCTAAAGCATTCGCCAAGCGTTGCTCGGAATCTCTCACTTCACGGTCGCGGCTAAACTTAAACAATGCCATTTCAACGGTCGTTTTTAAATCCGATTCATTGAATGGTTTTACGATATATCCGTAAGGTTCGGTCACTTTTGCGCGATCGAGCGTTTCTTGATCGACGTAAGACGTAAGGAAGATAACGGGGATATTGTATTTTTCCTTTATATGTGCGGCAATGTGAATACCATCTTCTTCTCCCTTTAGTTTAATATCGAGGAATACCAAATCAGGTTCGATCTGTTCTAACTTTTCGTATGCTGATGCGGCTGAAGATGCGGTTGCAGGAACTTCATAGCCTAACTTCTCCAATGTTTTCTGGATGTCTTTGGCTACTATACTTTCGTCTTCTACAACTAAAATGCGGGTTTTATTCATATTTCTTTATTGCGTAATTCGTCTGAATTCTATTATGTATTTCACTCCTTTTGCTGGTGAAGTTATTAATTCCATCGTTCCTTCCAACTGATCGGTTAGTGCTTGAATTAACTGAATACCCATTGAATCGGATGTTTCTAAATTAAAATCGTCAGAAAAGCCTAATCCATCATCTGAAATTGTGAGTCGGTATTTTTCTTCATTTACTTGAATCAATTCAATTGAAATTTTGCCTGAACTTCCATCATTAAACGCATGTTTTAATGAATTAGATACAATTTCGTTGATAATTAAACCACATGGCACTGCAGTATCAATATCCAAAGATATTCGCTCTGCATGTATTTCCAAACCTACTCTTTCTTTATTAACCTTAAACGACCTAAAAAGGTTATCGGATAACTTATTAATATAATCATCAAAATCGATTTTCGACAAGCCATCGGTTTGATAGAATCGCTCATGAATGAGGGCCATGCTTTTAATACGATCTTGACCTTCTTTCAACGCTTTATAAGCATTACTATCGGTAACATAACTAGTTTGCAAATTAAAAAGACTAATAATAATCTGAAGATTATTTTTTACACGGTGATGAATTTCGCGTAGCAGCACACCTTTTTCTTCGAGAGCCGCCTTGATCTGCTCTTCCATTGCTTTACGCAAAGTGATATCGGTATCAATGACAACAATATTTTTTAACTGTCCTATTTTATTAAGAATAGGAGTTAAAGTAGAAGAAGCCCATTTTAAACTTCCGTCTTTGTGTACAATTTCCGATTCGTAAATAAACGATTGACGATCGCGGATGCAATCATCAAGATGTTCTAATACCAATTGATTAGTTGTAAGCGCGCGCAACGAACTTCCATATATCTTCTTTACTTCTTCAATAGTGTAACCAGTAAGCTTTGTATATCCTGAATTTACCCATTCCAATTCTTGATGCTCATCGAAAATCATTACAGCATTATCAGTTTCGGAAGCTACTAAAGAAAGTTTAGCGAGTTCAATATTTTTCTCTTGCAGTTCGCGGGTACGCGCTTCTACTTTTTTACGAAGTAAATCTTGACTACGACGTAATGATCCTGTGCGAATTCGATACGCCATAATAATAGATCCTGCACAAACAACAATATACAAAAGGTAAAAGAAAGGAGTTTTCCAAATCGGCGGTCGAATCTCAAACGCGTAGGTTACCGGAGTAGTCCAATCGCGACCATTGGCCGTTGCTTGTACTTTAAACACATAAGATCCGGGGGACAAATTCGAATAACCTGCAATATTGAGTTTTCCAGGTGGCGACCAATGATCTTCAAATCCTTCGAGTTTAAAACGAAACTCCACCTCATCGGCTGCGGTTAAATAAATCCCACTGCAGATAAAGCTGAGGTAATTGCTATTGTAAGGCAATACTAAATCGATGGGTAATCCCGAGTGAGAATCAACACGAATTTTATTTTTCTTCCAGTTCACATTCTCTAAAAACAACTGAATGTTGGCGATAGAAACTAAAGGCAATTCTTTAGCAGCTACTCCTGCCTGTGGATTATAGCGGATAGCACCATTAACCGTTGCAAACCAAATATTACCAGAAGTATCTTCACAAGCGGCATTACTTTCAACACCTAGATATCCATTACTTTTATCGTAATGAGTTATTTTCAAAGAGTCTTGTTCGATATAATTCGACCAATCGATACAATCAACACCAACAGGCGTTCCAACCCACAGCTTATTTTTTGAATCGAGATAATTAAAAAGAATGCGTTCGTTGGTGAGTCCTGTTTTTTTATTTATCAATTGAACAGGATTTGCTTGAATTCTCGAATTATAACGAATTACCCCAAAATCGTAAGTGCTAATTAAAATATTTCCAAAATCATCACTAATAATAGATGTTATAGGAGCCTTCGGAAGTTTGTATGCTTCATCAAAACTGATGGCCTTATCACCCTCTAAGTAGTAAACTCCTTTCAACGTACCCACCCAAATTTTATGTTGTGAATCTTGAAAAAGCACACGTACTTTGTTATTTGTTAAGCCCTCACCGTTAGCTATTTGTTTAAAGGAATTCCCATCAAATCGATAAATACCTTTATCTGTACCAAAATACATATGGCCTTTTTCATCTTGCAATAAGGCATAAATAATTAAGTTTTGAAGTGCGGGGTAAGGATAATCAATTTTTCCTGTTTTCGAATTATAGCGGGCAGGTCCGCTCGTAGTTCCTAGCCAATAATAACCAACCTTATCTTGGTAAATACTCCAAATGGTATTGCTTTTTAATCCATCATTCGTGTTAATATTTCTAAAAGCACTTCCCTCCAATACATTTACTCCACCGGCTAACGTCCCAAACCAAATACGGTTCAATGGATCTGCATAAACAGAAAGAATATTATTATTAGAAAGTCCATCTTCGAGATTATAGGTAATGAATCGATCTCCATTATACTTATACAATCCGTTCCATGTTCCCAACCAATAATTCCCCTCCCGGTCTTCTAAAATTGACTTTACGATATTATTATTAACTCCTTCTTTTAATCTAATTGGGGTAAGCACATTATTCGAAAGTTTGGCAAGACCACCACCATACGTCCCAATCCACAAATTCCCTTGATTATCATACATGAGGTCCTCCACCCGTTCGTTTGGAAGTCCGTCTTCAAGTGTGTAATTGCGAAAATCAACACCGTTAAAAACACTTACACCCTCATACGTTCCAAAACTCATCTCTCCCGCTTTACTTTCTCGAATACAATATACAATATTACTAATCAAGCCGTTATCGGTAGTATAATTCTTAAATGTCTTGCCATCAAACATACTCACTCCGCCTATAGTAGCAATCCACATTCGTCCTTTAGCATCGAGATGAAGATCGAAAACTGTATTATTGATCAATCCTTTTGAGGAAGTGTAATGATAAAATTGCTTTCCGTCGAAACGACTTAATCCTTCCGAAGTACCTATCCAGAGATTTCCAGAAGCATCCTCGCAAACAGCATTTACAATGTCACTGAGAAGCCCCTCATTGGAAGTAAAATAGCTAAAACCGACACCTGAATACTTGACTAAACCCTTTCGAATGGTACCAAACCAGATGTTTCCTTTCTTATCTTCATAAACAGTTTTCACAGGATTAGCGCTTAAAAGATTGCCCGGCTCAAAAGGAACAAAGGTTTTTCCGTCAAACTTAACAACACCACTCATGGTGGCTACCCATAATCTCCCAACTCTATCTTGCAGAATTTTATTCACCTGATTATTTGGCAAACCACTGGAAATGTTATAATTAGAATAATTATAACGCTGCGCCGACATCATCATCGGGCAACATAAAATACAGCATAATATTAATTTCAGGATTCTCACTTTCTCTTATTCTTACGTAATATTGGTCAATAAAGATGCACTTTACCAAAGTACAAGATTAATAAAAAGTAGCGACTGCTTAATTAACATAGAAACGGCATATAAAAATGATCCGAAACAGTTTATACATTAGAGATTTAAAAAACAAATCAGTAAGTTTGTTGTTCTATTATTCAGGAAAATCAAAAAAAAATACCAACATGAAAAACACATTTACTAATTTGGCTTGGAAGTGCTGCATGATACTTTTACTAGCAGTTCTTTCTTTGAATTCCAGCGCACAAAATGCAAGTGTATCTATTTCTCCTGCGGGGCCTGTGATCTGTGAAGGCGATCAACTCACTGCACTTGTAACGGGATTGTCAGGATCATTATGCTACACGTGGAGCACAGGAGCAAACACTGCATCCATTACTCCTATTTATTCAGGATATTACAGAGTTCGTGTTCGCGGATTAAACGCGAATGGTATTTCTCGTGAAGTATCAAGTTCTTTGATTCCAATTATCGTTATTAAACACCCAACCCCATCTATTTTTGTTAAAGGACCATCGAATTTATGTCCTGGCCAATCGGTTGAATTAATAGCAAAAGGAAGAAAAAACTATTCAAGCTACCTATGGAGTACAGGTGCTACAACGCCAAAAATTACTGTTAATCAATCAGGCACTTATGAGTTAACTGTTACAAACGCATTAGGCGGATGTTCTTTCTATGCAACAACAACAACTGACATTAATGTTTATGATAATGGGTATCAACCTGCAGTAACAGGAGTCACTCCCACTACGGTTTGTCAGCCAGGTTGGGTAACATTAGGTGCTGATCCAGGTTGGACCAGCTACTCTTGGTCAACAGGATCTACAAGCGAAAACACTAGTGTATTAATGAACGGAAGTAATGGTCCTGTACTAGATACATTGACAGTTTATTTAACCGTAGGATTAAACAACACTTGTACATTCACATCATCAGGAACAACAATTCGTTCTATCCGAGAAACAGAATTAACCCCTGCCTACTGCAACAACTATGCACTAACCATGAACGATAGTATAAAGTCGGGGGTTATTCTTACTTACCTAACGGCTCCTACTTATGATTTCCAATTTGAAGAAACAACACAACCAGGAATTACTTGGAATTATCAATCAACTTCACGTTGGTGCAACCTTTCTGCTGTAACACCTGCATTACAAGCTAACAAGTTCTACAATGTTCGAGTTCGTAGTGTTATTGACGGAACGCCATACTGCTATGGCAATCTTTGCCAAATCGGAATCATCGGAAGCCCTCGTGCAGCCTCTACAACATTAAGCAACTCATTACGTGCTGACGGAACATCTGCTGAAGCACAAATCTTCCCTAATCCATCCAACGAAGCATTCAATATGTACTTACGAAATATTGACAATAGTATTCCTGCTAATGTTACAATAGCTGATGTACAGGGCCGCACTGTTGATCAATTCAACTATGATGGGGATAACGGCATTGCTAAATTTGGAGAGTCGTTAAACAGCGGAGTTTACTTCGTAACTGTTGAGCAAGGCAGCTTCAAAAATGTTACCCGTATAATTAAAACAAAATAAAAGTTTTTATAAACCTTAATTACTGTTTGCATAAAAAGAGATCGTCATAAGGCGGTCTCTTTTTATTTTCAATCATCAACAAACTTAACATTTAGTTTTACAATTAAACATCTATTTAGCGCTACTTGAGAACAATACATGTTGTTGCCGCCATCATTTACAGAAATGAATATGAATTTTTAATTGCTCGAAAAAAAACGGGCAAATCTATGGCTGGATTATGGGAGTTCCCAAGAGGTAAAATAGAAGAAAACGAAGATTCTAGTCAGGCATTAATCAGGGAAATACAAGAAGAATTAAGTATATCGATTTCATTAATAGTTCCAATTATTGATTACACCTACAATAGCGAACATCTTACCATCGAGATGCAATCATACAAATGTTATTCGTCAGATTACAAAATAAGCATCATCGATCACGATAAAATCGAATGGATAACAGCAGGAGATTTGAATAATTTTAAATTCGCTCCAGCAGATAATACTATTTCAGAAATTTTGAAAAGAGGAAATTAATAGCAGTTAGGAATGCGTCCTTTTATCAATTGAATTATTGAAATTAGATGAAATAAAAACCATCCGTTACTACACCTAAATTAAAATATTTATTGAGTTCACTGAGTTTTTTTAGCGTAAGACTATGGCTTACTTCTACGCTTCTAGTATTATTCTAAAATCAACTCTTTAATAAGAGCCGTCATTTTTTCTTCTGCAGCATTCGCTACTTTCAGCACTTCATCATGCGTAATAATTTGCACATCGTCAGTTCCTCCCATATCGGTAATAATTGAAATAGCAAAAACAGGAATTCCCATATGACGCGCGACGATTACTTCGGGCACAGTCGACATTCCAACACAGTCTGCTCCAACACTACGAATGTATTTATATTCAGCACGCGTTTCATAAGTAGGACCTGTTACAGCAGCATACACTCCAACATGACAACGCACTTCATTTTTCGCTGCAATACTTTTTGCTTTAGCGATTATATCAGGATCATATGGAGCGCTCATATCAGGGAAACGTGGACCGATTTTTTCATCGTTTGGTCCGATTAAAGGATTAGTGCCCATCAAATTGATATGATCGTCGATAATCATTAAATCACCAACTTCAAACTTCGGATTCACCCCTCCGCTAGCATTCGATAAATAAAGACGATTTACTCCCATAAATTTCAACACGCGAATAGGGAAGGCTACCTCCTGCATAGAATAACCTTCATAAAAATGAAATCGCCCTTGCATCACAGCTACTTTAACCCCATTGAGCGTGCCTAATAACATTTTACTACCATGACCAGCAACTGTTGATACTGGGAAACCAGGTATTTCACTATAAGAAAGCATGTGATCAACTTGAACCTCTTTCACTAAACCACCTAACCCCGAACCTAAAACAATTCCGACTTCGGGTGTGAATCCCGTTTTACTTAAAATATAATCAACGGATTCTTGAATTTTTTTTAACATAGTTAAGAATATAATGATCGAACGCTTGTTGTCCGAATGTATGAAAACAAATTTCAATATCAAGTATCATCACAGGCAATCGCTTTAATAAATGTGCTAATTCGGGTGAATTAAGACGCATAAAGTCTTTACGAGTAGTAATAATTACAGCTCCTTCTGTTTGATCGGCTGTAAACATATCAAAATTCTTAGTTAGTCTATTAAGATCGCCAGCAGTAAATGCATGATGATCACCATATAATTCAGTTTTCACTTCACCCGCATGAAATTGAATAAAATCAATAAAAGGCTGAGGCTTTGCAATTCCTGCTACCACCATTACTTTTTTATGTTTCAATTCAGATAGTTTCATTTGCACTCCATTTACACTATCCATAAACTCACAGTAACGCATATACGAAAAGAAAACATTTTTCACTCCATAACGTCTAATATGTTTATCTATTTTTTCGAATTCAACAAGATTAGGCAATGCATTTGTTTTGCTTACAATAACCGCATCTGCGCGTTTAGCACCCGACCTAATTTCTCTTAAATTGCCCGCTGGCAAAATATGATCATTATAAAAAAGCGAATTGAAATCGGTAATCATTAAATTCAATCCTGGTTTCACATAACGATGTTGGAATGAATCATCAAGTAAAATTAAAGAAGGATGATGATGGCTCAACAACTGCTCAATTCCTTCCGCCCTATTCTCACATACAGCAACCAATAAATGAGGCATCAAGGTTTTATATTGCAAAGGCTCATCACCAGCCACCCGCACGCTATCACCGACATTTATTTCGCGATACCCTTTACTTCGTCTACCGTAACCACGACTCAAAACGGCGACTTGTTTCTCGTTATTGAGCAAAGCCGAGAGATATAACACATGTGGCGACTTACCCGTGCCACCAGTAGAAAGATTTCCTACACCAATAATAGGTAAATGGAAACTACGTTCACTCAGCAACCCAATCTTAAAAAACAAGTTTCTCAAGGAGGAGATTATTGCGTAAATCAGTGCTAGAGGATAAAATAATAATCGCATTGCCTCAAAAATAGTCGATTTTGACAAGATACAGTGATTACATTTGCAGGGATCGAAATTAACTATGAAATTATCAGCCATCATTGCCGCGTTAGAGATGCTAGCGCCATCCGATTTACAGGAATCATACGACAATTCGGGACTCATCACCGGAAATCCTGACATGGAAATTACGGGCACCTTAATTTGTCTCGATAGCATTGAGTCAATAATTGACGAAGCGATACATAAAAAATGCAATCTAGTAGTGGCGCATCACCCTATTATATTCAGCGGATTGAAAAAAATCACGGGCAAGAATTACATCGAGCGGGTGATCATCAAAGCCATTAAAAACGACATCGCCATTTATGCCATTCATACCAACCTCGACAATGTTGCACACGGAGTAAATCGAAAAATTGCTGAAAAACTGGGATTAAAAAACAGTCGCGTTTTAAGCGAAAAGGAAAGAAACATACTCAAACTAGTAACCTATGTACCCCATGCCCAAGCCGAAAAAGTGATAGAAGCACTCTTCGAAGCGGGAGCCGGACATATTGGCAATTACAGTGAATGCTGCTTTAAACATGAAGGATCGGGCACATTTAAACCTGGAAATGATGCTAATCCGCATATCGGCGAAAAAAATATCAGGCATACGGAACCCGAAAGTTGTGTTGAAATAATCCTTGAAAGCCGACTAAAAAACAAAGTATTGGCGGCATTAAAAGCGGCGCATCCCTACGAAGAAGTAGCCTATGAAATACTCCAACTCGAAAACAAGAATCAGCTAACGGGAGCCGGGATGATTGGGGAATTAGAAGAATCCATGCCGGCAGAAGAATTCTTTAAATCACTGAAAACCAGAATGAACACAAACTGTGTACGGTACACTTCCGATCATGGCAAATCAATTAAAAAAGTAGCTGTTTGCGGAGGCTCCGGCAGTTTTTTAATTGGAAATGCGATTGCTGCGGGAGCTGATATTTTCATTACTGGGGACTTTAAATACCATCAATTTTTCGATGCCGAAGGGAAAATAATCATCGCCGATATCGGACATTTTGAAAGTGAACAATACACAATTGAGTTAATTGGCGATTGGCTTAGGGAAAAATTTCCTACCTTTGCGGTCCATTTGACGGAAATTAACACCAATCCAATTAACTATATCTGATCATGGCTACCAAAAAGACCAAGAAAGAAGAGACGGCAGTAGCAGAAGCCCCAAAGAAACCGACTCCGGTTGTTCGCCATATAGAAAAGGGAGACAATACGATCGAAGATAGGCTTCGTGCACTTTATCAGTTACAGCTGATCGACAGTCAGATCGACCGTATCCGCATTGCTCGTGGAGAACTACCCATGGAAGTAATCGATTTGGAAGACGAAATTGCAGGCTTGCAGACTCGTGTCACCAACTATACGGAAGAAGCAAAAGAACTAGATGATCAAATCAAGAACCGTAAGCAAACGATTAAGGATGCTCAGGCCTTGATAAAGAAATATCAAACGCAACAAGCGAGTGTAAAGAACAACCGTGAATTCGATTCTCTTAACAAAGAAATGGAATATCAGCAGTTAGAAATGCAACTTTGCGAAAAGCGAATTAAAGAACATGTTGCAGAATTAGCAGCAAAAAAACAAATAGTTGAAGCGTCTGAGAAAGCTTTAGAAGAGCGTTCACAAGACTTAGTAATCAAAAAAGCAGAGTTAGATTCAATTATTGCAGAAACCGAAAAAGAAGAGCAAGAATTAACAACTGAATCAAACAAAGCTTCTGAAGTAATCGAAGCTCGATTATTAACGGCATACCATCGTATCCGTGGAAACGCTAGAAATGGTTTAGCAGTTGCTTCAGTAAGCCGTGATGCTTGCGGAGGCTGCTTCAACAAAATTCCACCTCAACGTCAACTTGATATCCGTCAACGCAAAAAAGTTATCGTTTGCGAACATTGCGGTAGGGTTCTGGTAGATAGTGGAATACTTGATAAAGAATAACAAAAAAGCTGTCCCTAGGGACAGCTTTTTTGTTTAACCTATTCATAAAGTACGGCGAGCACCATTAACCAAAAGATGGCCTGCCCCATTATCGTCTATTAACACCAACATTACATGTTACTAAAAACAGATTTACGCATAGTTGTTTCAACCTATGCAGGTTTAGAAGAATTATTAGCACAAGAACTTCGGCAGTTAGGCGGGCGCGATGTTGAAATTCATACGCGTGCTGTTTCTTGCGTTGGCGACAAAGGCTTTATGTATAAAGTTAACTTTTGTAGCCGATTAGCTTTACGTGTTATGGTAAGCTTAACTTCCTTTTCAATTAAAGACGGAGATGATTTGTACCGTGAAGTGGCGGCCATCGACTGGACAGAATTTATGAAAGTATCGCAAACTTTTGCTGTTCGTTGTACTTTGAATTCGGAATTATTCGACACGAATTTATATCCTGCATTAAAAGTAAAAGATGCTATTGCTGATTCTTTCAGAAGCAACGGAGGCAAACGCCCCGATGTAGAAAAAGAGAATCCCGATTTAGAAGTAATGGTATTCATTAACCGCGATAGATGTACTTTATTACTTAACAGCAGTGGAGAATCGTTACACCGCCGCGGATATCGTGCTGAAGTGGACAAAGCTCCGTTGAGTGAAGTACTGGCAGCAGGTATTATCATGATGAGTGGATGGGAGCCTCACAAGCCACTTATTGACTTTATGTGTGGATCAGGGACTATTCCTATTGAAGCTGCGCTGATGGCGGCGAATATTCCTCCAGGTGCATTTCGAAAACAATTTGCATTTGAAAAATGGCCCGACTTCGACGAAGCTTTATACAAAACCATTCGCGAAAAGCAAATTGAACGAATTAATGATAATCCCGTTCGTATTTACGGCAATGAAATAAATCGTTTTGTTCTTGAGAAAGCAGAAGAGAATGTAAAGAATGCAGGCGTTGAAGATATGGTACAACTATCCTTAGGCGACTTCAATGATTTCGAACGACCATCTGGCAATGGAGTTGTAATAATTAATCCTCCTTACGGAGAAAAATTACAACCCGAGGATCTCGATGCATTGTATAAATCAATAGGCGACCGTTTCAAGAAAAACTATGCGGGTTATAAGGCCTGGATATTCACAGGAAGTCCTGAAGGCGCTAAAGCAATTGGCTTACGTTCAAATCGAAAAATAAAACTCTTCAACGGACCAATCGAATGTAGGCTGTTGGGATACGAATTGTTTGAAGGAAGTAAAAAGGATATGTATAAAGACAACAATGAATGATTTGATAATTTGAAGATGGGGAGCGAAGCTCGCCTAGAATAGTAACATAGCTCATTATATAAAAACAGCGCCTGCTAAAAGATTCTTAGCGGGCGCTGTTTATTTTTTTTTAATTTCTTGGAATAAATATTTAATTTCTAATTGCGAGCGGAACTATCAACCCTACCGTTATATTCCTTCCCATCGACGCAATGCCCGCTTCTTTTAGTCGACTTAGGTGATTGAAATATGTAACATCTCCAAGGTTATTTCCTAAAACAAATAGTGAACAGAGTGTTTTGACGAATTTTATATCTGCATTTACACTTACACCAAAGACAGTAGCCCCTTTCGTTTCTGTTTCAAAGGTATCGATTCGATCTTGCTTCCCATATACGTCTAACATCGCTTTTACTTGTAATTGTTTGATTGAATTTTCCGATTTTTTAATTATTGAATAACTCAATTCCGAATTCCAATGTAATGGTGGTACAAATGGTAATGCCTTATTCTGATCATTGTTTTCTCCTATTACAAAGGATAATTTGTTTTCAAAATGCAAAGGGTCTGTAATGTGATAGTCGAACATGAATTCCGCTCCATAGAGTACTGAATTTCCTTGCACATAGCGATAAACGGGATAATCAGTTCCGGCAACGTCTTTCGTCTCCCCTCCACTGTTTCGGTAGTAAATAAAATCAATAATGCTATTGTAAAACAGCGATAATTCGGCTCCTGCTTTGCCGCTTTCATAGCCCATACCCAAATCCCATTGCAGACTGGTTTCGGGCTTCAAATCAATATTTCCTATTTCGTAACGGAAGGTTCCTTCGTGGATGCCATTAGCTGCTAACTCTGAAATATTGGGTGCTCTGAATCCACGCCCGACATTAAATTTCAAATGTAATTGATCATTTACTTCGTAGGTGGTTCCCGCTGATGCAGATACCGCACTTACCTTCGTATGAAATGCATTAAACAGTGTGCCTAGTTGCTTCCCTATTACTTCACGAAAATCCATTCGTGCGCCGGCATTGACGGTCCAACGATTGAAATTTTTCTTCGCCGAGACAAACCCTCCTCCTTCTTGCATAGTATATTCAGGAATTAAAAACTCATCTCCTTTGTTTTCATTTTCTTGATGCAAGCCACTAACTCCCGCTACTAATTCAATTCCTTTTATTTCGTTAAAATAATATTTCAAATCGGCACTCAGCGTATTTAACCTAAAGAAAATTCCTGGCGCATCTACATTTTTCGAAAACTCTCTTCTATCGTTTTGCTGCCATCCAATAACTGTTTTTAAATTTCCTTTCCCAATGAAATAACTTCCAACCGAAGAAATCTTCAAATGATCTACTTTCTGAAATGGCAAATCTATCTTTCTCGTATAGGCATCACCGTTAGTCACAATTTCTCCATTGGCATTTAAAAATTGTCCGCTGGCAGAATCTCTTTCTCCTTCTATCAATCCGAATTTCGCATGGTAACTGCTAATGTGTACATGCTGGAATCCCCATTTGCGATTGAGTCCGAGCATCACATTCCCATTTTGTTCGTTGAAAGCAGAATTATAAACTGCTTCCTGCGGAGATTTATATGCCGCTGCATCTTTATAGGTTCCTCGCATCCTCCACACAAAGCCTTTCTGATTTCCTTCTGCCATCAAACTATTTGCACTCATTTTATTATTGGTGGAATACTGCGAGTTGACCTCTGCTTGTATTGTGCCTTGGGCAGCAGGTACGGGCTCTAAAATATTTACAACGCCTCCTAGTGCATCTGAGCCGTACATTAAGCTGGCAGGACCTTTCAGGACTTCTATCCGATCTGCTGAGAACTGATCAATCTCTAATCCGTGTTCGTCGCCCCATTGTTGCCCTTCTTGTCGCAGGCCTTCGTTAACGGTGACAATGCGATTATATCCCAATCCGCGTATAACGGGCTTGCTGATACCTCCGCCGGTGGTGATTCCCGATACTCCAGGAATTTGTGCTATCGCATCGGTAATATTAGACGCACCAACAGTTTGCAATTGCTTTTTCTCGAGTGGCTCAATCGACAAACTCGATCGCGCATGGTCGGTGGTGAAGGCTGATCCCGTGACCACCACTTCACTTTTTTCGAGTATGGTTTCTGACAACAAAAAATCTTTTTTCTTAGTAGTCGACAAATCGATCATTTCAGTGAGTACTCCATACCCGATTAACTTTACTTGTACTATCAATTTTCGTGATGGCAATTGAGTTATTAAATAATGACCGTCGAGATCAGTAATCACTCCCGTTCTTGTATCGGGAAAATAAACTGCCGCACCGACTATAGATTCTCCCGTTTGCTTGTCAGTTACCTTCCCTTCTAGCGACGACTGACCATTGCTTAATATAGGAAGCAGCAGAAATAAAAATATGAGATGATATATGAATTTCATTTGATAATATCTTGAGTGTAATTATCCTTGCTAACGATTACGCATAGCAGAAAACATCTTCATCACGATTGAATTGCATTGAATTCAATTTGCGTAAGCATTTGCCGCAAGGATTAATAAATAATTAGATGAATTGCGAATCGTACAACCACTGACAATTAAAATCAGTAGTCAACGATATCACATTAAATAAATTTTACGATTTTACGCTCGGTGGACCACGTGCGTGATCGCATGTTATAAAAATGGTTACCGTAGCAGGATTTTCTGCAATGAAAAAATCACGATTATAAGCTTGCTCGAAATTTACTTCTTGCGCATCTTCGTGAACGACAGGAGGCAATGAAAGCTCAAGTATTAAACAGTGCTCATGTTGCTCACTAAAATTTATTCGAGCATTCCCAACAACTTGATGATCGTCGGTATCTTGGTGATTTGTAAACTCATGCCAAAGTTCGCGCGGCAACAACCACTGAATGCAAATTACCAGCAGTAGCCACGCTAAACTTTTACGCATTGTTAACTTTTGCATCTTCTATTAATTGCGAAATGCGTATTGAATTAGGTTCGCTCCCATCTTCAATGCTTTCAATCTATTTTCTTCGGAATCTTTATGCACTTCACGATCTTCCCATCCGTCACCTAAATCGCATTCGTAATCATAAAAGCAAACCAATCGTCCGTTGTAAAACAAACCCAGCCCTTGCGGAGGGGTTCCATCATGCTCATGAATTTTCGGCAATCCATTCGGAAAATCAAATTTTTGATGATAGATAGAATGAGAAAAAGGAATTTCTACAAATTCTAACTCTGGAAAAACGCGTTTCATTTGGGGACGAATAAATTTATCGAGTCCGTAATTATCGCTTATATGAAGAAACCCTCCACCGGTTAAATACTTACGTAAATTATCGGCCTCAGCAGTCGAGAAAACAATATTACCATGCCCTGTCATGTGCACAAATGGATAATTAAACAACTCGGGACTACCCACTTCAACAATAGCTTGTTCTGAATTAATGGTAGTTCCTAAATTTTGATTACAGAAATTCACCAAATTTTTTAAGGAAGTTTCGAGGTTGGCGTACCAATCTCCACCACCATTGTATTTCAACAATGCAATTTTCATAGTAGGCTCGGGAGCACCTGCAGCACTGCAAAGCAAAAAGGGAATAACTAATAAGAAAATTATTTTCTTCATCATAAGACAAAGGTAACTTTTAAAGATGAATATTCAATATAAACAATTGTCTATAGGCGATTGGCGATAGACTGAACATTGAACCTCCCTAAATATAGTTTACTTTTTTAGCAATAAATTATCGGGCAAACAAGAGCCTTATGGTCTTTGTGGGATATATTGTATTGAAAACAAATTTGTAATGATAGAAATACAGAATAAAACTTTTTACTCTTCCAACGCGCTACAGCCGCGCGATGACGCTAGCTTTTTCAAGCAGTAAAATGCAATAGCCGCTGTAATTTTTTTATCGGGAATGATTTCAACTCCAACGGAAATAAACGAACTCGCACTGAAAGAAATCTTTTTCAGGCCTCAAGCAGTGTTTATTTCTTTCGTTTTCGTCCTCATATTTCTTTCCGCAAAACTTTAAGGCGGATGATCCGCTTCGAAATAAAATTTCGTTATATCTTTTCAAATATTTGGCAAGGTCTGAATAATCAAAGTTTTTCAACCTATTTCAAGTTTCGCGGACTAAAAAGAGAAATACTTTTACCTTACCTAGTTGAATAAAATTATTTAAAAAAATCTTTTTATAACTTAATGTCATTTAAAATTGGGCAACCAATGTTAGGAACGTACAGACGATTGGCGATAGTTTATAGATTTTTTTATTAAACCTAGTGATATGTCTAAATTGAAACTCAATTTGCCTAATAGCAATAAAGAATATTGTTGCTATTGAAGAATCTAATGGGATAAAAGTCTATTTCCGATAGTCTTTAAAAATCAAAACGAATCTTTATCCGACAATAAATTAAAAGCCATGCAAGCATACAATGCAGCTGTTTCTGTTCGTAAACGAGAATCTCCCAACGATACTGGTTTAAAACCTTTTTCAATCGCCAATTGAATTTCTTCGTTTGAAAAATCTCCTTCGGGACCAATTAACACAATTACATTCTGTGCATGATCGAGCATACGTTGTATAGGCAATTTAACGCTATCCTCGCAATGCGCTATTAGTTTGATTGCATTATCGGGTGCATTTGCAATAAACTCCTTAAATGAAACCATCGGCTGTAATACGGGAAAGCGACAATGCATCGATTGTTTTGCTGCAGCTACAATTACTTTCGATAATCGATCGGGTTTCACTTCTTTTCGTTCCGAATAACGACATAAAAGAGGAGTCACGGTTTCGATTCCGATCTCGGTTGACTTCTCGAGGAACCATTCAAAACGATCGATATTTTTTGTTGGAGCGATGGCAATATGTAAACTCCTCTTTCGATTGCGCTGTGCCACCTCAACAATAATTTGAAAGGAACATTTTTTGGCATGTACTTCTACCAACGATGCGTTGTAAAGATGACCTGCTCCATCGGTCACGCCAATTGCATCACCCACTTGCAAACGAAGCACATTTGCAGCATGGTAGGACTCATCGGGAGGAAGAAGGAGTAAATCGTCGTTTGGCGATAACTCAGGACAGTAAAATAGGTGCATTTACAAATAAAAAGGGGCGAAAAAATCGCCCCCTTCTTGATTATTTATGTAATTAAGCTACTTGAGGAACAGAAGGAGCGGCAGCTAATATTTCAGCGCTTGCACCTTCAGCATACTGTTGGAAATTCTTCACGAATTTAGCAGCTAAATCTGCGGCTGTTTGATCGAACGCTAATTTATCATTCCATGTTAAGCGTGGATTTAATATCTCAGCAGGAACACCTGAACAAGATTTAGGAACACGTAAACGGAAGATAGGAAGCTCTTCAAATTCGGTATTATCAAACTCACCATTTAAAGCTGCGGAAATCATTGCACGTGTATAACCCAATTTCATACGTGAACCAACTCCATAAGCGCCACCTGACCATCCAGTATTCACCAACCAAACTTTGATATCAGGATTATCATTTAATTTCTTTCCTAACAGCTCTGCATATTTTGCAGGATGTAATGGAAGAAATGCCTTACCGAAGCAAGCTGAGAAAGTAGTTGTAGGCTCAGTAATTCCCATTTCAGTACCTGCAACTTTAGCAGTATATCCTGAGATGAAGTGATACATCGCTTGTCCGTTATCTAAACGAGAGATCGGAGGTAATACACCGAATGCATCGCAAGTTAGGAAGAAAATATTTTTTGGTGTTTTTGCTACCGAAGGTTCAACAGAATTGTCGATGTAGTTAATCGGGTAAGCAACGCGTGTATTCTCGGTTTTAGAAATATTATCGTAATCAACCGTAGTTGTTTCAGGATAACATTCAATATTTTCGAGCAACGAACCGAAACGAATCGCATTGAAAATTTGAGGTTCTTTTTCGGCAGACAAGTTTACACATTTCGCGTAACAACCACCTTCAAAATTAAACACTGAATCATCACTCCAACCATGCTCATCATCGCCAATTAATCCGCGGTTAGGATCAGCGCTTAATGTTGTCTTACCTGTTCCTGATAGCCCGAAGAACAGTGCAGTATCTCCATCTTTACCAATATTGGCAGAGCAGTGCATACTTAAAACACCTTTATGTTGAGGAAGAACATAATTCAAAACAGTAAAGATTCCTTTCTTGATTTCTCCAGTATATCCGGTTCCTCCAATTAAAATCATCTTCTTCGTATAGTTAATGATTGCGAAATTATGCTGACGAGTACCATCGATAGCAGGATCAGCTAAGAAGCCCGGAGCATTTACGATTGTCCACTCAGCAGTAAATGTTTCTAACTCCTTACGATTAGGGCGAAGGAATAAATTATTTACAAAAAGGTTTTGCCAAGGATACTCAGTAACCACACGAACATTTAAACGATAACGCGGATCAGCGCAAGCAAACGCATCACGCACATATACCTCACGATTTGTAAGGTAGGCTTGCATCCGCGTATAAATATGGTCGAACTTGGCCGCATCAAATTTAAAATTGATATCTCCCCACCAAACAGTGTTTTCTGTTTCACTATCAACTACACAGAATTTATCCTTCGGCGAGCGTCCTGTAAATTCGCCAGTATCAATAGCTAACGCACCAGTATCGGTAAGAAATCCCATGCCTTGCAGAATCGTTTCCTCTACTAGTTCGGCAGGAGTTAAATTCCAGTGCGCGATCGCTACATTTTTTAAACCCAAATCAGCAATAGAAGCATTAGGGTTTTTAATTCCGTATTCGTTCATGATTTTTCCTGAAAGTTTGTGCAAAGAAACGGAAAAATTAGTGTTCCGTCAATTGATTTTTAATATGATTGCTATCAATGTTTAAAGCGATTGGGCTTATTTTCTTCGATTTGAATGAGTTCCATTCCTTTTACAGCCGATTTGAGCCCTAAAACAAATTCAGTTTGTTCATTATCGGAGAGCTCAAAAAGCGAAAATTGGTTTTCCACTTCGCCTTCTCGTCCCCAAGGGTGAGCAATATAAATTACCCGCTTTCCTGTCTTTTGACGGAAAAAATTGATGTATTCATCGAGCACCCTTTTAGCATTTACATCGGTACCTGCTCCAATACTTATAAAATTGACTGCCAAGCGAATAATGGCAGCTTGTTTATTGGGAGAAGCTTCTTTTTGAGATTCTTCGGAAGTAACGGCCTCGGGCATTACATTATTAAGAGAAGTTGCAGCACCAACTTTTACAGGGGCAACTTCTTTAGTTCCACGACAAGACACTACTAAGAAGGCAGCACCTAGAATTAAAGCTTTTATCATAAATATCAATTATTAGGAATGGTAAATTTACTAACTGCCACGAATAAAAAGATCCATCCAGCAATAAATAATAATCCACCTATGGGGGTAATTGGTCCAAGGAACTCGGCAGAGATGCCAGTTATTGAGCGAGTAGTTAACAAATACAAACTACCGCTAAAGCAAAAGATACCCACTAAAAATAAAGAAGCTGCCGTTTTTAACTGCTTTACAGGTTGCAACATCAATAATACCCCGCAAAACATCATTGCCAAGGTATGCAGCAATTGATATTTAACTGCTGTTTCCCAATTCAACACCGATTTTTCATCGATTAATTCTTTCAGCTTGTGTGCACCGAAGGCGCCAAAAGCAACTGCGATTGCACCAGAGATGGCGGCTATGCGAAGTACTTGTTTTGCATTCATGGGACAAAGGTAGGGAAATAACAATTTGAAGATTTGAAAATGATTCCATTTGAAAATGAGGAACGAACCCAAGTGCAATGGACCGTAGCACCTTTTGTTGAATCAATTTTAGTTTTTTATTGAATCTGTAAAGAAGAATTTCAGAAACCGCCGCAGCCAAACCTTGCCTGCTTTAATTCGCAAAAAAAAGGCGAAACCATTCTCATGATTCCACCTTTAAATAAAATATTTTTTCTTATTTTTTTGACTCAATATACTCATTCAATTCTTCAATCGACGACTCAAAAGTAAAGACATCATTTACTTTGAAGTAATTTCCAATATCATAGGTGTGGTCGTATGCAAATTTTGCCATTTGTAATTTTGAGTCTTCAAAAGTAAAACAGCCGATTAGTTCTTTCACTTGACCCGTTAATAAACACTGACTTCCTACTACTTGCTTCGCAATGGTTAATCGTGTTTCTTCGAATGATTTCGACATTAATGACTTCTTAAGATCATTAAAATCATTGGGTGACATTGGCATAGAACAACCAATATCACCATTGTAACCAGGCAGGTAATTTACCGGAGGTGGATCTTGGCGTGGATGCGCGTGTTCTTGTAATGGAGGAGGTGTAACACTCGCTCCTGAAGTGGTGGTAGTTGTTGTTGTGGTAGTTGTATGAACAGCATTAGTTGTACCCTGCGTATCATTATCCATTCCCGATACATTCATGTTAATACTTCCTCCATTTTCACCTATACTAATTCCCATGTTAATATTCACATTATCTGAATTACCAGTGCCATTTGTAGTAGTCGTCGTTGTTTGTTGATGCACTACGGTTGCTTCATTAGGGGAAGCTGAAGCGGCAGGATTTGCATTGTAAACAATAACCGATTGTGTTGCCGGTGCTGTAGGTGCTTGATCCATAGGTACAGAGCTCACAAAACGAATTACATATTCTCCTTTGTTATTTTTCTTTATGCAATAAGATGTTTCATTTCCTAATTGAATAGCAAGATTGAAGTTTTTCTCTCCTAGTACTTGACTTTCGAAAATAATTTTTAGCTTATAAAACTCTGCATTTAAACTAGTAATTTTTACGTTTGTTTCAGGACGATCATTTTGGCGAATGCCGTTTAAAATAGCAGTGAACTTTTCTCCGTTTTCGGTAAAAAGTATAACATTGCTGTTCTGTGCCATCATTAAAAAGCTTAAGAAACAGAAGATAAATGAAAGAGCGATTTTTTTTATCATGGGAGGATATTTTTAGATTTGATTGCCAATAGACAATCTATTTAGTTTGGAAATGTAAAGTTATAACTTATTTAAATCTATTTTTAATGTCGATGAACATTACTTTTTTAACTTCGCAACCAATTATTAGAATATGAAAAAAATATTAGTTGTAGGTGCAGGACGATCATCAGGATCACTAATTCAATATTTGTTAAAACATGCAGTTACGGATGGGTACACCGTAAAAGTTGGCGACCGATCAATTGAATTGGCCAAAGAAAAAACAGGAAATCATCCCTCCGCTATTACTTTTGAGTTTGACATTGAAAATGAGGCACAAAGGGCTGAAGAAATTGATGCTGCCGATTTAGTAGTATCGCTTCTCCCTCCTGCCCTACATATTTTGGCAGCTAAAGATTGCGTACTATTCGGTAAAAATTTAGTAACAGCTAGCTATGTTTCGGCTGAAATTCAGCAGCTCCACGAAGATGCCATTAACAATAATATTATTTTATTAAATGAATGCGGACTCGATCCGGGTATCGATCATATGTCGGCAATGGAAATTATTCATCGCTTGCAAGATCAGGGTGCCGATATCACTTCTTTTAAATCATATACAGGGGGATTAGTAGCCCCTGAATCAAATGATAATCCGTGGGGATATAAATTCACCTGGAATCCTAGAAATGTCATTATTGCCGGACAAGGTACCGCCAAGTTCATTCAAAATGGACACTATCATTATACGCCTTATAGTCGACTTTTCACCGAAATCACACCAGTATCGGTAGATGGATTAGGCAGCTTCGACGGATATGCAAATCGCGATTCATTGGCCTACAGAAAGCATTATGGAATTGAAAATATTCCCACATTAATTCGCGGCACATTACGCCAAGGCGGATATTGCAAGGCATGGCAAATATTTGTCACGTTAGGACTTACTGATGATACGTATGTGATTGAAAATTCAGAAAACCTAACCTATGCGGAAATTGTGGAAGCCTTAATTCCTGCTCATATTGAAGGTATATCTATACGAGAGAAGTTATGCAAGTTATGTGCAATTGATGCAAACGACAAAAGCATGGAGATGATTGCCTATACGGGCATTTTTGAAAACCAAAAAACGGGAATGAAGCATGCAACACCGGCTCAGATTTTACAACAAGTACTCGAAAAAAAATGGGTATTAAAATCGGACGACAAAGACATGATTGTAATGCAACATCAGTTTGAATATACGATTAGTGGACAACAAGGAAAAATCGTTTCTTCATTGGTCGTAAAAGGCAGCGATACTACACAAACTGCAATGGCAAAAACGGTTGGATTACCTTTGGGAATTGCTGCTCGTATGATATTACATGGCAAGATATCATTGAAAGGAGTCCAAATTCCGGTTCATAAAGAAATTTACGCACCAATACTAAACGAATTATCTGGCTGCGGGGTGAAGTTTGAGGAGTAATTTTTATGGGCCGCTGATTCCGGCTTAATGGACCGCTGATCCCGTTATCACGGGATGCGCAGATGATGTTGATTTGTTATGATGCCACTCGGCTACGCCGCCTCCGCGTTTAAACTAACAGCAACGCACTTCAGAAAGCCATATAATAATCCCTCGTAAGCAATTTATACTGATCGGTATATACACGATCATCTTTATCTTCGTGAATAATCAATTCGTCTTCTATTAATTCTTCGCCACATCTTCCGAATTCCATGAGCACTCTTTTTTCGGGCTTGCTCATTTTTGTTTTTACATGCGTAATATGATTACAGAATAGGCCGCTTTGTTCGGCCAACTCCCTAAAAAAAAATCCTTCTTTAGAGGGCAATATAATGCAAAAGCATCCCGAGGCACTTAACAACCGAACTACCCCATTTACCAATTGAGCAAATGACAATGATGCAGACGCAGATCGAGCAATATTGCGAGCTTCGTCGGTGGCCGCAAACGAATCGATAAAATATGGAGGATTTGAAACAATCAAATCATACCGTTTTCCAGGACGAAAATCTTGCAAAGGAGAATTTATGATTTTGACTTTATCGGGCCAAGGCGAATGAAGAACATTTTCTAGAGCCTGAGAACAAGCATCACGATCGATATCAACAGCTTCAATAAAAACAGTACTTTTTTGTGCCAACATGAGCGCAATTAAACCCGTACCGGTACCAATATCAAGAATAGATTCAGCAGAAGCAGGCATCACCCAAGCACCCAGCAAAACCCCATCGGTGCCCACTTTCATTGCGCACCTATCTTGAGAGACAGAAAACTTTTTAAACTGAAAAACTGATTCCGGCATATTGTTCGGCGAATAACAAATATAAGGAAAGCTGCTTGCCAACAAAGTAAAGCACCAAAAATGTAGAAAGGCACCTTTAATTGAATCCTTTAAATCATTTTACAAATGAATCAAAAGCAATAAATTGAATTTTTAGTTGCTCTTTTTCAAGTGTTTAACAATTTACATAGTACCTTGTATTGCATAGTACTATACAAAAGAACTATGTTTGCATTATTAAATTCTGAAAATCAAACTGCACCCCTGCAATATCAACGAAAATGGGGAGCAAGAAGTAGCGGAACAATCAATAAAAAACCAAACAGATGAGCAATGTAGAAAACACCCAACAACAGATGAGAAAAGGGGTGTTAGAGTTTTGCATACTCAGTATCATTGCGCAAGGAGAAGTGTATCCTTCTGATATTATTTCAAAACTGAAAGAAGCAAAACTAATGGTAGTAGAAGGAACACTCTACCCACTTCTGACCCGACTCAAGAATCAAGGGATCCTCTCTTATTCCTGGAAAGAATCGACGAGTGGTCCTCCTCGCAAGTACTACACACTTACCCTAATCGGAATAGATTTTTTATCTGCTCTCCGCACTACATGGAACGAACTAGTAATCGCTGTAAACACTACGACATTAAATCCAAAAGTAAAATGAATAAGACCGTAACAGTAAATATAGGAGGCATGGTTTTTCACATTGAAGAACAATCCTACGAAAAATTAAAAAAGTACTTAGAAGCAATAAGAGGATATTTTACCACATCCGATGGCCGCGATGAAATAATACAAGATATTGAAAGTCGAATTGCTGAAATGTTTACCGAAAGAATTGGAAACACTAGACAAGTAATTACAGAAGCGGATGTTGACTTCGTAGTAAACACATTAGGTCGTCCTGAACAAGTTGCGGGTGCTGATGAAGAAGGCGCTGCGAACGCATCGTCAAACAATACTACAGGGAACATAAATTCAACCATATACGATAAAGGATATCGACGTTTATATCGCGATCCAGATGATAAAATAGTTGGTGGAATTTGCAGTGGCATTAGTCATTATGTAGGAATCGACCCAATTTGGTTGCGATTAATATTTGCAATTTCAATCTTTGTTTTTGGCTCAGGATTTTTATTATATATCATCTTGCTGATAATAATTCCTAAAGCTAAAACTGCTTTAGAAAAA
The DNA here is from genome assembly GCA_903881665.1 of uncultured Bacteroidota bacterium. GTDB lineage: Bacteria > Bacteroidota > Bacteroidia > AKYH767-A > OLB10 > CAINEC01. The sequence continues at coordinate 20,489 of CAIRUC010000101.1, read as the reverse complement.
ATGGAGATGAAAGGACAAGCCGTTAACATCGATAATATAAAGAAAACAATTGAAGAAGAAGTTGAAGATATTAAAAGTCGTTTAAAAGGAAACGGACCAACTTTTAAACGAGGAACCTCCGGTATCGCAAGATTCATCGAAGGAGTTGGTTCCTTAATATTAGAAATACTTCGATTTTTCATCAAATTCATTATCGGAATATTAGCTGTTTCGCTTATTGTAATTTTATTTATATTATTCGTAACATTATTAGGAATTACAGGGGCAATTGGAGATACGCAATTGCCTATTATCTTCAGCTCAGCATTTCTAAATAACACACAACTTACATTAGCCTGTATTGGAATTGGAATTGTTATTGGCGTTCCCGTTTTATTGTTACTTTATCGTATTATTCGTTCTCTTTTCAAAATAAAATCGAATTCCAAGATCATTCGTTATACAGCATCTGCGCTGTGGGCTGCGGGAATAATTCTGTGTTTATTTTTAGCAACACAAATTAGCCGAGATTTTCGAAGCCACGAAGAATATAAAGTGGATATGCCAATAGCGCAACCAAACGGAGATACTTTACGAATCGAAAAAATACAAAATGAAGATAATAATGTATCATGGTATGATGATTTTACAATCGACCAAGATATTTGGACGTTTGGTTCTAGCAACGACTCCATTAACTTTAAAATGGTAGAACTAGACATTGTAAAAGCGGATGGAAACAATTTCGAGCTACAAGAAATTGCAAGAGGAAGAGGTGCCAGCCGACGCGAAGCAGAAGATAATCTTAGGAGAATCGACTATCGTTATGCACAAGAAGGCAATACACTAAAAGTATCGGACCATTATACACTTAGTAAAGGTGTAAAATTTCGCGGACAAAAAATAAAGTTGTTATTGAAAGTTCCTGTAGGGAAAAGTGTATACTTAGCTAATGACATGGGGGATGTGATTTACGATATCAAAAACAAAACGAATACCTACGATCTCGACATGGCCGGAAATACGTGGACCATGACATCAACTGGCTTAGAATGCCTCAACTGCGATCAGTCTAAAAATGATGATTCGAACAATGCAAATGACCATAGAGACAAAAATGTGCAAATAAGCGTAGATGGTAAAAATGTAGTTATTAAAAAAAATAAAGACACCATTAACTGGGATAATAAAGATGTAAAAATAAAAATCAACAAAGAAGGTGTTGTAATTGAAGCAAAAGAAAAAAAATAACAATAATAAGAATATTTGCAAAAGCTAGCTAACACACTTTAGCAAATGATACTTTTAAAGAAGGAATTGATGAATTAATAAAAATCATCGATTCCTTCTTTTTTAAACTGACATCCGAAAATTTGAACTGATTTACAAAAAAATAAGTGCGCTATATATTAAAGAAAACTATAAAAAAACCTGCCCATATCTAAAAAAGCAGAATTAATGTGGGTTGATCTTCTTTAAAATCGAAATTTTCATTGCTGTTATAAAAAGACATTAAAATAATTACTTAATAATCAAAAAACTTTATACTTTTACAACATGAAGTTCAATAAACCTGATTTCAAAAAGTGGGCTCCCCTACTGCGTAATAAGTATTTCATTACCTCTCTAGCCTTTGTTGTGTGGTTACTATTTTTCGATAAAAATGATTTGTTTTCACAATTAAGTTACCGTCGTCAGTTAAAAGAATTGGAAGTCGACAAAGAATACTATTTACAAGAGATTGCTCGTAATAAAAAAGACATGAACGAATTAATGTCGGACCCCGAGCACTTAGAAAAATATGCCCGCGAACATTACCTCATGAAAAAAGACAATGAAGATATTTTTCTTGTTCTTCCTGATTCGATTGACAAAGAAGTAAAATTTAAAGAATGAAAAAATTAGACTCCAGGCTAAAAACGATTTGATTTTGACAAATAACTTTCAAGTACATTAGAAAAATTAATTGATTATCTAATTAAAACGTAATAAAGCTTCTCCCCCACTAAAACTTCACTACAAAATCTACATACGGAATTCCGATTAACAAGGCAGTAGCAATATCGCTATTATTTATAAAGCCTAAATCGACCGCTAATTTTTCTCCAAAAAAACGAAAGCCGTAAGAGTAAATCCCGTAATAATCATTACCTGGAATGAACCAATTTTCGGACACCAAAGCAGTTTTCCTAGAAATTCGTTTCATGCCGCTAATTGTAACGAAAGGCGATGAACCGATATCTCTTCGAAAATAGCCCCATCCAAAACCTGTAGTTAAATTATTATTTGTATTTCCGAATGTTCCTAGTCCGTAAAAAATACCACCGCCACTTCTGCTGTTATCATTAATAAAACTAGGTATACTAAAATATAGCATTCCTGCTCCAACATTCACCTTTGGAGCAACTTCAAATCCTACTTTAGGAGTTAAATAAAGAATCGGACCTCCCTGACCACTAATCGCACTTGCGAAAGTTGAAATGAATTCCAGTCCACCACCAATGGTAAAATGATCCGACAATCCCACATTAAACGAATTCAAAAACAAATACGTATTTTGATAATACCCTTCACCCTCTTTTAAACAAAAAGCCGAAGGAGCAAAAAAGTAACGCGTAGCATTCGGATTCGGAAACCAATATTTACCATGTCTGAAATTTTCAGCATCCACTTTCGAAACACTTACCATATTAGAAATCGGCACTTCCACTCGAGGCATCGAAGCCGTTTTTATTATCACATTTAAAGAATCGCGACCGAGGTATTTACCTACCAATTGCGACTCATCCCTCAACTTAAGAATATAAGTAGAAGTACTGTCGAAAGTAGTTTCTGTAATGACTTGTTGTGCAAACGACTTCTCCGAAAAAAACATTCCGATCAAAACAAATAATGAGGCTAAAAATAATTTCTTTTTCATAGTTCAATTTATTTTAACTGCACTAATATTATTGTGAAGTTAAAGTTATTTGAGAATTGAACAATACAAATGAGAAATATCAGTTGAAAGTTGTTTTGATAAAATACTGAATAAGTTGTTAGATTATGTTAAATTTGGTTGATAGATATTGGATATTAGATGTTGGATAAAAAATTCAGGATATAGGATTCATTGTTCGTCCCTAACATAGGTTGAGGAGGTTTTTGATAAAATATTAGGAACGATATATCGAAATTTTATATCGAAGCGGAACGTCCGCCTTAAATTTTTGCGGATAGAACGATGAGAACGACAACGACAGAAAGAAACACTGACCGAGACATGATGAGTCGACGCAGGAGACGATTCAGGGCGAGTTTGTTTCTTTCCGTTGGAGTTGAAATCGTTCCCGCTAAAAAATTTACAGCGGCGGTCTTTTTGCATACTTTTTCGACTGAAGGAAAAAGTATGAGCCGTCGCGCGGCTACAGCGCGTTGGAAGAAGAAATAAGTTTGAATCCGAATTTCTATCATTGACAAATCTGTTTTCAGTAAATTTACTCTGCAAAGACCAGAAGGCTCCCGTTTGCCCGATAATTTATTACTAAAACGGTCGACATATTAGGATCTAAATGCCTCCAAGTTTAGGTTAAAAAAAAAGCTCAAGGAATAATCACTTTTTCCTTGAGCCTTTTTTAAAATTATTAAGATATTACATTCCTGTATATTCACCAAACACTACACGCATTACATCGCAGATTTCCCCTAGCGTAGCGTATTGTTCAACAGCATCTAAAATAAATGGCATTACATTCGATCCGTTACGCGCTGCTTCATCGAGATTCTTAAGGCACACTGTAACTGCTTCGTTATTTCTTGTTGCTTTTACTTTATTGATTTTATCAATTTGAACCTGACGAATGCTATCGTTAACAGCAAATAGATTTTCGAATGGAGGTTCTTCAATAGTGAATTTATTTACTCCTACAATTACCTTATCGCCCGATTCAATATCACGTTGATATTGATAAGCAGAATCGGCAATTTCACGTTGAATATATCCCGCTTCAATTGCAGCTACTGCACCACCCATCTCGTCAATCTTACGAATATAATCCCACGCTTTTGCTTCTACTTCATTCGTTAGTGCTTCTACATAATAACTTCCGCCTAAAGGATCAGCTGTCATTGGCACTCCGCTTTCATAAGCCACAACTTGTTGCGTACGCAAAGCAATACGAGCAGCTTCTTCGGTAGGCAATGCTAATGCTTCATCGAAGCCGTTGGTATGAAGCGATTGTGTTCCGCCCATCACCGCTGCTAAAGCTTGCACTGTAACACGAACGATATTGTTTTGCGGCTGTTGAGCAGTTAATGTTGATCCGCCAGTTTGTGTATGAAAACGTAACATCTGAGCGCGAGGGTCGGTAGCTCCTAAATCTTTTGTTATTTGCGCCCACATGCGACGAGCAGCTCTGAACTTAGCTACTTCTTCAAACAAATTATTATGTGCATTAAAGAAAAATGATAAACGCTTTGCAAAAACATTTATATCGAGACCCTTGTCGATAGCCGCTTGTAAATATGCTTTGCCATCGGCTAAAGTGAACGCCAACTCCTGAACAGCATTTGCACCTGCTTCACGAATATGATAACCCGAAATTGATATGGTATTCCACTTTGGCAATTCCTTGCTACAATACTCGAAAATATCAGTAATAATGCGCATGCTAGGCTTCGGAGGATAAATATAAGTTCCTCGAGCGGCATACTCTTTTAAAATATCATTCTGAATTGTACCTGAAATATTTTTCAAGTCGGCACCTTGTTTTTTCGCTAAAGCAATATACATACTCAACAACACCGAAGCCGAAGCATTGATGGTCATTGACGTTGTAATTTTTTCAAGTTCAATTCCATCAAAAAGAATTTCCATATCGGCTAAGGAATCGATTGCCACGCCGGCCTTCCCTACTTCACCATCACTTAAATCGTGACTTGAATCATAGCCAATTTGAGTCGGCAGATCAAATGCCACCGACAAACCTGTTGTTCCTTGATTCAACAAAAAATGATATCTTTCATTGCTCTCTTCTGCAGTACTAAAGCCAGCATATTGACGCATCGTCCATAATTTACCTCGATACATATCGGGTTGTACACCACGTGTAAAAGGAAATTTACCGGCATCCTCTTTCAACTCAACAGGAGTAGAATATATGCGATTTATATCAATACCAGAATCGGTAGTGAAAAGAGTTTTTTTTGAATCTGTAGTTGACATACCTAAATTTAAAATAACTGTGCAACTTCTGCTTTAAGAATACTTAATGTTTTCTGAGCTCCAAAATCTTCACGCTCAAGAATTGCACTAAAAACCGCTTGACTTAATTCGTGGCAAGGAGCATCTGGATTTAATGTTGAAGCGGCTTTATTAATTTGTCGAACTACATCTTCTTTTGTGTTTCTGATGATCGTCCACAGTGCTATCGAAACATAAATCTGTTGTGCCAAATTATGTTCAAATTCATCGCGCACCATTGCCACCAAAATACGCTGAAACTGTGCTACGGTAAATCCGGCTTCATATTGATTTAACAACATTTGATTCGGAGAAATACGCTCCAAATAAATTGCTAAGCGCTCATACGCTTGTAATCGTAGCGGCAATAAATCTTTCTGATTTAACATTTTCAGCTCAAGCACTTTTAGTTGTTGTTCGCGTTGAAGAAAACGTTGAATGAGCAAATAAGCCGTAACTGCCACAATCACAGGAGGGAGCAGGAACACTAGAAATTCGAGAATTGTGTTTGGTGTTTCCATAATTTAAGAGGGGTCAAATATCGTAAAATAGGACGCATAAAAGGGCGAATTATTACATAAAAAAGGGCCGAACGGTTAATAAATCAATGAGAAAGTATTTCCTTAATAGCTAAATCATGCCGTAACCACCTCATTATGTAGACGAAACGACAGAAACAAAGTTCAAAAAATCTTCGAATTGATAAGTTTAATGGCTCAGTCTTTTTTGGTAATTTTGCGCCACACAAAATGGGCTAATCCCACTATGAACTATTTATCGAAACGAATTAACGATTTAGAAGAATCTGCGACAATCGCCATGGCGCGCTTAAGCCGTGAACTTCAGGAGCAGGGACATGATATAATCAGCCTAAGCTTAGGCGAACCTGACTTTGTTACTCCTCACGACATCCGCGAAGCGGCTAAAAAAGCTATCGACGACGGATTTACCTTCTATCCTCCAATAGCTGGATATGCAGATTTACGTAAAGCCATCAGCGAAAAATTCAAGCGAGAGAATAATCTCGAATTCAAACCCGAGCAAATTGTAGTATCGACAGGAGCAAAACAAAGTATTGCAAATGTGATATTAAGTCTGGTAAATCCTGGGGAAGAAGTGATTGTACCTTCTCCATATTGGGTAAGCTATGCTCAAATGATTCAACTCGCTGGAGGAGTGCCTGTATACATCGACACTACAGTTGATAATGACTTCAAGCCGACCGCACAGCAAGTAAAAGAAGCCATCACACCAAAAACAAAACTTTTCATCTTCAGTTCTCCCTGTAATCCTACCGGATCTATTTTTTCGAAAGAAGAATTAAAATCTATTGCAGAAGTTATTCTACCACATCCACAGATTTACATTTTATCGGATGAAATCTATGAACATATACGCTTCGAATCCAACCACGAAAGCATTGCACAATTTGATTTCATCAAAGACCGCGTAGTTATCGTGAATGGAGTATCAAAAGGATATGCCATGACAGGATGGAGGATCGGCTATATAGGGGCGCCAATTGAAATTGCCAAAGCATGCGACAAGATGCAAGGCCAATTTACTTCAGCTACTTGTTCTATCGCACAGAAAGCAGCATTAAAAGCATTAAGTACCGATTGGAGCCAATATGAATTCATGCGCGAATCATTCTTAAGAAGAAGAGACATGGTGCTTGAATTAATGCAAGATATTCCGGGATGGAAATTCAACAAACCGAAAGGGGCCTTTTATGTATTTCCCGATGTAACGTATTTCTTTGGAAAAAGTGATGGCGAGTCGGTGATCAACAACGCTACCGACTTATGCATGTACTTGTTAAAAGATGCGAAAGTATCGTTAGTAACAGGAGAAGCATTTGGCGATCCTCGATGCTTACGTATTTCCTATGCAACAAGCGACGACGTACTGCGTGAAGCATTAAGACGCATCAAAGCATCATTTGCAAAATTGAAATAAAAAAAAAGAACGGTTGACACATTATCGCAACATAGAAGAAGTATTTGACGCCTTCAATCACCTAAAAGTATTGGTGATAGGCGATGTAATGGTAGATGCCTATTTATGGGGGAAAGTAGATCGAATATCTCCTGAAGCACCTGTACCTATCGTTGCAGTTCAAAAAAGAGAAAGTCGCTTAGGCGGAGCGGCCAACGTAGCAATCAACATAAAAGCTATGGGAGCTACTCCCCTGCTCTGCTCGGTAATCGGCAACGACCGCCATGCCGAAGATCTTTTGGGATTGATGAAAGACTTATCAATGGACACTTCGGGAATGATATTATCGGATGAGCGAGTAACTACTGTGAAAACGCGTGTAATCGGTAATAACCATCAATTGCTACGTATAGATGATGAAGTGATGCACGACTTATCGGCAAAAGAACAAAGTGAAATTTTTAAGGCCGTAAAAACGTTAATCGAGAATGAAAAGCCTGCTGTTGTCATTTTTGAAGATTACGACAAAGGTGTTTTGAATGAGTCGCTGATTTCAGAAATAGTTACTCTTTGCGGAGCCCATAAAATTCCGACCGCAGTTGATCCTAAAAAGAAAAACTTCACTTCGTATAAAAACGTAAGTCTATTCAAACCGAATCTTTCAGAATTAAAAGCAGGATTAAAAGCTGATATCGTTAAACCTACTATCGATAATTTGAATGCGGTGAGTGAACCATTTCGACTTCAACAAAAAATTGAATCGATGATGGTAACATTATCAGAAAACGGAGTTTATATTGGAACCGATATAATTAAAGAAATAATACCAGCACATATTCGTAACATATCGGATGTATCGGGCGCTGGTGATACGGTAATCAGCGTGGCTTCATTATGCCTAGCACTAAATTTAAGCGGACCAACTACAGCAGCTCTTGCAAATCTGGCAGGTGGTTTAGTATGTGAAAAAGTAGGAGTTGTGCCAATAGACAAACGACAATTATTAGTAGAAGCTTCGAAATTAAAAGTATGACGGTACTGCCTCAACGTTATAAAGGCGAATCGAAACGCGAGAAAGTAGAACTTATGTTCGACCTTATCGCTACGCGTTATGATTTACTGAATCGTGTTTTATCGGGCGGCATTGATAAATCGTGGAGAAAAAAAGCAATCAATCAACTATTACAAATTCAACCCCAAAGCATTCTCGATATTGCAACAGGCACGGCAGATTTAGCACTAGAAGCAGTGCGACTGAATCCTTCTGAAATTATAGGTGTAGATATTTCGGCAGGAATGTTAGAAATTGGAAAAGAAAAAATAAACGCCAAAAATTTATCCGAATTAATTAAGCTACAACAAGCCGATTCAGAAAAACTTCCATTTGAAGACAATTGTTTTGATGCTATCACAGTAGCATTTGGCGTTCGTAATTTCGAACATTTGGAAATTGGGTTAGGGGAAATGTTAAGAGTTTTGAAACCGCAAGGAATGGTAGTTATTCTTGAATTCTCTCAACCCACTAAGTCGCCCATCAAGCAAGGATATAATTTCTATTCAAAATATATTTTACCAGGCATCGGCCAGTTAATTTCAAAGGAACGATCGGCTTATGAATACCTTCCGGCATCAGTTTCAGCCTTTCCCTTCGGAGAAAAATTCACCACAATATTACAGAATGTAGGTTATAGTGATACTAAATGTTTGCCACTTACGTTTGGAATAGCCAGCATTTATACGGGACGAAAAAAATAATATGAAAGCGACGTTGAAAAAAAATAAATTGCTAATCATATTCGCCATGATTTTATCATTGCCCGTAACACAACTGCAGGCGCAACGAATCGTTGTGAAAAATCAAGAGAAATACGATAAACAATGGATTCACTTCGGATTTCTTTTGGGAATGAATAAAACAGATTTCAAAGTAGGGCGTGCCGATGATTTTTATAAAAGTGACAGCGTAATGACATTAACAGCAGATGGGCAAACTGGATTTAATTTAGGTATCATTTCCAATCTCCGAATCAACAACAATCTTGATTTAAGATTTCTTCCCGCACTTGCTTTTTCACAACGAAATATTAATTACAAAATGACAGTTCGTGTTGGACCCACAACTACTGTCACCAAAAAAATAGAATCAACATTTATCGAATTCCCCTTGCAGATTAAGTTTAAATCAAATCGAGTAAACAATTACCGTTTTTATGTTTTAGGTGGCGCAAAGTACATGATTGACTTAGTATCGCAAGCTGCTGTAGAAAACGACGATGAGCTAGTCAAGTTAACGAAGAACGACTACGGTTATGAGATAGGATTCGGAATGGATTTATATCTTCCGTTATTCAAATTTGCGCCTGAGATTAAAATGTTTCAAGGAATCCCGAATATATTAACGGCAGATCCTGCAACCTACTCTTCGACCATCAATACATTAAAATCAAGAATATTCACGGTTTCGCTTACCTTCGAATAAATGATCAAACAAATTGAACTTGTGTTGCAGCCGGAAGAGGCAGCCCGCGAGTCAGATTACAAAACATTTCTTTCACGGTTTATTGGTGTTGATGAAAGTGACATCACTTCTTTCCGCTTAAGTAAGCGATCGATTGATGCTCGATCAAAACAAGTTAAATACAGATTATTTTTTGATGTTGCATTAGGCGAACCGTTTCCTCGTGGTGAATCTTTTGTTCGGCAATACAATAACGTTAGTAATTCAAAGCCAATTATTATTATTGGCTTTGGCCCTGCGGGTATGTTTGCTGCTCTGCGTCTAATCGAATTGGGAATTAAACCAATTGTTATTGAAAGAGGGAAAGACGTTAGAAGTCGAAGAAGAGATTTAGCAGCTATTAATAGGCAAGGATTCGTAAACGAAGATTCAAATTATTGCTTTGGAGAAGGTGGTGCTGGTACATACTCAGATGGAAAACTATACACCCGTTCAGGTAAGCGAGGAAACATTCAACGCGTACTACATACTTTTCACGAATTTGGAGCATCTGAAAATATTTTAATAGATGCACATCCTCATATAGGCACCAATAAACTTCCAGGAATAGTTACAGCAATGCGCGAACAAATTGAAGCATTCGGAGGAGAAATCCACTTCAACACTCGCCTAGAAGAAATTATTTATGATCATCACAAAATAAAAGGAGTAAAAGTAAAAACAGTTGACGGAAGCAATGGCGCAATTAGCCTATTGGCTGATGCCGTTATCCTAGCAACAGGACATTCCGCGCGCGACATTTTTAGAATGCTACATGAACAAAAAATATTAATTGAAGCGAAAGATTTTGCATTAGGCGTACGCATTGAACACCCTCAAAATATCATTGACCGTGTACAGTATCATTGTAATGACAGAGGACTGCATCTACCTCCTGCGGCATACAGTTTAACTACCCAAGCATTCGATCGTGGCGTATATAGCTTCTGCATGTGTCCGGGAGGAATCATCGCGCCAGCATCTACAGCTCCCGGAGAATTGGTAGTTAACGGATGGTCGCCCTCGCGACGTAATAACCCATTTGCAAATTCGGGAATCGTAGTAAGTGTGGGTGCAAAAGATTTTGAACCATTCAAAAAATCGGGGCCATTAGCTGCAATGGAATACCAAGCTTCAGTAGAAAAATCATGCTTTATTGCTGGTGGAGGACAATTAAAAGCACCAGCACAACGCTTAGTGGATTTTTGCGAAGAGAAACCTACAAAAGGAACAATAGAAACATCCTATCTTCCAGGAGTAAGCAATGTAATGTTAGCGGACATACTTCCGAAAGCGGTTGCACAAGCGCTACGACAAGGACTGAAAGATTTCGGAAAAAAAATACAAGGTTATTATACTAACGATGCTGTATTAGTAGGCACCGAATCAAGAACTTCGTCGCCTGTTCGTATTCCTCGAGATAAAGAAACATGTATGCACCCTGAATTACAAGGACTATTCCCTTGCGCTGAAGGGGCTGGATATGCAGGAGGAATCGTAAGTGCAGCTATGGATGGAGAACGATGTGCTGAAGCAGCCCTAAATTTTATTGGCGCATAAGCGAAAAAACAATTAATCGTTAATAAAAACATCCAAGATTACTTCTTAACATGTTTAACTACGCCATTATCATCGGGTGAACCCCAATTTCTCGAAATATTTATTTTCATCTTTTCATCAATAGCACTTACAATATCATCGAACGACATTCCATCAGATGCCGCAGCTCCCATCAGTAAAATAAAACAATCGGCGAACTCTAATCTGCGTTCTTGACTTCCATTTTTAACATCTTCATTCAACTCCTCGATCTCCTCTCGCAGGTGAGCGATTTTAGATAGTGCTGTTGATTGCTTAAAGGTTTTTTTTTGCCATTCGGTAACGACTTCAAATTGTTCTTTATTGGTCATACATTCAGTATATGAGAAATTAAATTTCAATTAACTATCGATTAATCATTTTCATTAATTGCATTAACTCAATTTTATTAACTCGTCAAAAAAGCTAGGATAGGATTTATTTACCACTTCATAATCACTAATAGTTATCGATTTATTTAATGCAGTTAACATCGCAAGCGACATCGCCATACGGTGATCATCGTAAGTTTCAAAAATAACCGTTGACAACAAATCGCGATTAATTCTCCCTGAAATATGCATAGAATTATCGGTTATATCAATCGATGCGCCTACTTTTTCAAGCTCTTTTTTTACTGCTACTAATCGGTCGGTTTCTTTAAATTTAAGCGTTGACAAACCCTCCAACAAACAATCAATGCCTAAAGCCGCTGAAACAACAGCTAAGGGCTGCGCCAGATCTGGATGATTCATCAAATTTAGATGTATGAAAGAAGGATAATCAATACGTTCATTATACACACGAAGATCGTTACCTTTAACATCAGCATTTACTCCAAACAACTTCATCCAATCTAATAGAATAACATCAGCTTGTAAACGATCGGCTGAAATATTTTTAAGAATTATTTCTGCTTCCGAATTTATTGCAACAATACCGAACCAATAAGCAGCATTCGACCAATCGGCAGGAACAATAAATGGTTTAGCGATGTATTTTTGCGAAGGGACAATAATTTTATCTTCACTTAATATCACATTCACATCGAAATATTCCATTAGTGCGGCCGTCATTTGAATATATGACAATGAAACTGGAGGCTTATCAAGATGAATTAATAATCCGTTTTGAATAGTTGGTGCAATCAACATGAGAGCAGATACAAACTGCGAACTTACATCGGCCTTTATCATCAACTCTCTACCTACCAGTTTGCTTGGAATGATTTTTAAAGGAGGGAAATAAGGCTGTTCAAAATATTCGAATTGAACACCAAGATCAGTTAACGCATCGAGCAAAGGTTTTAACGGGCGCTTATTCAAGCGATCGGTTCCTGAAATTTTAACAGAATTATTTTTCGCTGCGCAAAGAGCCAAATAAAAACGAAGCGTTGTTCCGCCGGCGCCGCAAAATATTTCATCAGACGTATCGTCAATGATATTCGCTAAAACAGAAGTGTCGTTGGCTGTTGAAAGCTGATTAATTACAAAATCATCATCACACAATGCACGAATAAGCAATACTCGATTGCTTACACTTTTAGAAGGCGGAAGAAATATTTCGGCAATTTTTTTGCCAATAATCGGTTGAATAGTAATCGAGGTCATTGCACGGAAATAAATTTCTGAACGCTCGACAAAATCACTTCAGCCTCCACTTCACAATTCCACGAGCAATTGCCGATATCTGTAATCAAAGAAAATAAAAATTTATTCTGTTCATTCTTTTTATCCTGCAATAAAAAATTTATTAATTGATCTCCATTAATCGTCTTCAACTTATCGAGACAAAAGAATGTAATTAGCTTTTGCTGTATAAGTATTGCTTTATCAGCAGAAATTAAATTCTTTTTTACCGCTATTTCCGTCTCCACCAACATTCCCCATACAACTGCTTCACCATGTAACAAAACAGTTCTGCTTTCGAGATGAATAGTCTCAATGGCATGCCCTATGGTATGACCAAAATTCAATATTTTTCTTTTCCCCTTTTCCTCAAAATCATCATGCACCACTGTCAACTTTACAGCAATAGAACGCAACAAAAGGTCAAAAGAAGGGCAAGCGAAAACATCGACAGGGAGATCATTCCAAATTGAAACATCTGCAATAAGTGAATGCTTCACCACTTCGGCCCATCCATTAGCAATTTCCCTTTCAGGAAGCGAAAGAAGAAATACGGGATCAATAAAAATTGATTTAGGATTTGAAAACAAGCCAATCGCATTTTTAATATTATTAAAATCAACAGCCGTTTTACCTCCAATAGCAGCATCTGTCATTCCCATTAAACTAGTAGGAATATGCACAAAATTCATCCCCCGTTTATACAACGAAGCAGCTAAGCCACCTAGATCAGTTATCATTCCTCCTCCTAAAGAGATCAGCACATCCGACTTAACAGCATTATAATCGAGCAAACGATTCCAAACATAAACACATAACTCTAGTGTTTTATTGCGTTCACCAGCAGGAATTGTAATTTTAACTATTTCATAACGGCTATGCATAACCGAAATAAACAATGGCAAGCACGACAATTCCGTTTGATGATCAACAAGTACAAATACTCGTTTCGAAGTAACATGAGCACCGAGCCAATCAGGAAGCGAGTTTAGCGCATTCTCTCCAATAAAAATTTCGGAACCATGTAAGTGATGGATAATCATTTTGAAGCCGAAGAATCGTTGGTTGATTTATCTTTCTTCTCCTGAATCATCTGTGTTGTTTGATGAGCCATCGACTCTTCGTGAATTAATCCAAATAATTTAAGAATAAATTCTTTCGTTAATTGTTTATCGGATCCTATTTTTACGCGAGAACCTACAATCTCCTCCCATCTTTCGGGCTGAAGGATAGTAAGATTATTTAAGAATTTATATTTACCAATCGTTCGCGCCACTTTCATACGCTGAGCCATGAGGCTTAGCAATTCACCATCGATTTCATCAATCTGATCGCGAAGATCTTCCAATCGACTTAATTCAAAAGGATCGTTTATAGAAGGATTGCGCGCTTGCAATGTCAACAACAATGCGCCCAACTCTACAGGCGTCAATTGTTGTGAAGCGTCACTCATGGCCTCTTTTGGATTACGATGAGCCTCAATCATTAGTCCATCGTATTGAAGATCGAGTGCAAACTGCGCCACATTTTCTAGCATGAATGTATTACCACAGATATGACTAGGATCGCAAAATAATGTAATTCCGGGCAAACGGCGACGTAATTCAAGTGGAATTTCCCAGTTTGGTTTATTACGATACATCTGATTTTCGTAGCTAGAAAAACCTCTATGTATTGCAGCAATTTTGTTATTGCCCGTCCTTTGAAAACGCTCTATTGCACCAATCCATAATTCGAGATCAGGATTCACAGGATTTTTTATCATCACAGGGATGTCGACACCCCTTAAACTATCGGCAATCTCTTGAACTAAAAAAGGATTTACAGTAGTTCGTGCACCCAACCATAAAAAATCGATGCCCGCTTTTAAAGCAAGTTCAACATGCTTAGGACTAGCCACCTCAATGGTTACTGGAAGTCCTGAAACAACTGAAGCCTGCTTCACCCAAGTTAGTGCTTGCTCTCCCATGCCCTCGAAAGATCCGGGACGTGTACGCGGCTTCCAAACACCAGCACGCAATACATGCACTCCTTGTTCTTTTAACCCAAGGGCCGTTTCGAGCATCTGCTCTTCACTTTCCGCTCCACAAGGACCGGCAATAACCCAAGGACGAGTATTGGCGGGAAATCCCCAAGCATCAGGTTTTAGAAACATAATATTAAATTGAATGACAAAATTACAATAATGTTTCGGGATGCACACCACTTTTACATAACGAAAATAGCAGTATAACAATAAGTTACGCATGAATTAAGTAAGTTGCTATGATTTTACACAGTTCGCATCGCAAATTTTACGGTTCTGTTTATCTTTGACAACGTATGGAAGCATCGCCCAAAATATCGTTCGACAACTTAGAAAATGCATTTGCATCTAAAACGAGCGGAGAAATAGAACAAGCCTATTGGCTTTTTAAAGCAATTGGAAACCCCACCTTAGTAAAAACTGGTAGTAGTGTGGCCGAGTGGGCATTAAGAAATCATCTCCCGGTAAAGGGAATGATTAAAGGAACTATTTTCAAGCAATTCTGCGGAGGAGAAAATATAAAAGAATGTACTTTAACGATAAACAAGTTAGCTAAATACGGCGTTGGAAGTATTCTTGATTATTCGGTAGAAGGCAAAGAAGAAGAAAAAGACCTTGACAGTGCCTGTGAAGAAATTATTTTGACAGTTAAACGCGCAAAAGGCGACAATAACATTCCGTTTTCAGTATTTAAAGTAACGGGAATTGCGCGTCATTATATTCTGGAAAAAGTTTCTGCAGGCGAAACCTTAAGTGACGTCGACAAAGCAGAATTTGACAGAGTATCGCGCCGAGTACAACGAATATGTGAGGAAGGACATCAACAAAATGTACGTGTATTTATCGATGCTGAAGAATCTTGGATACAGAATGCTATTGATGATTTAGCAACCAAAAACATGGAGCGCTATAACAAAGAGCGCGCAATTATTTACAATACACTTCAGATGTATCGACATGATCGATTATCGGTCTTGAAAGTATCATATGAAAAAGCATCACAAGGGAATTATTTCCTCGGATTAAAACTAGTTCGTGGTGCTTACATGGAAAAAGAAAGAGAGCGTGCAGCAGAATTAGGTTATGCATCTCCAATACAACCCGACAAAGAATCTACCGATCGCGACTACAACGAAGCATTACGTTTTTGTGTAGAGCATGTAGAGAAAATTGCTATCTGTGCAGGAACACACAATGAAGAAAGCAGCATGATTCTAACAGAGCTAATGATGGCTAAAGGAATTTCAAAAAGCGATGATAGAATCTATTACAGCCAGCTTTTAGGAATGAGCGACCATATCAGCTTTAACTTAGCAAAAGAAGGTTATAAAGTAGCGAAATACGTTCCTTACGGTCCGATAGATGCTGTTCTTCCTTATTTAACTCGCCGAGCACAAGAAAACACTTCAATGGCAGGGCAAATGGGTCGTGAATTATCGTTGATATTGGCGGAGAAGAAAAGAAGGAAGAGTTGATTTTGAACTGAAGAAAGTTCGAGGTTCGGCGAAGCCGGTTTGGGCTGGCGATATTAAAAAATTAAGGTTTTATAAAATCAAAAAAAATCCTCTCATAACGAGAGGATTTTTTTATTTGTTTATTGCGTAAGAAAGTTCCGCGGTAAATCGTTGGTCGAGAGCTCCAATTCTTTGGGCAGCAGCTTGAGTAATTTTGATCATAACATTTTTATTGTCGCCTGTGTCAGGAAGAATACCTACCACCTTAACAAAAACAGAATTGTTATTCATGCGATTCGTTACTTTAATAATAGTTCCTACAGGAGCGGTACGATGCAAAGCGTAAAATTTATTCTGATTCAACTCACCGTCGGTTAGCCAATTAGCAACTCCTGTCTCGGTAATTTTATCAATGGCAGCACCCGTCTTCGGATCAGTTTCTGTAATTGTATTACGAGATGAACCGGGATTATTGTATACTTCAGGCAAAGTACTATTGGTGTCGGGTTTAACAGGATTCGATTTTGCTTCGGAAACAACAGTTGTGTTTTTTACAGTAACTTTTTCAGTTGAAGATTTAACATGTTCTGTAATATCATTGTGATTCAATATTTCTTTTACACTTGCTTTTTCATGCTTTGGAGCAATATTTTCTTCACGTACTTTCTCTGCTAGTTCAGTAGTTGAGCCCGCTACTTTCAACTTCATTCCTACTTTCACTACATTGGTGGTAAGGCTATTTAATTCTTTCAATTCGTTTAATGTTAAGTTATTGCTTTTAGCGATACGATAAAGTGTTTCGCCTTTAACAACAGTATGGTATTTTACTTTCTGACTATTCTTTACGGTCTTCTCAGATTCTTGCTTTTGCTTTACCACTTTCGTTAAATCTTCAGAATCATTCAACGACTTTGACGGCGCCAATACCTCCTCTTGAACATCAGAAGAAGAAGTCAAAGCCGGAACTTGAATAATTTGATTATACTTTAACACCGTTACTCCATTGTTCGCATTTTGAAGCTCAACTATAGCAACATGGTATTTTTTCGCCACGCTAGTCCAGGTCTCCCCTTTCGTCACCTTATGTAAATGATACTTCTTTCCTCCAACCCATTTCGCACGTAGTGAATCGGGAGGAAAGGAATAAGTAACCGAAAATGCAGTCAGCAATAAGCTGATTACTAGCGTAAAACGTAAAAAATAGGATTTAGGGAAGGTTTTCATATAGTATTACAAGATTAACTTATAAAAGCATGGAAAACATCCCTGCTCTCTTCACTGTTATCAACACAATAATTAACACGAAATTGTGCAATTAAAGATAAATAATTAACTATCAGAAAACGTATTCGTTAACCTAAATCAAATATAACTCTTCTTTGGGCACTAAACATTTATGCAATATAGATAAAACAAAACCATAAACACTCTCAATTATATAGCTAAAAATAAATATTTGTTTATCTATTTATCAAAATCCAATTTCGACTTATTTATTTTTCAAATAAACACTGCAATACAACTATAGGGCTATTATTTTTTCTTTTTTTATTAGATATAATCCCATCCAAGTTATCATTCCGTTTAACAACAGTAATTCATATCCGAATTTATATCCGTCAAGCAATTCCACTGAAGTCTCTGCAATGAGATAGGTAATAAATGGCGACAATAAACAAACTACAGGTACCAATTTTTCGTTTAGCTGATGCTTAGTAAACACTCCGAATGCGAAGAGTCCTAATAAAGGGCCATAGGTGTATCCAGCAAGTTTTAAAATCAAGTCAATTACTGATCGATTATCGATCCAGTTAAAGATCATAACGCTAATTAAAAACACAACCGCAAAGCTCAAATGCACTTGACGTCTAATAGATGTTTGTTTTTGTTCGCTTAATTTTTCATTTCGTTGAATGCCCAAAATATCGAGGCAATAGGAGGCTGTTAATGCTGTGATGGCTCCATCAGCACTCGGAAACAATGCCGAAATCAATGCAATTACGAAGATGAGTCCCATGATTGGAGGAAAATGCTTCATCGCTAACGTCGGGAACAAATCATCGCCTTTCAAAGCATATCCGTTTGTTTGTGCATAGAGGTATAATACTCCTCCTAAAAACAAAAACAAGAAGTTAACAAATATTAATATCAAGCTTAGCGTAACAATATTTTTTTGCGAATCTTTCAGTGTTTTTACAGAGATATTTTTCTGCATCATCTCTTGATCTAATCCGGTCATCGTAACTGCAATAAACGCTCCTCCTATCAAGTGCTTCAGAAAATAAGCGGGACTTTTCACATCCGTATTCACCAGCTTCGCATATCCTTTTAACTCGAGCTGTTGCCATGCCGTGCCAAAATCGATATGCAAATTATTGAGCACATAAATTACGCAAGCAAGCAATCCTCCCAGCATAAAAGTTGTTTGCAACGTATCGGTCCACACAATGGTTTTTACACCGCCTTTAAACGTATAAGCCACTATCAACAATAAAATAAATACGGCGGTCACCCAAAAAGGAATGTTAGCATCATCAAGCATAAAATACTGCAATACGCGGATCACTAAATACAGTCGAGCTGTTGCCCCTACTGTTCGGGATACAATAAAGAGCAATGCTCCTGTTTTATAGGATGTTTGTCCGAAGCGATTTTGAAGGTAGCTATATATCGATGTTAGTTGCAGTTTGTAATAAAGAGGTAACAAGATATAAGCCACCGCTAGATAGCCGAAAAAGTAACCTAAGACCACCATCAAATAAGTGAATCCTGCGGTTTCGACCGTTCCAGGCACCGAAACAAAGGTCACTCCCGAAAGAGATGTTCCGATCATTCCGAAGGCTACTATATACCAAGGCGAGGATTTGTTTCCCGAAAAAAAACTAAAATTACCTGCATTTCGGGCCGTATACCATGAAATAGCTAACAGCAATAGAAAATACAATACAATGATGGTTAATGTAATAGAAGTAGACATAGGAGTTATTTACAACTGCCAAAATAAACATTGGCATTGTGTAGAATCTTTCTCGCTTTACTATTTTTTGAACATCCAATGATTCGTAAATTTGACCGTTAACCCCATCACTGTGAATCTTCCTTCAAAACTACTCGAAGATACTGTTCAGGCCTTTGCGCAGTTGCCCGGCATCGGACAAAAAAGCGCATTGCGAATGGTATTGCACTTATTAAAAATGCAGCCTGAAAATGTAGAACGCATGGGAGAAACGATTATTCGTTTACGTAAAGAACTACGGTATTGTAATAACTGCCATAATATTGCATCGGAAGATATTTGCAATATTTGTAGCGATGCTCGCCGCGATCGAGGTATGGTTTGCGTGGTAGAAGATGTGCGCGATGTAATTGCGATTGAAAACACCGGACAATTTAAAGGGCTTTATCACGTTTTAGGCGGATTGATTAGTCCGATGGATGGCATTGGCCCTTCCCAGCTAAACATCGACAGTTTAGTAGAGAAAGCAGCCTCGCAAACAGTAAATGAAATCATGGTGGCGCTTAGTACAACCATGGAAGGCGATACTACGCTGTTCTATCTGTTTAAAAAAATAAAACCATTTAATATCCCTGTAAGTACGTTAGCGCGCGGAGTAGCGATTGGTGGAGAACTGGAGTATGCCGACGAAGTGACATTAGGACGATCGATTGTTAACCGCGTACCCTACGATAATCAACTCGTAAAATAACAACCAACAAAACTACCATTGAAAATCTCTATAATCATTGTTAATTATAACGTAAAATACTTTCTGCAGCAATGTTTGCAGTCGGTAGAAAAAGCGTGCAGCGGAATAGACGCCGAAGTTTTTGTAGTTGACAACAATTCGAAAGATGGATCCGTAGAAATGGTGCAGGATCTTTTTCCTGAGGTAAAGCTCATTGCTAACAAAGACAACACCGGATTTTCGAAAGCCAACAACCAGGCAATGCGAATCTCGAAAGGAGAATATGTATTATTATTAAATCCCGATACAGTTGTTGAAGAAGATACTTTCAAAAAAGTAGTTGACTTTATGGATAGCCATAAAGATGCGGGAGGATTAGGCGTTTATATGATTGATGGGAAAGGAAATTTCTTGCCTGAATCGAAACGAGGACTACCAACACCCGCTGTAGCATTTTATAAAATATTCGGATTATCATCGCT
>CAIRUC010000100.1 GCA_903881665.1 uncultured Bacteroidota bacterium | reverse complement strand
GGAATTAAGTATCAGTTAATTTTTTTGTTTTCAGGATTTTATATCGCTGATTTAAATCGAGAAATAAAGTGGAAATATCACTTTTCGAAATTTAAAGGCGATGCATTGGTAGCTATTGTCAATGATATTCCTGATGAAAAACCAAAAACCATTAAAGTGACTGTTCGTATTGTTGAAGTGGATAGTAGTAGTAATGCTAGAAAAGTAGAAGGGAAGTTGTTGTTGTATTTAAAGAAAGACAGTGCTTCATTGCAAATAAAATATGGAGATAAACTTTTACTGCCTTATGCTGTTGAAGAAATTCCTGATACTGTTTTCGGTGGGCGATTTAATTATAAAGTTTATCTCGAACGGAAACAAATTTATCATCGTGCTTATTTCCGTTCGAAGCATTGGAAGCTGTTAGAAAGGAAACCTACAAATCAAGTTGTTGATTTTGCCTATAGTTGCCGAGAGAATGTAGTAAAGGTGCTTAGAAGTAGTTTGAAAGATACCAATGATTTTGCCGTCGCATCTGCTTTATTAGTGGGTGATGATTCGCTTATAAGTACTGCTCTAATGAAAGCTTATTCAGCGTCCGGTACATTGCATGTGCTTTCGGTTTCAGGAATGCATGTGGGTATAATTTATTTGTTGATCGCTTTTTTATTTGGTAAAGCTGAAAAAAATAAATTTTTAAAGCACCTTTATTATCCTAATGTTATATTATTGATTTGGCTGTATTCTATTTTAAGTGGGAGTTCCGCTTCGGTAATAAGATCGGCTACAATGTTGTCGATTGTGCTTTTAGGAAAATGGATTAATACGAGAAGTCATATTTATAATTCATTGGCATTATCGATGTTTATTATTCTTTGTTATGACCCTTTTTTAATAACTGATAACGGATTTATTCTCTCTTACTTGGCAGTTTATGGAATCGTTTATATGCAACCATTGGTATTGCAATGGTATAACCCGGAAAATAAATGGGTATATAAAATTTGGGAATTAACAGCTGTTTCTATTGCCGCGCAAGCATTAACGGCGCCTGTAAGTTTGTTATTCTTCGGACAATTTCCGAATTATTTTATTTTCGCAAATATGATTGTGATACCCATAAGTACTATTGCTATTTACCTCACCATTTTACAAGTGGTAGTTGCTCCTTGGTGTAAAATTGAACAATGGGTTGCATTTATAAATGGGAAAGCGATTTCGTTCGTGAACGAATTCGTGATTCGATTAACCGAAGTTCCAGGAGCTGTTACACAAGATGTATACATTGATGTTTTTCAATGTTTCGTAATCTACATTATGATATTCTCCTTTACTGATTGGGTCGAAAAAAGAAGATATACATCGCTGTTGTCAACGTTGATATGTTTTGCGGTATTATTAGCAAAATCGGTGATACTAAATTTAGGTTTTTGCGAAACCCTGCATGTATTTCATCCGTAATTTGTTTTATGGAAATGAACGGATCAACTTTTCTGCAGAGGATTTTGAATTGGCTTTCTTAGGTTTCTTCAAATATTGCCTTAAATTGGCCGTTGATTACGCAGTTCTTTTCTTGCTACGATAGTTGGATTTGTTATAACGTCTTCTGTCAATAATTTAAGCGATGCAATTTGAGGTCAATATCGTCTTCGACCATATGCTGATTTGGCAAACCTGAAGATGGTTTTGGCTTATACGAAAAAATGTAAGTTATCATACATCAAGTGTATCGAATTCAACTTTTTTATTTACGGCAATCAATTCGAATCTACAGCAGGTAATTTAGAATTGGTTGGCGCATTTTAATTCACTCACTAATTCATTCTTTAAAACAATCAGTCATTCCTTCGTTTATCGCTTTAAATATCAACTAGTCTAAACGTTTCTTTCAATCTTACACCTTTTTCAGTTTGTTGTAGCGTGCAACATTGATTAACTGGATCATGTTCAAAGAAGAGGATGTATTCTTTTTCTGCTGCTTCATTAAGGAATATAGCTTTTTCATTTAGTGTTAATAGAGGACGAGTGTCGTATGCCATTATAAACGGCAAAGGAATATGTGCAACTGATGGTAATAAATCAGCCATAAATACTACCGTCTTTCCCTTGTAATTGATATGCGGTAACATCATTCCGTCGGTATGTCCATTCATGTATTTTACTTTTACTCCATTGAAAGGTTCTGATTCGTCTTCGGTAAATTTTAATTGTCCACTTTCTTTAATCGGCAAAATATTTTCTTTTAGGAAAGAAGCTTTTTCACGTGCATTGGGTTGTGTTGCCCATTCCCAATGATTCGCATTACTCCAGAAGTGCGCATTTTTAAAAGCTGGAACAAATCCTGTTTTGTCTTTGTTAAAATCAATACTACCTCCGCAATGATCGAAGTGTAAGTGCGTCAAGAAAACATCGGTAATATCATCTTTACTAAAGCCTGCCGCATTTAGTGATTGTTCCAAATTCGAATCGCCATGCAAAAAATAATGTCCGAAAAATTTATGATCTTGTTTATTACCAATTCCGTTGTCAATCATGATGAGTTTGTTTCCGTCTTCAATTAAAAGGCATCTCATAGCCCAAGTGCACATATTGTTTTCATCGGGAACGTTTAGTTTTTGCCACATTGATTTTGGCACAACTCCAAACATAGCTCCTCCATCGAGCTTAAAGAATCCGGTATCAATTGCATGTAATTTCATAAGGTGGTGATTTGATGTGTAAAAATATCGTTTTTGATTGATTTGGCCCTGTTTCGGTCTTCACATTTCGATGTTATTAATTAAAATGATGAATCGATGGTGGGCTTGCATGACTTGTTAAATTTGAACTTTACTTTAAAACAATGGAAATACATTTTATTGCTATAGGTGGTGCTGCAATGCATAATTTGGCATTAGCCCTTAAGACAAAAGGTTATTATGTTACAGGTTCCGACGATGAGATCAATGAGCCTTCAAGAAGTCGTTTAGCCAATGCAGGTTTATTGCCTTCTAAAATGGGTTGGTTTCCTGAGAAGATCCATATCGGCCTTGATGCTGTGATTTTAGGGATGCATGCGCGTGCCGATAATCCTGAATTATTAAAGGCGCAAAAGTTAGGTGTGAAAGTATTTTCATACCCTGAATATCTTTATGAGCAATCGAAAGACAAACTTCGGATAGTCGTTGGCGGTAGTCATGGTAAGACTTCAATTACTGCCATGATTTTGCATGTATTGGGCATTTGTAATAAAAATTTCGATTATATGGTTGGGTCGCAGTTAGCAGGATTTGATACGATGGTTAAAATTACTGCTGATGCTCCAATTATAATTTTAGAAGGCGATGAATATTTGTCTTCGCCAATTGATCGTCGTCCGAAATTCCACTTATATAAATCGGATATTGCTTTACTGAGCGGAATAGCGTGGGATCACATTAATGTATTTCCAACATTCGAACAATATGTAGAACAATTCCGGATTTTCGTGCGGCAGATTCCTGTAAGCGGCGCATTAGTTTATTGCAAGGAAGATGAATGGGTGAGAAGTGTTAGTGATGATGCAGTGGAAGGTGTAAAGAAACTAGGTTATGGAATTCCTGCCAATGAAATTCGTGATGGAATTACTTATTTGAAAACAGAAACAGGGGAAGTTGAATTGCAAATTTTCGGCGATCATAATTTAATGAATTTAACAGGAGCGCGATTGGTTTGTAATCTAGTTGGAATCTCAGATGCGGATTTCTACTATGCCATTACTTCTTTTAAAGGAGCTGCAAGGCGATTAGAATTAGTGTCACGTAGTGAGAAGAATATTATTTATAAAGATTTTGCACATTCTCCTTCAAAATTAATGGCAACTACTAAAGCAGTAAAACAACAATATGCCAATAAGAAAGTAATTGCTTGCATGGAGTTACATACTTTTAGTAGTTTAAATGCTCAGTTTTTAGAAGTATACAATGGTTCGATGGATGCTGCTGATGTAGCAATTGTTTATTTTAATCCGCATACCATTGAACATAAAAAATTAGCAGCTATTACAAAAGATCAAGTAAAGTCGGCATTTAAGAGAGAAGACTTGCTGGTATTCGATAGTTCTGTAGAATTGAAAAAGCATTTGCAATCATATACTTTCAATGGTGATGTTTTATTGATGATGTCGTCGGGGACATTCGACGGTTTAGATTTAAAAGAACTAGTTTAAATTTGAAAAATTTTTTTTAAAGCAAAAAGCGGCGATATCGATGATATCGCCGCTTTTTGCTTTAATCTTTTATCCATTCATCGAAACAAGAAATTCTTCGTTCGATTTTGTTCCTCTCATTCTTTCGAGTAAGAAGTCCATGGCTTCAATAGGATTCATATCCGCTAAGTGGTTTCTAAGAATCCACATTTTCTGTAACATATCACGATCGAGGAGTAAGTCTTCGCGACGAGTGCTTGATGCTACTAAATCAATAGCAGGGAATACACGTTTGTTCGCTAGTTTTCTCTCGAGTTGTAATTCCATATTTCCGGTTCCTTTAAATTCTTCGAAAATAACTTCGTCCATTTTAGAACCTGTATCGGTAAGTGCCGTTGCAAGAATGGTTAAAGATCCTCCATTTTCGATTTTACGAGCAGCTCCGAAGAATCTTTTTGGTTTTTGTAAGGCATTGGCTTCAACACCACCTGATAATACTTTTCCTGATGCTGGTGCTACTGTATTGTAGGCTCGCGCAAGTCGAGTGATAGAATCTAATAAAATACAAACATCGTGTCCGCATTCTACTAATCGTTTTGCTTTTTCAAGTACGATGTTTGCTATTTTCACATGACGATCTGCTGGCTCATCGAATGTTGATGAAATTACTTCCGCTTTTACGCTTCGCGCCATATCTGTAACCTCTTCCGGACGCTCATCAATCAATAAGATGATTAAATAAACTTCTGGGTGATTGGATGCAATTGCATTTGCTACTTCTTTCAATAAAACAGTTTTACCTGTTTTGGGTTGTGCAACAATTAATCCACGCTGACCTTTTCCGATTGGCGTAAACATATCCATTACACGTGTTGAATAGTTGGCAGGGTTATGAATTAAGTTGAATTTCTCGTGCGCAAATAGTGGCGTTAAAAAATCAAAAGGAACACGATCTCGAACTATTTCTGGTGATTGTCCGTTGATGGTTTCTACTTTTACTAAAGGGAAATATTTTTCTCCTTCACGAGGCGCGCGAACTGAACATTTAATTGTATCGCCTGTTTTTAATCCATATTGTTTAACTTGAACCTGAGTAACAAAAACATCATCAGGAGAAGGTAAATAATTATAATCGGAAGAACGCAGGAATCCAAAACCCTCCGGCATTAATTCAAGTACTCCCTCTCCGATAACATTTCCACCAAAATCGAATAATGGTTCTCCTGTTTGTACAGTTTTACGTTCGCGCGTAGGGAATTCACGTGTTGGCATTTGCTGTTGTGCTCGAGGGTATTCCATCGGCTGACGAACAGGGGCAGGCTCTCTGTATATTGGTTTATTTTCTTCTGCCGGTTTAGTTATTGGCTTAGCTTCAGCTGGAACGGCTTCCGTTACTTTTGCTTTGAGTTTCTCTTGAAATATTGGCGCAGGTTGATGCGCAACAGCAATCTCGTTTTCATCTTTTTGTGGAATGATACGTTGACGCTTTGGACGATTATCGTCGTTGGCCGATGAAGTAGTGCTAGCAGAAGGTGCGGCTACTTCTGGTGCGTAAACTCGTGCAGGAGTAGGTTCAGCAGCAATTACCGTATGGTTTTCTGTATGAGCCTTTTTAGGCTCAGCTGTTTCTTCTTTTTGAGGTGCTTTTTCTGTGCTTTTTGGTCGGCCACGTTGAGCCTTAACGGGCTCGTGTTTTTGTGGCACTTCAATACCTAATTCAGCAAAATTAATTTCAGGATTTAAAGCCTGATGGTCGAGGATCTTATATACAAGATCCTGCTTTTTTAAATTCTCGAAACTTTCGATTTTTAATTTTTTTGCAATGTCCTTTAATTCAGGAAGCAATTTTTCATTCAATTGAATGATATCAAACATGTAAAATATAATTAGGGGTTCTGGTCAAATTGACAGCGCATTTATTTGCGCACTAATACAAGAAGGGAAGGGATTTAATAATTCGGGAAATCCGATATGGTAATTCTATAAAAATTGCTTCGGGAGCAATTACATTGCAATAATACGATTTTTTAACGCACATAATACATTTTTGTTTCTCATTCGTGCTTATTTTTCAACAAATCCCTGCTTATTTTAATATTCTGATAATTTCGCAGCATGATTCAACGTATTCAATCAGTTTATTTATTGGCCTTTGCACTTGCTTGCATCCTATTGTTATTATTGCCAGTTTGTTCGCTAATTCCTGGCGAAACATCCGTAGATCAGTCTGTTTACTACTTCTCCTTGCTTTCCACAGATGCCTATTCAGGTGGGCAAATGGCAGTAATTCATCGTTCATGGCCATTAGTTTATACCGATTGTGTACTTATTGTGGGTTCTTTATTGGCTCTTTTTTTATTTAAAAACAGAAAACGTCAGATGTTATTAACCCGCATTTTGTTGTTTCTATCGCTTGCTTTTATTGCTGTTATAGTTAATTCAATAAATAGTTTAAGAGAAATGGCTGATGCTGGACATATTTTCCGTTATAGTATAGCCGCACTATTGGTAGTTATTCCGCCTATCATGGCTTTTTTCGCATTTAAAGGAATCAAAAAAGATGATGCATTGGTTCGTTCAGCCGACCGTTTGAGGTAAAACGCCTCTTAAACCCAATTCGATTACTTCTGGTTCCAAAATTCTTCCTTCCAATATATTAAAACGAATCATCGTTCTCATTTGATGAAATCCGTGTATTCCTGCGGCTCCTGGATTCATATGCAATAAATTTAATGCAGGGTCGCGCATCACTTTTAAAATATGGGAATGTCCGCAGATAAATAGCCCTGGTTTTTCCATTTTTAGTTGCTGCTTCACTCCCTGGCTATATCGTCCCGGATATCCGCCAATGTGTGTCATGTAAACTTTTAATCCTTCAATAGTAAATACATTATTGAGAGGAAAAATTCTTCGTACTATATGATCATCTATATTCCCATATACTCCGCGAACTGTTGCCACTGCGCTTAATTTATCAGTTACTGCTACCTGGCCAATATCTCCAGCATGCCAAACTTCATCGGCTTTCGTTGCATGCGCCAATATTTTATCGTCGATGTAGCCGTGGGTATCGGAAAGGAGGAGGATGGATTTCAAGGAAATGTTATTGGTTCTTAGTTTATAGTTCGCGGAGCGGATCATAAGTTTACATGATAATTCAAATCGGCTTTGCCGAACTATGAACTATGAACGACGTAGTCAAATTTTCTCCACATCCTCATTCTTCATCCAACCTGAATTGCCATTGGCGATTTTAATTTTTTTCCAACCGCTTACTTCTTCAATTACATTGATTTTTGTGCCGCTATGAAGCATAAATAAATTCGTGCTTTTATCGTCGGGAGAACTTTTTACATAGGTGCTCATACTCATTACAATAGCTTGTTGTGAATTATTTAATCGTTGATTCGAGCAGCCTGCAATTACGAATAAAAAGATACTACTAACGAGCATTAATGCACTAACAATAAATCTTGATTTCTTTTTCGCAACAGTATCTCCAAATAAATAGAGTATGGCGAAAACAGCAGCCATCCATAAAATTAAAATAGCTAATATCGACCAGTTTGTTGGCGATATAATATTTAAAAATAATTCCCACCACCGTTCATAAAATAATTGCGGAATAGGTTCGATTTTATCGGTGATTTGTGTGTTCGCTAATTTTAAATTGTAGCTAATATCTTCATCGGCAGGACTAATTCTTCTCGCTCTTTCATAATTCAATACAGCCTTTGCAAAGTCGCCTTGTTTATAAAAGCAGTTGCCTAGATTGAAGAATAATTCGGTGTTTCTATTTCCTTCATTTACTAACGATTCAAATTGAACACCAGCTTCAGCATAATTTCCCGATCGATATAATTTATTTGCATTTGAATATCTTCCTTCAGGGGCGCTTTTTTTATTTCCAGCTAGTACAATTGTCGATACAAAAAGGAGTAGAACAATCGTTGTGATGTGGAATTTCAATAGTGCTTTCATGCTTTTACCTCTCCTTCAATTTTAGTGATTAGTTCAATCGCTGAAGAATAAGCAGATGCAGAATTCGCCGCAGCAGTTTGACCTCCATAACGTGCCATTTCGCAATCCTCTATTGTTGTTAAGAAACGGTTTACTGTTGATTCACTGACGCTGCGCTGTGATAATTTACCAGCAATATTTTCTTTTGAAAGTTCGGATAGTGGTATCGTTAGTTTGTCGCTAGCATAGCCCCAAAGTGCTTTTGATATTTCTTCGTAAACTTGTAAATGTTCACCCGTTTTCAATGATTTATCCGCAAGTGCTAAACGCTTTTGCGCCATTCCAGTTGCTTTCTTGCTTCGCATTAAAACTGAATTGCTTTCTTCGAACCTTTTCTTTCTTAAATAAATCACTACACCGCCAACAACCAGTAAGGGAAAGAATGATAATGCATAAAATTCGAATGAACCATAAAAGGTGCCATCAACTTTTGAGAACGCTGCTTCGTTAGTTTTTATATATCGAATGTCTTTTCCTATTAAACGGAAATCGGATTTTTCATTTCCGCCGCTAACAGTAGCGCTGTTATTGCCGCTACCTCTTCCCACTTTAATTTTAAATGGCCCTTCGGTTTTAGACACGTATTGCTTTTTATTTAAATCGTAATATGTGAAAGTGATAGGAGGAAGTTCGTAGTCGCCTTCGTGTCGAGGTATAATTAAATATTCAATTGTTTTTCCTCCACTAACTCCTGCGTCAGATGCTTTGTAGCTTTCGTTGATTTTGGGATCATAGGTTTCTAAGTCAGGTGGGAAGTTTATTTCAGGTGGTGCTGCTAGTTTTATATTTCCGCTTCCATTAATTTTTATTTTCAAATTAACAGGTTCGTTTTCTTTTGTTTCCGATTTATCTAGTTTAGCTTCAAAAGTTAAACTGCCTACAGCTCCACTAAAGCCTGCTGGAGCTGTTCCTGGTAATTCTTTAACTGCAATTTTTACCTGACTACTTTTGAAGCCATATTTTACATCACGAATGCCATTTCCGAAAAACGGATCACTGAAGAAGGGATCGTTGAACATTCCGAAAGGGTCGTTCGATCTTTGGCCCTTTACTTTTATTCTCGCAATGCATTCGAGCTCCATCGGATCAATTGTTAATGTTCCGCTTTGCTGAGGGAACAATACCGCCTTTTTAATAACGGCTACATTATATCTGTTTCCATCCACTGTTTCAACATTCATTGGTGGCGGTTGTGGTACTTGAATATCTTGATTCCAAAATCCGTTGAAAGCAGGGGCTTTAATTACGGAGTAACTCGTGATTTGTACGTTGGTGTAAAGTTTATATGTAACGGTAACGGCTTCACCCTCCAATACAGAACCTTTATTAACTACAGCACGAAGGAATATGTTTTTTTCGCTTAATCCTCCGCTTTCATCGCCTCCATTTCCTCCGCGTTGGTTTCCTCCTTGCGCCTGAGCATTTCCTTTTACCACAGTCATGTTTATGACGTTAGAAGCAATTCTTTTGCCTTCTACTTCAACTGTGGCCGGGCTAATTTTAAATTGTCCTTCTCCCTTTGGTTGGAGTATGAATGAAAATGTTACCGATTGAGTAAAGCTTCCATTCACATATTGCATGCTGGTACTCTGATTAGGACCACTAAGTACAAGGAAATCGCTGAAGTCAGGAGCTCTGAAATTTTTCCCAGAGGTGTTCAGTGTATAACTAATTTGAAATTGCTCATTGCTTCCTACCGTCGCTTTACTAGCTGTTCCTGATAAGAAAGGAGCTTGTGCTAGCGCGCAAGGGATGGAGCTGACAAAGAAGTAAATTACTAAGAGGAGGGAGACTTTTGTCGCTGATTTTAGTCGATACATCGCTTTTCGTTCTATATGGGACACAAAATAAACGCTTGTTGATGAAAGTTCTTTGACTTTAACGAATCATTAACTCAAATAAATTATTGGAGATAAACAGCTTCTTGTCCTGGGGTTAATTCCACACGCACATGCTCTTGTAACGTAGTGCTTAATGTAATGCCAACATAATCGGCTTCTACGGGGTAGCGTTTGTGATCACGGTCAACCAGAAGCACTGTTCTAATTTTTTTTGTGTTGGCTTCCAAAAATGGACGCAAACTATACATCAAGGTCTTTCCCGAATTTAATACATCATCCACCACAATAATTACTTTATTGTCGAGATCTTGTTTCGAGAGTGAAGGTGTGATGCGGTAATCGGTAGGAACCTCTTTATCGAGGGCTATTTCAATGAGGCGATAAGGGATCGGACAAATTCGATTCAAGGCTTCTACTAACTTAGCAGCGAAGATATATCCGCTTTTCGCAATCCCCGCAATTATCAATTCTTTTTCACCCACCACATCTTCGTAAATCTGAAATGCAATTCTGTCGATGCGTTGATGAATTTGATGACTATTAAGAATCAGTGTAGGAGTTTGATGCATAAATTAATGTATATCGGTTGATCCAATTACATCCAAAGATCTTTGACGCCCTGCGCCAGCAAAATATCTTTTATAGTAGGGCTCATTCAGATCGCTGATGATAACACCCCTGGAAGTACTTGAGTGAACAAATTTATCATTTCCTAGATATAATCCGATATGTGAAACGCTTCTACGTCTTCCAATTCTGAAAAATACTAAATCACCTTCTTTAAGATCGTCTTTATCGATTTTTTCTAAAAGGTTATATATTTCAGCTGAATTGCGTGCTCCTAAGTTTTTTCCATATACACGATCATATAAAACGGTTACAAACCCCGAGCAGTCGATGCCGTGTCCGCTATTTCCAGCAAAGCGATAAGGAGTGCCTAACCAGTTTACAATGGTATCGTACAATGTGGTATTGATTTCTTCAGGCACCGTAAATCCGCATTCTTGCGAATAGTAATTATGCTGATAAAAACGAATCATATTCTCTTCCGGGTTATTGAAAGCAATTTGTGCTTTTAATCCGAATGAAGCAAATAAAAGAAAAGATAATATCCCGAACTTTTTAAACATTGGCTCAAAAATAATCATTCTTTCCATTACTTCCCTGAACAAATCATGAACAGTTCTTTTCCTGCTCTTGGATGAATTGAATTTCTGCAATTATCAAGTGTTTGAATATTAAGATGTTGGCTTAGCGTAATTTTGTATTCTTCCGAATTGCCCCCATACGGAGGCCCCTCTTTATCGAAAATTTGGTTGAAAAGTAATCCTACTAGCCTTCCTTTTGGAGCTAAAAGTTCGGCCATTTTGCCAACATAGTCGTTTCTAAGGCTTGGATCGAGGGCGCAAAAGAAGGTTTGTTCGAGTATCAAATCGAATTTCCCTTCTAGGTTAAAAAAGTCGTTGCAAATAAGTTGATCCATAGGGAATTTGGGATATTTCTCGCTAAAAGCGTTGAGCGGTGCTTCAGCAAAATCAACTAGGTATGTATTTAGGAATCCATTTTTGAATAAATACGCTGCTTCGTAGGCATTTCCGCAGCCCGGTATCAGGATTTTAAGTGATTTGTCAGTAAGGCCGTCAATGAATTCTTTTAATGGGGTAGATACTGTTCCAATATCCCAACCTGTTTCTTGCTTGCTGTATCGTTCTTGCCAATACTCCTTTGAAAGCTTCATATTGGTTGAATTATTTGTAGTGAGTGTTTATTTAGTTTTACTTCTATTGTGCTAAGCGGATCAATAGCTTCTCCATCGATATGTAAATGCAATGGTCGATTGCTTTCAGCAGTGAAGGAGGTACAACGAACAGTTCTAAGGTACTTATTGTCTTTTAGTTTGCCTGTAAATAATCGGTAAAACATACCCGGTATTCTGAGTATTCCCGGACGAGTTACCACGATCATCTCCAACTCTCCATCAGTTATGTCGGCAAGTGGAGAAATAACCGCTGCATTGCCAAACTGACTCGCGTTTGCTATTACAATCATGTGAGCATCTGTATCGAACGATTGGCTGTCATGATTTATTTTAAAGTTAGCAAGGGGATATTTAAAATATTCTTGCATGCCGATTTTTGTGTAATTACGGATGCCACGTTTTCCGCTTTTATTAAATAACCAAGCAACATATCCGTCGAAACCAAAGCCCGAAACGTTAACTGCAAATCGATTATTGATTTGTAAGCTGTCGATTTTTTGAACGGTACCTGTGGCTAATTGGTCGAGAGCTAATTTAGGATTGCTTTTCATTCCAATATGATTAGCTAGTCCGTTGCCCGAGCCCGCAGGTATAATACCCAAGGTAGTAGTTGTATTTACTAATGCCGATCCAACTTCATTAACTGTACCGTCGCCACCAACAGCAACAACTACATCTATGTTATTATGCACCGCTTCTAAAGTGAGCGCGTTTGCATGTCCTATATATTGCGTTTGCTTTACTGTAATTTCATATTCCTTTGGCAAAAGCGAAGCTGCAATTAGCTTTTCGATTTTTGGAGCAAGGCCATGGCCAGCAATAGGATTTATAAGCAGATGAAGTTTTTTCAATGAGCATTATTTTTTTATCTGAATTTAATAAAAGCTTTAGTTACAGATGTTGTTTTTTAATAATCCGTTACGGTACTGTTGTAAAATTGATTTCAGTAATTTTTCTTGACTCAATTTTACTTTCGGTTGTTTGTTTATTAAATTATTTTTAAGCAAACTATCCTTAGTTATTTCGTATAGTGATGTTGTTTCGCTGCCATTAAATTGCAACAAGTAATCGCCTTGTATCAGTTGCCAAGAACCGTTGGTATAGCTAATATTCCATCTGTCTTTTGTAGCGCTTAAAATGGATTTTCCGAAGGCCGAATATCTTCCACTGTAATGCAAATAGTTGAGTATAGTTGGCAAGATGTCGGTTTGTTGGGTAACCTCATGGTGTATTACAGAAGAATCTTTTTGTGGGTCGAAAAAAATGATTGGTATTTTTAACTGACCTAAACGATTCATATTGATTTCGCCAGATGCAGGTCCGGTATGATCGGCCGTTATTACAAATAACGTGTTTTTGTACCAACTTTGTTTTGATGCTTCTGTGAAAAACTGTTGCAGCGCATAATCGGCATAGCCAATGCTCTCGTGTATAGCTTCCGTTCCTTTTGGGAATTTATTTTTAAGCCGTAACGGAATGGTGTACGGTTCATGTGATGAAAGTGAAAATATGGTAGCAACGAAAGGAGTTTTCATTGCATTTATTTTTCTAATCATGAATTGAAAAAAACGATCGTCAAATATTCCCCAATGCCCGTCGTAATCGCTCAAAGGGCCATCGTATTCATTTCGTCCAAAGTAATTTGAGTAACCGGCTATGCGACTAAAATTATCGAATCCCATAGTCCCGTTATTGCCTCCATGAAAAAAAGCAGTAGAATATCCTCGTTTTCTTAAAATTGATGCAGTAGTATTGATTCGATTTACATTGTAAGCACTGGTGATAAAAGGCTCATCCATTAAATGAGGAAGAGAAGCAACTACGGCAGGAACACCTTCTATTGATCTTTTCCCATTGGCATAGGCATGATCACAAACAATACAGTGATTCATTAATGAATCGAGGAATGGAGTATAGCCATTTCCGTTATGCAGTTTGCCTATAAACTGCGACGAAAAACTTTCCAATATAATAATAATCACATTCTTTTTATTAAAAGAGTCTGAACTATTTATGATCTGATGTGAATTGAATAAGTCGAGCGCTTCTTTTTCGCTTAGATATTGAATTGCAGGAATAGGCTCGTCTCGCACCGATTTTAAAATGGTGAAGGGTGTATTTAGTACCATTGGTACGGCCCCAGGGTCAACGATCCCTGCTGCGCTTTGCATTGAAATGGGTTTGAGTTGTAGTCCGCCGCGTGCGCCAACAATAATTAATATGAATGAAAATAATAATCTGAAAAAAAAACCAGACGCTGAATCTCCATTTTTTGCGCCGTATAAACTAATAAGTGAACTTGATATTTTTCGAAAATAGAATGCCGAAACACTAGTCATTACAATTACTACCAACAATAAATACCAATAGGCAAATAAATAGTGCAGGAGGTTGTTCGATACATCATCGCCGGTGCTAATTAGGCTGAAGAAATCGGAGGTAGTTCTCTTTCCACTAAAAGGAAACCAAGCGGTATCAATTAAGTTAAATAAAATCGCTATTGTATTTGTGATATGAAAAAGTATGGCAACGAACGATTGGTAAAAACGATTCAGGAATATTTTGGCAGGAGCAACGTGAAGTAAAATGAAAACGGAATGCATAATTACGATCGCCGCGAAATCGAAACGGAGACCTACTAATAAGTTTTGTAAGGGGAATCCTTGCATTGTTTCGGGGTTTGCGGCAATAAAGATGAGCCGGCAAATGGTAAAAAGGAACATGGAAATGGATAATCTCCATAACAGGATTCTTATTTGAAGCATGCCCTGAAATTTCATTCGGCAAAGGTATCAAAGTAGGCCAAACGATGATTAAGAGGCCATCGAAATAATAGGAATTGGGTAAACGTATTCATTAACTTGATCAATATGCCAATAAACTTTGTGGTAATGAGACTTTTAGGAATGGTGTTTGCTTATGTGAATTCAAAAAAAAACTTTTTATGAACTCAGAACAATACGAAGAACTTCCCCTACACAACCAAAATACAGTAAGAGTTATGGTTTCACTTTTTATTATGGCTTTTGGACTATGGTTGTTAGTTGGGATGCCCTATTAGGCAGCAGAAGGTTAGAAACGAAAAAAGGCCCCGATTGGGGCCTTTTTTAAT
>CAIRUC010000099.1 GCA_903881665.1 uncultured Bacteroidota bacterium | reverse complement strand
GCAAGAAAGTGGGATAACAAAAGTCAGTGGAATTGAATAAACAGGGCGGGTCTTCGTCAAACAGCGGCTAAAGGCTAAATTTCATTTTGGCAGAGGATGTTTAGCAAACGATATATCTCACTCGATCAAAGTGGAAGAAAATAATATTGCAATATTATTTACCGATCAGCAGCGCTACGAAAGCCAAAATAAAATCCAGCATTTAGCCACGGAACGTTAATTTAGCAACCGAAACACTTTCGTTGATTTAAGTGTATACATTCACTTGTCAAAATACGGGAATACCCCCTGTTTTCAATACTATTCACCCAATTCACAAGGCAAAGCATCTAGATTTTATTGTATATTTGATTCAAGCAATACAGGTACACCCCTTCTGAACAATGAAATTACCCACTTTAGAAAAAACGATATCGGAATATAAGATACTATTAACTACCATTCCCGTTCCGGCATTAATCACCGACGAGGAAGGAGTTATATTATATCAAAATAGTCGCTGTGGTTTTTTCAAGAAAAAGGGAGTCTTTTTTAAACCTGGAGTGCATATCCAAACATACTTCGACACAAAAGAAGCCAGCACCTTCCTGAATTACAAAAATACAGAAGAGAATATAGAAAACGATTCCAAGTTAGTGGGATTACAGCAATCAGAAGGACATTCATTTTATGTGATGTTCAATATGCAAAAAGTAAATATTGACTCAACCAATAACGACTTTATTATAACTATCTCTCCAGTTGATTCGCATTTATCAAGTGAAGAAATGATTCGGAAAGAAAGAGATTTTTATAAGAATTTATTAGATACACTTCCAGCAGACATTGCTGTTTTCGATCCGCAATTCAGATATATTTACGTTAATAAAAATGCAATAAAAGATGATATTACACGGTCGTGGTTAATTGGCAGGACTGACCTCGAATATTGTCAATTTAAAAACCTGCCAATAGAACTAGGACAGCAACGACAATCGAGATTATACAACCAAAGGGATGATAGCGAAGAATATTCATTCGAGGAGAAAGTTACAAAGAACAACATCGACGAATATCATTTGCGCATTATGCGTCCGATATTAAACAAAACCGGATCGCTTACAAATATTATTGGATATGGAATTAATATAACTGCTCAAAAAATTTCCGAACTTAAAAATCAAGAGCAAGCGCATGCCATAGAAGCATCGCATGATGGAATAGCCATTCTTAATGCTGATCAAACTTACCGATACATGAATCGGTCGCATGCACAACTTTTCGGATTCAATGATAGAGAAGAACTAATAGGTGAATCATGGGCTATTTTTTATGAAGAGAGCGAGTTAAACAGAATGATGTCGGATTTAACCCCAGCGCTCTTAAAAAATCGACAATGGAAAGGTGAATCGAGAGCAAAAAAGAAATCAGGCGAATTCATAAATGTAGATATTAGTATTACATTAATGAACGATAATAGTTTGATTTGCTTAGTACGTGATATTACAAAAAGAAAAGAAGAAGAAGACCAACTAAAACGATTGGCCGTAGTAGCACGACAAACGAATAGCTTTGTTATTTTCACAAATAAAAACTACGAAATCGAATGGATGAATGATGCATTCAAACATTTTTCAGAATTTGGAAACGATGAATTGACACATCAAAAAATCGACTATTTGTTTAACCAACAAATGACCGATTGCGACATCGAAAGATTTATAAAATGCAAAGAGGAGGCTTCTGCTTTTACGGGCGAACTATGTTTCATTAAAAAGCATGGCAAACAACGATGGCTTCAAGTAAATGCATCTCCAATTCTCAATGAAAAATCTGAAGTCATCAACTTTGTAATTCTAGCATACGACATCACCTTAACGAAAGAGACGAAAGACAACTATCGAAAAATGCTCGAGAAAGAAATGGAATTAAATCGATTGAAATCTCAATTCATCAACCTAGCTTCACATGAATTTAGAACACCTTTGGCCAATATTCTATCAAGTGTTGACATATTAGATATTTTAAATAAAAGCGAGCAACCCCAACAAAAAAGAGTAGAAGCCCATCTCACCAATATTGCAGGAGATGTTGATCGAATGAACAATATCATGACTAACATTTTTGATGTTGGAAAAGCTGAAACCATTAAATCTAATTTTAATCCAGAGCAAGGAAACATTTCAGATTTAATTAAAAATGTTATTGCCACTATAGTAAGCAAAAACGCTACACATAAAATAACCATTACTGAATTAGGCGAATTTAAAGAATTACTATTCGATAAAAATCTAATCGATCATGTAATTTCGAACCTAATAAACAATGCAATAAAATATTCACCTAAAAGCGAGCTCGTAGCAGTAAACATAAATTACGACATCAACAAGGTAGATATTAGTGTAATCGATCGAGGAGTTGGTATTCCTAAAAACGACCAAGAACAACTGTTCACATCCTTTTATAGAGCTTCTAATGTAAAGCATATAAAAGGAACAGGATTAGGACTTGTTATAGTGAAACAATTTATTGAACAACACAACGGAACCGTTGAAATTATTAGCGAAGAAAACGAAGGTTGCATCGTAAAAATTTCACTCCCTATACAAACGAACTAATGAGTGTGAGAATATTAATCATAGATGACGAGGAAAGACTTCGTAACAATATTGAAGAATTACTTGAACTAAGTGGATATAATGTAACAACAGCTGAAGATGGGAAAAGTGGAATTGAAGCTATAAATTCAATTCATCCTGACTTAATTATTTGCGACATAAATATGCCACATATGAATGGGTATGATGTTTTAATTGCCCTTCAACTAAATCCACATCTTAAAAATATTCCATTTATATTTTTAACGGCTAAAACGGAAGATAGTGATGTAAATAAAGGCATAGAATTAGGTGCCGATGAATACCTTTTTAAACCAGTAAGAAAACTAGAACTACTCGATGCCATAAAAAGATGTCTCGAAAATAGTTCACTAAAAGAAAATTAGTTTTCGCTATTCTTTTTTACGCGCTTTTTCTTTTTCAAGATCGTCGGCCGTTGGCACATAGCCAACTGCAGCTCTTACCTCTTTAGCATAATCGAGGATGGCTTTTTTCTGATCAGCATTTAAAAGTGCATCCTTATGAATGAAGGTGTATGAACTAATAGGCATCCAACCTTCCTCTTGCGACTCAATAAGCTCTTTCAATTTATGATCCATACGCTTAGGTTCATACGTTAAAAATTCATCAAAATTTAAGTGGCGTTTACCGTCTTTCACATGATCGGCCAAAAACCAACTTATGGGCTGAATTGATGCGTACCAAGGATATCGCGTATTGTTTGAATGACAATCGTTGCATGCCACGGCCAAGGCATTTTTCACAACCTCCGTTGCAGGATATTTAATTGTAATGGAATTCGGCTGTTGCTCGCTTGCCCTATTTTGAGCTGGCTTTATAAATTGGATAATTGCCAAAATAACGATTAATCCGAGAGTGATTTTCTTAAGCATAATAGAATATTTTATTTCAATTGGGTATAAAAGTAATTTTAAATCCAATACCTACAAAAAAAGGAGAAGCAATGCCTCCCCCTTTCCATTCTAAACCATTTACTATAATGTTCCGCGTCTGGCCTGCTCAGCTTCAATCGACTCAAACAATGCCTTGAAATTTCCTTTTCCGAATGACTTTGCCCCTTTACGTTGAATGATTTCAAAAAACAATGTTGGACGATCTTCAACTGGCTTAGTGAAAATCTGTAAGAGGTATCCATCTTCGTCTCGATCAACCATAATGCCTAGTTTCTTCAATAAATTCAAATCTTCCGTAATATCGCCCACACGATCGGCAACAGTATCGTAATAGGATCCTGGAACAAATAAAAACTCAACTCCTCGTTTTCGCATTTCCGTAATTGTAAAAACGATATCGTCGGTAGCTACCGCAATATGCTGGCATCCTGCACCTTCATAGAAGTCAATATATTCTTCAATCTGAGATTTTTTTAATCCCATTGCAGGCTCGTTAATTGGAAATTTAATTCTGCCGTTTCCATTCGTCATTACTTTACTCATTAATGCCGTGTACTCAGTAGAAATGTCTTTATCATCGAATGTAACGAGATTCGCAAAGCCCATTGTTTCTTCGTAGAATTTTGCCCATTTATTCATCGCCCCTAACTCAACATTACCAACCATATGGTCAATGTATTTTAATCCGCATGAAGATGGATTGTATTCAGATTCCCATTTCACATATCCTGGAAGAAAAATCCCATTGTAATTTTTACGTTCAACAAAGATGTGCACTGTTTCACCGTAGGTTTGAATTCCACTAATCACTACTTCTCCATTATTATCTTGCACAACCATTGGTTCAAAGTAGGGCATTGCACCACGATTTACAGTTTCAGCATACGACTTTCGAGCATCATCAACCCCTAAAGCAATTACTTTAATTCCATCGCCATGCTTTTTAATATGTTCGGCAATTGGCGATTTTGAAGTTAACGATGTTGTTAATACTAATGTGATTTTATCTTGCTTAAGAACATACGAAGTTCGATCTCTCATTCCTGTTTCTAATCCGGCATAAGCATACGACTGAAATCCGAAAGCTGTTTTATAAAAGTGAGCTGCTTGCTTCGCATTTCCAACATATAATTCTACATAATCGGTTCCGTTAATCGGTAAGAAATCTTGGGCTTCTTTGAATATTTTTTCGAGGCCATAATTGTAATTTGTTGCTGCTTTTAAATTTGCGGTTTCCATTGGTTGTAATTATTGTGTAATGGCTTCAGGTAGCCAACTTTTATAATAGTCTTTTACTTCCATGCAAAGTGCTTCTTTAGTGATACTTACCGGACGGAAAGGATCAATCATCACTGCTAATTCTTTCGTTTCTTTTTGTCCAATACTTCGCTCGATAGCTCCTGGATGCGGACCATGTGGGATGCCCGCAGGATGCAACGTAAATTGTCCTTTCTGTATATTATTTCGACTCATAAAATCACCGTCTACATAGTAAAGAATTTCATCAGAGTCAATATTGCTATGATGATAAGGAGCAGGAATTGCATCCGGATGATAATCATATAAACGTGGCACAAATGAACACACTACAAATCCTGCTGCTTCAAATTGCTGATGAATCGGAGGTGGCATATGAATGCGACCAGTTATCGGTTCGAAATCGAAAATATTCATCGCATACGGATAATGAAATCCGTCCCACCCTATCACATCGAAAGGATGATGCATATACGTATAAGGGAAAATAGTATTCTTCTTTTTAATAAAAATATCGAATTCTCCTGTTTGATCATGCGTCTTTAAGTTGGCAGGAACTCTTAAATCGCGCTCACAAAAAGGAGAATGCTCCTGAAATTGGCCCACATTATTGGTATAACGGTTTGGAACCGATACCGGTGAGGTAGACTCTATTATCAATAATAAATTATCTTCATTCTTGAAGTTGATTTGATACACGGTACCGCGAGGAATGACTATATAATCGCCATACCCAAAATCAATCGAACCAAACATAGTATCAACGTTTCCTTCTCCACGATGGATAAAAAGAATTTCATCGGCATCTGCATTTTTAAAAAAATACGGAGTCGATTTTTGGGGAGCCGCCAAGCCAACTTGCAAATCGCCATTCACAAAAAGCACTTTACGACTTTTTATATAATCATCGTTAGGCGTTGCATTGAATCCTTGAAAACTCATCGCATTCAAACTATTTTCAATTGCAATTTCTGGCGCTACCGAATAGGGCGCTCCTTTTTGCTTTACTCTTGTGGGTGGATACAAGTGATAAGCTAATGACGAAACACCGCTAAAACCCTGAGTACCTACTAGTTCCTCATGATAAATAGAACCATCCTCTTTTCGGAAAACAGTATGACGCTTGTGAGGAACTTTGCCCACAGATAGATAGAATGACATAAGTGAAATTTTAAGCAATTCTCATTAAAAAATAGGCTACATGAAATAACAATAATCAATCGTAATGCTGACATATATCAGCAATTTAGCCAGTCGAAATAGTGCCTTTCATACATTAACATATCAACGTTGAAAGATTTCGCAATATAACACTCGATTCTAACCCAATAAATAACTAATATTGAGAATGCAGATAATCGGAAATTTCCGTCGTTATTTTATTTTAGTTATTCTGTTGCTGACGCAGGTTACTACTTCGCAGGGTACTCATATTGTAGGTGGTGAATTCAATTATCAATATCTCGGAAACAATGTTTATCGCATCTGGCTTACTGTTTACCGCGATTGTTATAATGGAATACCTCCATTCGACAACCCCGCTTCTGTGGGCATTTACGATGCAGTAAGCAATGTATTGGTGAAAGAAATAGTATTGGATTTTACTGGTTCTGATACAATTCCACCTACAATTAATTCGCCTTGCTTTATTCCTCCTACCAATATTTGTTACGAACGAACAACTTATACCGATACTGTTACATTACCTCCTATTACGCAAGGGTATGTATTATCATATCAACGTTGTTGCAGAAATTACACCATCTTAAATATCATTAATCCCGAAGCTACAGGTGCTACCTATACAGCTAGCATTCCTGGAACAAGTACCTTTTCGCAAAACAGTAATCCTCGTTATAAAAACTGGCCTCCTCCATTTATTTGCGCAGGTATTCCTTTTGTTTTTGACCATAGCGCTATAGATGCTGAAGGTGATTCGATCGTGTATGAACTATGTGCACCTTTTGAAGGCGCCGACACGATTAACCCTATGCCTTCGCCGCCGGCGCCTCCACCATATGCCGATGTAAATTGGAAAAGCCCTTATAATGCCGGTAATATTTTGAATGGAAATCCTACATTGGCAATCAATGCGCAAACAGGTGAATTAACTTGCATGCCGAATACAATCGGTCAATTTGTTGTAGGCGTTTGTGCTAAAGAATTTAGAAACGGAATATTCTTAAGTATTACGAAACGTGATTTCCAATTGAATGTAGTTCCTTGTCCTAGTTATGTGGTTGCTGCTATACAAAACCCAATTATTAATTGTAATAACTATGAAGTTTTTTTTCAAAATTTTAGCTTAAATGCAGGTTCGTATTTATGGGATTTTGGGTTGCCAGGTAATACAGATATCAGCACCGATGTAAATCCACTTTTCACGTATCCCGATACAGGAGTTTATACGGTTACATTAATTGCATATTCTTCGTTCAATCCTAATTGTGCCGATACAACAATAGGCACTGTTACCATCCTCCCCAATTTTCAAACATATGCTTTTTATTTAAGAGATACATGTAGCAATACTTTTCATTTCAACGATAGCTCAGGAGTATTAAGCGGAAGTATTGCGCTGCATCACTGGGACTTTGGCGACGGCAATACCTCCACGTTAGCCAATCCTCAGCACCTTTATACTACGGCAGGTAATTATGTAGTAACATTAATTACTACCTCAAGTAGAGGATGTACCGATACAGTTGCGTTTACTGTTACGGCGCCTGAATTAGTGCATATTACTACAGTTAGTAGTGAAAGTCCTGTTTGTAATGGCGATTGCAATGCTTCCATAACTGTTCAGCATTCAGGAGGAACGGCACCTTTTTCATATCTATGGTCCGACCCTTATCATCAAACTAGCAATAGTGCCGACAGCTTATGTGCAGGTAATTATCAATTAATAATTTCCGATAAAAATGGTTGTACAACAACTGCCAATTACATCATCATAAATCCTAGTTCGATTACACAACAAACAATCACTACATCCGCTTATTGTCATGGAGCTTGTTTCGGAACTGCCTCTACGTTAGTAAATGGAGGTGTTCCAGGATACAGTTATGCATGGTCGGATCCAAATAATCAATCGTTGGCAACTGCAGTAAATTTATGTGAGGGAACCTACCAAGTAACCATTACCGATAATAATGGATGTAGTATTTCAGCCTTAGCAATCATAAATTATTCTGATTCGATTCCTTCTGTTGATGCCACTGCCGATCATACTCAATT
Organism: uncultured Bacteroidota bacterium; assembly: GCA_903881665.1. Taxonomy (GTDB): domain Bacteria; phylum Bacteroidota; class Bacteroidia; order AKYH767-A; family OLB10; genus CAINEC01. The sequence continues at coordinate 11,682 of CAIRUC010000099.1, read as the reverse complement.
GTTTTACGGGCAATCCACTTTAATGCATGCCATTCCTGATGTTTCAGGAGCAACGTATAGCTGGACACCTACTACCACATTAAACAATGCGTTAATAGCAAATCCCACAGCAAGTCCTATCGACACCACCGTTTATGTTGTACTATTTACCGATAAAAATGGATGTAGCAATACAGATAGTATCAAAATTCAAATTCGTCCAGTAATCTGCGAAGAACCTGAAATTTTTATTCCGAATGCCTTTTCACCGAATCACGATAACAATAATGAAGTGCTTTATGTGAGAGGTAATACAATCTCAAAAATGGATCTTAAAGTATATGATCGTTGGGGTGAATTAGTATTCATTTCGAACGATCCAAGTATTGGATGGGATGGCACATACAATGGGAAAGCGGTAGATCCAGGAGTATTTGATTATTACTTAAAAATAACCTGCTACAATAAAGAAGATTTTTTCAAAAAAGGAAATATAACACTAATAAGATAAGTGAAAATAAAATTCGCCATTTACTTGTTTCTTTTTGTATTCATCTTTTTGAATACACGAAATGGTTATGCGCAAGATTTTCACTATTCGCAATTTCAATATAGTCCAGGGAATTTAGGTGCAGGAAACACAGGCATTATGTCATCAGACTTACGAATTGCAACCAACCACCGACGACAATGGGCATCTGTTACAGTTCCTTATCAAACTTTTTCGATAAGTGCTGATCAAAAATTAGAATCTTATTCACCTACATTAAAAAACTGGGCAGCAGGAATACTCATTAATCACGATAAAGCAGGAGATGGCGCCCTATCCCTATTGAATGCTTCGCTAAATGCAGCATATCGATTTTCAATTGATAAAGATTCTATCTACTCGATAAATGCCGGTCTTAGCTTAGGCTTTACTCAAAAGAGCATCGACTTCAACAAACTCACATTCGACAATCAATACGATGGTGATATTTATATTCCTGGAAGTGCTACAGGAGAAAATCCAGACAACACTAAACTGTCGAATGCAGATATCGGAGCTGGAATAACGTTTCAAAAAAGAAGGGCAAAATATCTATTAAATTCAGGAATGCAATTGCGACATATCAATCGTCCCGATCAAAAGATGTATAGCGGTGACGCCGTTCCTCAAAACATCTTTAACCAATATTTTGCCATACTTCAATATTCAATAAACAATCAGTTGATACTTCAACCCGCTATTCAATATTCGCGACAATTAAAATTCTCGGAATTGGTAGTAGGAAGCGAAGTAAAAATGCTATTAAAAGATGAAAATACGGCGAAGTACTCAGTAAGTGGTGGATTATTTTTAAGAAACAAAGACGCTATTATTCCTACTCTAGCAATTGAATACAATAAATTCAGAATTGGATTCTCGTACGACATTAACACCAGCGGTTTGAAAACAGCAAGCAATGGAAAAGGTGGACCCGAATTCAGCTTGATTTATCAATCAATCAAAATAAAATCAACAACACAACATAAAATTGCCTGTCCAATTTATTAATGAAAAAGATCCTTCTCCTATTAATTTTATTATTCTCCGTTGTTGCTAATTACGCGCAATCAAGGGCTGGATATATTAATGCAGGTGATGAATGCATTATAAAAAATGATGGCTTTTCAGCAATAGGATTCTATGAACAAGCTGCGGCATATACTGAAGATGCTGAACTATTTCTAAAAAAAGCAAATGCCTATTTTTCGGTAAACAATTATTCAAGAGCGCTCTTAAATAGTGAAAAAGCAAGAAAGAATACCATCGACAAAGGAACCCATCAATCGGCGACAATATTGAGTAGTGAATTACTAAAACGAACTGGAAGATATAGCGATGCGATTGATATTTTAAAAGCAGAAAACGATAGCACTTTTAACGAGCGTGTTACCGAATTAGAAAAATCAAAAAAACAGTCTTCCGATTCAGCATGGATAAATGTAATACCACTAGACGCATCCATTAATAGTGGATTTTCGGAAGTAGCGCCCATAGCCATTGACGACTCGATACTCTATTTTTCTAGCATGCGATTCCCTAAGAAAGGCGACGGCGCACAAACCACCTCGAAAATATTATCGAGCATCATTACAAACAATAACTACGGCACTGCTATACCGTTAGCCGACAATATTAATTCGGCAGCTTATAATAATGCAAATATTTCGGTAAGCCCAGATGGTAAAATAATGGTATTTTGCAGATGCAAATACAACGACAAAAATGTGCTCGAATGTGATTTATTTGAGTCGGTATTAAATGAAGGGAAACCTGGCAATGCCGTTAAACTAAATAGTGAAATCAACGCAGCCAATAGCACCTCCACACAACCATGTATTACAACAGATATCACCAAAGGATATCAATTGTTTTTTAGTAGCGATCGCAATGGTGGGCAAGGAAAGCTCGATATTTATTCATGTTACCGAAACGCAAACGGTGTGTATTCGAAACCAAAGAATGTTGGAAATACTATAAATTCTAGCGATAATGAAATCACCCCTTTCCTCGACAAAAATGGTGATACATTATTTTTCAGTTCCGATCGTAGCGGAGGATTAGGTGGTTATGATCTCTATAAAATTGCTGTTAGAAACGCTGAACCAATAGGCCAAGCGATATGTCTTTCTTTCCCCTTTAACACCGGATATAACGATTTATATTATAGCCATTCATATGGAAAATCGAGTCGTCGCTATTTAGTAAGCAATCGGCCGCCAGCAGCTAAAATAGAAGGTGATGCCTGTTGTTATGATATATTTAGTATTGCCGACAAAGCTCTAGATACCACTAAACAAGATAAAATAGATCCCATCATTCCTCGAAACGGACTAGATGATCCTAAATTTGATTTTAATACTGAAACACCTGCCGATAGCGTTATTCGCCAATTATCGACGCTATTGCCACTTAGTTTATACTTCGACAACGACTATCCTGATCCCAAAAGCAAGAAATCATCAACGATAAGCCAGTATGAAGACCTGTTTAACAACTATTTGGGAAAGCTAATTACCTACCAGAAACAACAACGCTTTAAAAGCGATACAACATTGATTAGCAAGTTCTTTAACGATTCTATTAATGGAAATTACAAACGATTAACATTAATCAGCAACAGCCTTAAAATGGTATTTTCGTCAAATCCCTCAATAAATGTTAAATTAAAGATAGAAGGACGAGCAAGTTCTTTGGCCGATAGCGACTATAACGTAATTTTGTCGGCCCGCCGAATTAGCAGTTTACTGAATTATTGGAAACGATGGAGTGAAGGAGAATTGATGAAGTATGTTGACAATGGGCAATTGATATTAATACAAGACCCAGCCGGCGAAACCCATGCAGCGGGTAAAGTAAGTGATGATGCGAAAGATAAATCACAATCAATTTACAGTATCGATGCGGCATTACAACGCAAAATAGAAATTACAGAAATTACCTTAACCAAACCATGAGTACTACCAACCTATTCCGATTATTATTACTGGCAGCTCTGGTATTTTGCTCGCAATTACATGCTCAGAATTTGGTGCCAAATCCTGGCTTCGAAACGTTATCAGGCAGTCCTACAACAGCTGGATCTCTAAACTTGGCCACACCGTGGCAGGGATTAAATGCTAGTCCAGATATTTATTCAAATCAATTATCGTTACCAATAGGTCCTTGTGACAATGTAAATGTTCCTTATAACGTTGGCGGATATGCGCCCATAAATGTTTCAGGAAATTCATACGCAGGCATTCAGATCGACCCTATTAATAATTACCGTGAATATATTTCGGTTCCTTTATCGGTTCAATTAATTGCGAATGAATTATACAGAATTGAATTTTGGGTATTACTTGCCGATAGCAGTCGTTTTAGTTGTAACCGTCTTGGCGCATTATTCACCAATAACATTCCGATTCAAAGTGGAACCGGTGTCATTAACTTCACGCCACAAATTGAAACGGCCAACATCTTAAGTGACACTGGTCATTGGACATTAGTAACTGGTATTTATCAGGCCACCGGGGTAGAAACGTATGTTACGATTGGTGTGTTTAGAGATGATACTTCACCACTTTTTCAAAAGCTAGATCTTAACGCAAAAAATAGCGGATGTTCTTCGATGGATAACAGCGCATATTATTATATTGATGATGTAGTAGTTCGTCCGGTAACAGAAACCGTAGAAATTACTGGAGATACTATTATTTGTCCGGGAGAAGTTGCCGCTCTCTATGCAAACTGTAATGTGCCATTTTGGTGGAGCAACGAAAATAATCCATCAGACACCCTCAGCTTATCGGCATTCTTAAATATTACGCCCACGGTACCAACCAAGTATTACCTCAACGGATTATTTGTTACCGATAGTGTAACAATAACCATTGTACCTGCTCCGTATATTAATTTAGGACCCGACTCAATGTTGTGCCGTAATGATTCAATTAAGCTAGATGCATTTGGATTTGATGTGATCAAATACGAATGGTCGAATTCGGATACCAATTCATACCTTTATGTACGCGATACGGGAACTTATTTTGTACAAGTAGAAAATCTTGGATGTATTGCAAGTGATACAATACGTATCACCGACTTTTTACCGAACCCCATTTTCACATTAGGAGAAGACTCAACGTATTGTTTCTATATAAATGATTCATTAACACTTACGGCCCCTATTGCCGACAGTTATTTTTGGAAACCAGGAAATGAAATAACTTCATCATTAACAATACAACACCCTGCATTCTATTCGTGTACTATAACGCGGAGTAACGGATGCACATCAACTGCATACTTGGATGTTGCAGAAGTATGTGAACCAACGATTTTTATTCCGAATGCATTTACACCTGATGAAGATGGCATCAACGATTACTTTGGAGCATTTGTAAACAATGTAACTTCCTATAGCTTACGAATTCAAAATCGTCGCGGACAAACCGTATTTTATACAGAAGATCCTTCTGGGGCATGGGATGGAAAATTTGAAGGCAGTGTTGCACCCATCGGCGTTTATGTTTATCGATTAAATTTTACAGGCCTTGATTTGGAAGGATCTAAAGTGAAAAGAAAAATTCTGGGATCAATTACTTTGTTTCGATAGGAAGGAAGCCGTAACTTAGCTACCTACAAACAATATGAACAAGGAAATTTCTTCTTCTGAAACATTCGGGTCAAAATTTATGTCTCCCTCCTTTTCTGTATTACTGGTTGACGACAACCGGGTAAATCAGTTTTTGGGCAAACGAATTCTTCAAAATCTTGGTGTTCAATTTATCGAATTAGCGGGCAATGGTGAAGATGCATTTAAGATGCTACAACAACGAGATTTTGATGTATTACTAACTGATGTAGAAATGCCTGGCATGGACGGCTATGAATTAAGTCGTGCCGTAAGGAATTCAGAAAAGACGAAAAGTAAAAAAATCATCATTATTGCACTTACTGCAAATGCATCAGAAGAAGATCGAGATGCAGCAAAAGCTGCAGGTATTGATGATTACTTAACCAAGCCCTATAGTCCACAAGATTTATTAGAAATATTGCAGAGTAATTTATGTCACCCTAATGATTTTTCACTCGAAGACATTCAATTAATAAGCAAATCGGAACACCATCAGGGTATTGAAAAAATTTATGCTATTTTCAGAGGTAACAAAGAAGATGTAAGACACTTTCTTTTCATGTTAAGTAGTCAGTTGCCTACCCTACACGAAGAAATTAAAAGCGGATTAGCAAACCGAAATTGGGATTTAGTTTTTCAGGCTAGTCATAAAATTAAATCCCCCATAAAAATGTTGGCCTCCGACCAATTAATTGAACAACTCACCATTTTTACTGAAGACTTAAAAAACAGGAATCATTTAGAAACACTAAATAATCGATTCAATGCAATCATTCCTGAACTTGAAGCAATTCAGATATTAATAAATCGAGAGCTCGAAAATTTAATGTAAGCTATACACGCATAAAAAAAGGCAAACGAATTGCTTGCCTTTTTTTATGTTGTTCTTCGTTTTTATTTACTTAAATCTTCGAAATTCAAATCTGTATACCCAGTTCCTGATGTGGGAATCTCCTCATCTAATACTTCTGTTTCAGTTACGTCCTGCATATTAACAAGTTCGTCAGAAGGTTCTCCTGATCTGCGGTGCTTAATAAAATCTAATGCTTCAGTTAGTCCATCGGAAAACTTCTCGAAATCCTCTTTATATAAAAAGAGTTTATGCTTTTCGAAGAAGGGACGATCTTCGCTCTCTCCTGGTTTACGCTTACTTTCAGTAATAGTGATATAGTAATCGTTTCCTCGGGTAGCCTTTACATCGAAGTAATAAGTACGTTTGCCTGCCCTGATACGCTTAGAGAAGAAAGTATCTCTTGGTTGAATTTGATCGTAATCGCTCATAGTTAATGGTTTATTACATCGCAATAATAATAAAAAATACTTTCAGTAATAAAGGTTATTGTTCAAAAAAATGAAATTATTCCAATAATTGTTGCTCTTCAAGGAGCTGCATTTCATGCAATTCGGCATAATGCCCACCCAATTTCAACAGTGAATCATGGGTTCCTTCTTCTACAATCTTACCCTGATCGAGTACAATTATGCGTTCGGCATTCTTTACGGTTGAAATCCTATGGCTCACAAAAATGGTCGTTCTGTTCTTCATTATACGATTCAGATTCGATAAAATCTCTTCTTCCGTAATTGTATCTACTGCTGATAAACAATCGTCGAAGATTAACAAATCTGGACACTTAATAATAGCACGAGCAATCGAAATTCGTTGTTTTTGTCCGCCACTAAGCGTAATTCCTCTCTCTCCCACTACGGTATTAAACCCATCAGGAAACTCCATCACATTTTCATAAACTACTGCATCTTTCGCCGCTTGTTCTACTTGGTCAGTTGTGTAATTTTTCGTTAATCCAAAAGCAATATTCTCAACAATAGAATCACTAAACAAGAATACTTCCTGAGGCACACACCCTACCCTATCTCTAAATGCAGTAAGATCATAATCCTTTAAGTTACGATTATCAAGCATCACCTCGCCACTATCGGGATCAATTAAACGTAATAACGTATTCACTAAAGTCGATTTTCCTGAACCTGTTTTACCAATTATGCCAAGAGAAGATCCAGCCGATACGGAAAACGAAATATTATCGAGTGCTTTAACGCCGGAATGAACAAAAGAAACAGAAACGTTTTTCAACTCGATTGAAGCATTAATTGAAGCAGGGCAATAGGAACCGGAATGAATGGTTGGTTCTGTTTTTAAAAACTCATTGATGCGTTGCTGCGAAGCCGCCGCCCGTTGAACAATTGACACCACCCAACCCAAAGAGGCCACCGGCCATGTAAGCATATTTACATAAATCACGAATTCAGCTATATTGCCAACTGTAATTTGTCCGTTAATTACCTGCAATGAGCCTATATATATAGTAAGGATTGTGCTAACACCCACTAACAGCAACATACTCGGCATAAACATCGCATTTACCTTCACCAAGTCCATTGATTGGTCGCGGTATTCGGAACTTTGCTGATGGTATGTTTTCACAAAACTATCCTCGCGCGAATAGGCCTTTAAAACGCGGATACCCGAAAAGGTCTCCTGAATAAAGGTAGATATATCAGAAAGCTTAGCTTGAACTGCCTCACTCTTACGATTTATTTTATCATGCACATGATACACCAAATACGACATAAGCGGCAAAGGCAACAATACAAAAAAAGCTAATTTAGAATTTACACTAAACATCGCCCAAATAACCAGTATAAACATCATCAACATGTTAATCGAATACATGACAGCAGGCCCTACATACATCCTTACTCGTCCTACATCCTCACTAATTCGATTCATCATGTCACCCGTATTATTCTGATTGTAAAAATCAAGTCCAAGACGTTGATAATGAGCATAAATTTCATTTTTCTGGTCGTATTCAACATGCCTCGACATTACAATAATCATTTGACGCATAAAAAACATAAACACACCCTTCAGAATTGCCATGAGAATCAATATAATTCCAAATAACAATAAGCTATACGAAAGCAAATGATCCTCTTCAACCATCAAATCATATCCTGCAAAAAGATGAATTGTGTTAAGATTATGAGCAACCACATCCAATGCATTACGAATAATTTGAGCGGGAAATATCCCGAATAAATTAGAAATAGTGACAAAAAGAATCCCTAAAAACAGATGTCGGCTGTATTTTAGAAAATATTTATTGATTGTTTTTAAATGCTTCACTTTACAATATATTGATTTTCAGAGACAATGGCTCTTTAAACGAAAAGACTATCTGGTTGAAATACAAGAATGTAAAGGTATAAACTTTAGCTATCAAATATCACAGTATTTCTAGTGTCTTTTACTTGTTACCAAAGGGATAAAAACTCTACCTTTGCCCCTCAATTGAAAAAATCAACTTCATGATAGACGTGAAAGAAAAGCAGCAGATTATCGCTCCGTTAAACAGCAATGTATTTGATAGTATTTCGAACAGTCACCACGAACAAGTGGTATATTGCCATGATCCTGAAACAGGATTAAAAGCTATTATAGCAATTCACAATACCGTTCTTGGTCCAGCTTTAGGAGGAACTCGAATGTGGATGTATAAAACGGAGGCGGAAGCATTGAATGATGTATTGCGTTTATCACGTGGAATGACATACAAAGCCGCCATTTCAGGATTGAATCTTGGAGGAGGAAAAGCGGTAATCATTGGCGACAGCAAAACGCAAAAATCAGAAGCACTTTTTCGCAAATTTGGTCGATTTGTAAACAACCTTAACGGCAAGTACATCACAGCCGAAGACGTTGGAACTAGCACCAAGGATATGGAATACATTGCAATGGAAACCAAATCGGTTACCGGCTTGCCTGAGTCGATGGGTGGCGGCGGTGATCCTAGCCCTGTAACTGCTTATGGCGTTTACATGGGAATGAAAGCTGCGGCAAAGTTTGCATGGGGAAATGAAGATTTAAATGGCAAAAAAGTTTTGGTTCAAGGTGTTGGTCACGTTGGTGAAAACCTTGTAATGAATCTTAAGAAAGAAGGTGCTATTATTTATATTGCAGATATAAACGAAGAGCAGCTAAGAAAAGTATCAAAAGAACATGGTGCTGAAATTGTATCGAATGATGGCATTTACGGATTAGACATTGATATTTATGCTCCATGTGCATTAGGGGCTACCTTAAACACTGAAAATATTAACCAATTAAAATGCTCCGTAATCGCTGGTGCCGCTAATAATCAGTTAGCCGATGAAACGATTCACGGACCAATGTTGGTTGAAAAAGGAATCGTTTACGCTCCCGACTTTGTTATCAATGCCGGCGGACTAATTAACGTTTACTCTGAGTTAATCGGATATAACCGTCAACGTGCGATTTCTCAAACTGAACATATCTTCAACGTAACATTAAATATTCTTAAGCAAGCGCAAGAAGACGGAATATATACCCAACTGGCGGCTATGAAAATGGCAGAGAAGCGTATTTCAGATATTAGCAAAGTTAAGTCAAGTAAATAAATTCGTTGCATAACGAAATCAGCAACAAGACCGATATTATTTTTTTCGGAGAGAGAAATAATATCGGTCTTGATTGTAATTAAAAGTTATTTTTAAATCTCCATCAATAATAAAATTAGTTCTCAAAACATGTTAAGCAGAAGACACCTTCGCATCCGGGTAATGCAAGCCCTTTACGCATATTACCAATCGGACAGCAGGGATATGGTGCGCACAGAACAAGAGTTACTGAACGGCACAAAAAAAATCTTCGAACTGTATTTATTTATTTTACAGATGTTTGTTGAGATGGCAGAGCAGGAAGAAATGTACTATTCCGATTTACCTGCAAGTGCTGTAACGGGCAAAAGAAAATCAGCGAATCGCTTATTAAAAGAAAATGTATTTATTGCTTGGCTCGAAAAGTCATCTCATTTTCTAAAGCAGATAAAAGACAATAAGATTTCTTGGCAAGTCGATCACGATGTAGTGAAGAAAGCATTCTTCCAAATACGGCAAACCGACCAATACAAGACTTATAGTTCATCAGAAACCACTTCGGTTAAACAAGACATCGAACTTGTTAATTGGATGTTTCAGGAAATATTTACGCGTCAAGAATTCGTTGTTTCCTTGTTAGAAGAGCGTACCATTTATTGGGCAGAAAGTCTTGATTTAATGGAAATCATGATATCTAAAACTCTCGACGGAGGTAAAAATACTGGCGAATTCAAACTTCTTCCTCTTTACAAGGATGAAGAAGATGACATCAAATTTATGCGTGAATTAGTAAAGCAAACCATTAAAGACGACGCCTACTTCACTCAAATAATTGGAGAGAAAACTCAAAATTGGGATGCAGATAGAATTGCAATGGTGGATATCATATTGATGAAAATGGCACTTTGCGAAATCCTTCATCAAAGTTCAATTCCAATAAAAGTGAGTATCAACGAGTATATCGATATTTCTAAAGATTATAGCACACCAAATAGCAAATCGTTTATTAACGGGGTTATCGATAAACTTGTTATTGAGTTAAAAGATCAAGGTAAAATTGTAAAATCCGGACGCGGATTATTAGAATAATCATCATGAAAAAAAGCACGCTCATTTTATGCACCCTCGCAACACTGATGGTTGTTGCCTGTAATAATAAAACAGAGGGAAGTGAAGAAACTAAAATCAATCCTGAAATTGTAAATAATCCGGCAACAGCTAATGGCGCTACCGATTCATCGAAAATGCCTGCTTTTGAATTTTCGGAAACCTCATTCGACTTTGGAACACTAAAAACTGGTGCCTCTGCTACCCACGAATTTCGCTTTAAAAACAGTGGAAAAGGCGAGCTGCTTATCACCCAAGCAAAAGGATCATGCGGATGTACTCAGCCTGAATATCCTAAAGATCCAATTGCTCCAGGAGGAGAAGGCGTTATTAAAGTAACGTTCAATAGCACAGGCATAAGCGGACAAATTGCAAAAACAGTTACCTTGTTAGCTAATACAATCCCCAACACGAAAGTGTTAACCATATCAGGAGAAGTAATTAAATAACTATACATCCCAAGAAAACAACATCAAACTAAAATCATTACTATGTTAAACATCTTATTACAAGCAGGCGGAGGAAGTGCCTTTCAGCAAATTATACCTATTGCCTTAATCATGATCGTATTTTACTTTTTCATGATTCGCCCTCAAACTAAAAAAGCGAAACTAGAAAAGGACTTTAAAGAGTCGCTAAGTAAAGGAGACCGCGTTGTTTCTATTGGTGGCATACATGGGAAAATTGTAGAAGTTCAAGACAAAACATTTACACTTGAAATCGACAATAATGTAAAAGTAAGAATTGAAAAATCAGCAATTTCTGCAGAAGTAACAAAGACATACCAAGAGCCTGTTATTGCGGAAGGCAAAAAATAACAAGTCCTATTCCAATGTAAAAAGGGAGCCTTATGGTTCCCTTTTTTATTTTACTCGAGGGCTATAACTCTTTCAATGGTCTTTAGTTTATGCAACGTTTCGCGGCCTTGCATAGTGCTTTTTATAAGTTAAACACAATTATGAAGCTAAAATCTATTGTTAAAATTAACGAGTCAGAATTCGAAGTTTTTTTGAAAGCAACCAAAGAT
>CAIRUC010000098.1 GCA_903881665.1 uncultured Bacteroidota bacterium | reverse complement strand
TTAAAAAAAAATAATCATAAGCAAAATTTATAATAACGGTTTTAGAATCATGAAGTCCTCGCTTCAAACGCTTTCGAATATAGTACTTTACAATAACGGAATTTAACCAGTGAAAAATAGGAATAACGCGCAACTGATGATTAATAAGTTGTTTAATTTGAACTAATAAAAGATCTGATTCTGAAGTTATGAAATCTAGGGCGCCTGTTCGAAATAGAAAACGTGGTTTTTCAAAAAAAGAAATAACGTGCTCTTTTTTTAGAAGTAGTCGAGTTAATTGATGTCGAATACGCGGGGCTTCCGACCAATTAGTATTTGTGAAAATTACAAAGCGTGCCATTCATAAACCTTCTAATTCAAATTTATAAATAATTATGTGTTGTACGATTTCAACGCCGTGGACCTATAAATTAGTCCCCTAGAGATCACGTTACTTCCGGTCTCAATCTCAAACTAGAGCAAAATTCATACAGATATTTTGCCCCACCAAGACCTAATTCTTTTGACTTAATGCAGTCAACTCCTCGTTTGTAATTATGCCCAACGCACTCTGCGCAGGTAGTTAATTTAGTTACTTCTCGATTTTGTCAACATTTCTAAGCGTCTTTAAGCTATTCGAAGACGTACGTTTTAGCACAGTCAGCGCGAATTCAGGCGTTGTAGGACTCTCTAAACGCGGTTTCAGTTGGGTTTCCTGTTTGACTAAAGTTATGACTCGCCACCTCTCGATAGATCCCCCATCTAATTTGCAAGACATTAATCGAAGGCCATTGTCAACATTGTTCATCAAAGATTTGCTATCAGTAATCGACAATCGAGTGAGCAGTTCAATCACTTTGCTGAAGTCGAACGAACCACTCACCTCCTAGTCATTGCTTTACCAATGTGTTGGTCGAAATCATCAAGGCTTTACCTTCGACCATCATGCATTTGATCTGGTATAAAGTTTATAATTGATCTTTCGTCGCGGCACTTGGCTATAGCGGTTTCACTGAGTGTGACTATGTTTTTTTTCTGCGATGTGTTTTGCGCCATAAATAAAGGTTTCAAGGTGATAGAGACGCGAGGTTGAATCACGCCTGGAATTATTTGCAAACATGTTTTATACATCAATTTTGAGAGCCCATAAATCGTTCCCATGATCGTATGTTATTAAATGTATCAGCAATAGTTCTTGAGGTTTTTTGAATCAAATCTTGCTTGACTTGTGGATCAGACCAATCTAAAGGGGGCTTGTTATTAAAATAGTTTATAGTGAACGCTTTACGCCATTCAGCGGAGCCAAAATTTGTCTCGTCTGGAGAACTTGTTGTTGAGACATTTACTGTTTGCTGAATAAAATAATTTATCGACGTCCAAACAGCTATTCCGCTTGCACCCATAGAAACGGCCGGTGCGACTTGGTCGTCAATAACGGATTTGGAAGGAACAATCTCACAAAATGGCGCTTTGCCCCCCGGAGTCCAATAGGGGCAGATGGTTGGAATAATTGGCTTTCCAGAAGATAGAAGTTTGGCTAGTCCAACTTGGGCCATTCTCCATGCACGTCCTTCTTCCACGATTGACTTCGATTGATCTGTTGGAAACAAAAGGGGGTCATACATGGGATAAATTGTTGGACTAATCCAATCTAATTCATTCACAAGAGGAGCATAGACCCGAGCTGCTTGGTCCAGCCTGGTTTTCTTTGTTTCATTATTTGCAGTAGCCCAACCCTTACCCTCCATCCAGTAAGGCAACCAAGGAACGCCATAATAAGACCACTTTGTGTTTGGATAATTTTTCTTTACCGCCCGCACAGTTTCAATCATGGAGTTTAGAGCGCGCTTACACTCCAGTGATGAAGGTTCTTTTTGAAGATCCGAATTAAAGGGATCTTCAAAATCCAACATGCCCCATTCGGGCAACTGACCTCCGGTTTGTTTTTGTATAGCTATTAATACCGAGGGAATATCAATCACCCCAGATTTTAATGATTGTGGGTCGCAGCCCTGATAAAGAATAAAAAATTGCTTGGCTGAAAGGGACTGAACTCGTGTAATTGCATTTAAGTCAGGTAATACGTCATAAAGTAAAACAAGAGACGGCCGATCAATCGGTTTCGTGGCTACGCTTTCTTGAAATCCAAACAAACATATTCCGATGATTAGAATGCCAATAATTTTAAAATAGTTCATTAAGCGTGCTCTTTATAAATTTATTCGGTGTTTGATTATTAAAACTTGCTTCGTGCGAAACTACAGTATTTTTGTAATTAAAAATGACTAGTTTACGAACCCTTTTAATGGGCTTGCTAGGACCGCAACCAGAGGGTGTTTCTTTTTACGAATCGCGATGCGTTCGAGGCATAGCCAAGAAAGACAGGCGATTACGATCGTGATAATTATAACCGCTAAGACATATACAATTTTTGAAGTCAGCCCATAATACATCATGATATTAATAATAGGCATGTGATAAATATAAACACCATAAGAAATATCATTTTTATTCAAAAGGCGATCGCTTAAATATGGTGCCGTATACGCAATTGAAAGTATGGCAAGAGCCAAGAATGGGAATAAAATTGGAGTAATATCATTTCCTGTTGGCCAATGCAAAAAGTGGGTGTATAAAGAAACAATAATTACGTATCCGACAACAAATTGAATGGCCCTTCCTTTAACAAAGTCGTATAATATTAAAAAATTTTGTTGTGATAAAACGCCTATCAAAAACATGTAGATCCAAGATACAAATGAAACATAAACGAATTTTGAGATTATTAATTGTGGATAGTGTTCATGGAGTTGATAATTCGTAACATTCGTCAAAGAGAAGAAAAAAATCATTCCAATTAAAACTAAATGGCGACTAGATTTATATTTCACGGCTTTCGAAAGAATCCAGTAGATAACTGGAATTAAAACATAAAATTGTAATTCAACGGTGACGGTCCAAAGACTGCCATTGAGCACCCCGGAACCA